>JADGHX010000009.1 GCA_019683695.1 Steroidobacteraceae bacterium
CTCGCGAACGTCTCCATCCGCCAGGACCTGCGCGCCGGCACCCGGCGCGCTCACCGGGTGCCGGGCTTCATGCCCTCAGAAGTAGGTTTCAGGCGGGGGCGGCGCCGCGCTGATGAGCCAGTAGACGAGCCCCGCGCTGATGGCGATCACGATCACCGCCTTGGTGAGCTCGGAACGCGTGATGGCCTCGTGCTCCGGCACGTGCGCCGCGGGCTTCTTCCCATGGAACATGGCGCCGATCAGGTTCTGCTTCTTCACGAAGAAGTAGAACACGATCGCCAGCACGTGCAGCGACACCATGGCGAGAATGAGATTGAAATTGGCGTGGTGGAGCGAGGTGAGCCGGTCCGCCGTCTCGGTGCTCACGGCGCTGTTGTAGGGGCCGGTCCAGAGAATGTCATCCGTCGCGAAGAGCCCCGTGGTGGCCTGGAAGGCGACCAGCGCGAGCATCACGATGACGGAAATCCCGCCGAGCGGATTGTGGCCCGCGGTCTGGATCATGGTCCCCGCGGCAAGTCCCTTCGCATACCGCCAGATGCCCGCGGGGCCTTTCAGGAAGCTGCTGAACCGCGCGTGCCGCGGGCCGACGAAGCCCCAGAGGATGCGGAAAACGACGAGCCCCAGCGTCCAGTAGCCGAGATAGATGTGGATCTGCATCCAGTCAAATCCGGCCTCTCCGGTGGCCCACAGTCCCGCGATGCTCAGCACGAGCAGCCAATGGAACAGCCGCAGCGGCAGATCCCAAACAAGACGCTTCTCTTCACTCATACGTTTTCACACTGTCCGACCGAGAATCAAAAGCCGGCGATTCTATTCACTCAAGACCGCCAGCGGCGACCTTTCGGAAGATCGCCTTGTGCTGTCGCCGTCAGAAGACACCCGCCACTCCACCCACTCTCGCGCGCATTGAGCGCTCGCCCGCGCCTCGCGCCCTCCTGCGTGCACAGCCATCCGCGCACCTCGCACCTGAAAAGGTGCAAGCCGACGAGATCGTGAGATCAGCGCGACAGCCCTCAGAGCTGCTGCTTCTCCGGAGGCGCCGTGGATGCGGTCAGCTCGCGGATGAGTGCCGCAGTCGCCTCGTGCACCTCGATGCGCGTGCCGCCGCGACCATGGCCGCCGGCCCTGCCGAGCGCCGAGTCGAGCGGCGTCATGCCCTTCTTGTCCTTGGCCGTGAGGTCGGCGTTGTGCGCGACGAGCGCCTTGATCACATCGTTCCAGCCCCAGAGCGCGGCACCGTGCAGCGCCGTCTGGCCCAGGCGCGTGTCACGTGCGTTCACGTCTGCGCCGGCCTTCACGAGCAGCTCGATGGTCTCGACGGCCTGCTCCTGCGTCTTGAACCGGCCGCGTGTGTCGATCTCGTTCGAGCCGAGGTTCGCGGCGGCCATCACGGGCGTGTGCCCGTAGATGTTGGGCAGGTTCGGATTTGCGCCGTAGGCGAGCAGCAGCTTCACCGCCGGAACGTCACCGGCCTTGGCCGCGCGCAGCAGCGGCGTGGCGCCCATGGTGAGCATCTGGTCCGCGCCACGATCGGGGCCGAGCGCGCGGTACGGCGGGAACAGTTTGAGCTGCGCGTTGGGATTCGCACCTGCCTTCAGCAGCATCTCGATGAGCTGCAGGCTCGTGGTCTCATCGAGTGAAATGCGATCGGGGCGGCCGCCATGCGGGATCGTGTTCAGATCGACGGCGCTGTAGAGCGGGGTGCGGCCCCACCAGTCCCACTTGTTCGGATTCGCGCCGCTCTCGAGCAGGTATCGCGCCGTATCGAAATGGAAGTTCTGGATGGCCATGATGAGCGGCGTGACGCCTTCGGGGTCGGTCATGTCCACGTCCGCACCCGCCTCGACCAGCGCCTTCGCGCACTCGAGGCAGCCCTGCCGGGCCGCATAGAGCAGCGGCGTCAACCCGCCCGCGGGCCGCGCCTGCGCGCGGGGCTCCGCCGTGACCTGGCGCTGCCAGTTGTTCACCTTCGAGCGCGCGTTCACCTCCGCGCCATGCTTCACGAGCAGCTTCACCATCTCCGGCTGGCTCTGCGCGGCGGCCCACATGAGGGCGGTCTGCCCTTTCCAGTTTTCCACCGCGTTGACGTTCGCCTTGTGCCGGATGAGGAGCTTCGCCGCCTCCACGTTGCTCGTGCGCGCGAGCAGCATGAGCGCCGTCTGGCCATCCGCGTTGGGCGATTCCGGATCGGCGCCGGCCTCGAGGAGCTTGCGGATCACCTCAACGTTCCCCGTGACCGCCGCTTCCGAAAGCGGCGAGGAGCCGTATTCATTCACGGCGTTCACGTCGGCTCCGGCCTTGATGAGCCGATCGACGAGTTCCACGTCGTTACGATAGACCGCCCAGTGCAGCGCCGTGGTGCCATCCTTCTCCGCGGCATTCACGTCTGCCTTCTGCTCGATGAGCTGCAGGGCGGCGGCGGTGTCTCCCGACTTCGCCAGCTCCACGAGCGATGCCGTGCCGAACGCGACACCCTGCCCCATCAATGCAGCGGCCACCGCGGCCGCAAGCCGAATCCGCATGATCGTCAGAGCTCCGTGATCAGCCCGGTGCTGTCGCCGACCTTGTCCTGTTCCACACCGATGCGCTGAAGCAGCGTGAGGTGCACGTTCGCGAGCGGCGTGTGATCCGGATACACGAGGTGCTGGTTGCCCTTGAGCTTGCCGCAGCCCCCGCCGACCACCGCCGTCGGCAACGGGAACTGGTTGTGACGGTCGCTGTTGCTCATGTTGCTGCCGTAGAGAATGATCGCGTGGTCGAGCAACGAGCCGTCGCCGTCCGGGATGGACGCGAGCTTGGCGAGCCATTTCGCGAACACCTGCGTGTGGTAGCGCTGGATGCGCACCAGCTTTTCCTTCTTCGCCGGATCGTTCGCGTGATGGGACACGGCGTGGAAGGCATCCGGCACACCGACGATGTTGTAGGTGCGGCCGCTCACCTCCGCAGCCATCATGAAGTTCACGACGCGCGTCATGTTCCCCTGGAACGCGAGCGCCGCCATGTCGAACATGAGATTCAGGTGATGATCGAAGTTCTCCGGGATGCCGACCGGCACCTCCGGGAGCTTGAGCTTCGAGAGATCCTGCGCTTCGGTTTTCTGGATCCGGCGCTCCAGCTCGCGCACGGTCTCGAGGTAATCCGAGAGTGCCGCGCGATCCCGCGCGCCGAGCCGGGCCTGCAGAGCCGCGGCGTCCTCCCGCACCATGTCCAGGATGCTGCCGTACTGCTGAACGAGCGCCTTGCGCTCCTCGGGCGTATCCCCGCGGCCGAACAGGCGCTCGAAGAGCTTGCGCGGGTTGTACTCCATGGGCAGCGGCGTGGTCGGCGTGCGGAAGGAAATCGTGCCGGAGTAATTGCAGCCGTAGTCACGATCGCACGCGCCACCGCCACCCTGGGGCTCCGTGGCGATCTCGAGCGAGGGCAGCGGGGTTTCCTGGCCGATGTGGTTGGCGGCCATCTGGTCCACCGTGATGGCCATGTTGGGCTCCTGGCCCTGCTTGGGATGCACGCAGCTCAGCCAGGTTGCCGGAACGATGGCGTGCACCGCCTGGCTCTCACCCGGACGGTTCCCGAGCCCGCTCACGATCGTGAGCTTGTCCCTGAAGTCCTTCAGCGGCTCGAGAATGGGCGACAGCTCGAAATCCCGGCCGGCCTTCGCGGGCGTCCACTTCTCCATGATGGCGCCGTGCGGGAAGTAGATGAACGCCATGCGGGGCTTCGCCGCCGCCGCCGTTTTCGCAAGCGCCGTGCGCGCGGGCACCATCGCATCCAGGAACGGCAAGGCGATCATTGCACCGGCGCCGCGGAGGAAGGTTCTGCGGGGAATGTGCTTCTTGGTGATGAACATCCGGCTTTCCTCGATTCGATACTTCAGTGCAACGCGGCCTGGGCGGTTTTCACGTCCACCTCGTCCGCAGGCATCATCTGCATGCTGAACGGGTCACTCAGCACAATGCCGGTGACGATGGCAGAGAACTTGTAGTCATGCTTCGCCGCCTCGCGCACGATCGCGCGGACGGTGGGCATGTCCTGGTACTCGACCGGGCGACCGAGCGCGTAGGTCATCAGCTTCCGGGTGAGCGTCTGGACGAACTGCTCGGGGCGGCTCAGGAGGTAATTGCGCAGCCCGTCGACCCCGTTGAGCGACACGTCGTGCACGCTGCCGGCCGAGTCGATCGGCGTGCCCGTCTCCCGATCCTTGTCGCGCCAGCCTCCGATCGCGTCGAAGTTCTCGAGCGCGAATCCCAGCGGATCGATGATGCCGTGGCACGAGTTGCAGGTCGGGTTCGCCCGGTGGGCTTCCATGCGCTCACGCACGGTCGTCGGACGCACGCCCGTCATGTTTTCCTTCAGGGCCTCGACGCCAGGCGGCGGCGCCGCCGGCGGCGTGCCGATGAGCGTTTCCAGCACCCACGCGCCGCGCCGAACGGGTGAGGTGCGATTGGCGTAGGACATGCCGAGCAGGAAGCTCCCCTTGCCCAGCAGCCCCCACCGCTTCGAGTCCGGCAGCGTGACGCGCCGGAAGCGCTCGCCACGCACGTTCGGAATGCCGTAGTGGCGCGCCAGGCGCTCGTTCACATACGTGTAGTTCGCGGAGAGCAGATTCACGACGCTCTGGTCCTCCGCGAAGATGCTGCCGACGAACAGCTCCATCTCGCGACGGAAGGCCTCGCGCAGCGTGTTGTCGAACTCCGGATAGATCGTGGGATCGGGCTCGATCGAGTCCACCTCGTCCACGGTGAGCCACTGGCCCGCGAAGCTGGTCGTGAGCGCCTGCGCGCGCGGATCGGCCAGCATGCGTTTCACCTGCTGCTCGATCACCGCGCGATCGCGCAGCTTGCCCTCGGTGGCGAGCTTCAGCAGCTCATCATCCGGCCCCTGGCTCCACAGGAAGAACGACAGCCGCGAAGCGAGCTCGACATCGCTGATCCGGTAGATGCTGCCCGGCTTCGCATCCGGCGGCGGCATCTCGACGCGATAGAGGAACTTCGGGCTCGCGAGAATCGCCATCACGGCCTGCTGAATGCCGTTGTCGAACGAGCCTCCGGTCAGGCGGGCCGCCTTGTAGAAGCGCATGGGCGCCGCGATGTCGTCATCCGTCACCGGGCGACGGTACGCCTTGCGCGCGAGCGTGCTCACGATCTGCTGCGCACACGGCAGCTCCTCGGCTTCACTCGCCGGCCGGCACACGAAGATCTTCTTGCGGCTCGGCGTCTCGGTCAGACCGGTCGCAGCCGTCGGGCCCACGATCTCGATGCCCTGCACGCCGGGCACGGGCGGCCGCCCGTTGTCGAACGGCTGGAGCATCTCGTCGCTTTCGGCCTGCGTGCGCGCCACGAACGCAATGCCGATCTTGCGCGGGCCCGCCTTCACGTGCAGCTTGATGTTCTGGAACCGCGCGCGGATCGCGTTCGCCGCCGGCGCCTGCTTCTGGTCCACCGCCTTCAGGTCTTCCTCGCCGCCCAACTCGGCTTCGAAGACCTTTTCGCCATCGAGCGTCATGATGAGGCGCTGCCGGGTATCGAGCCCCGACACGTAGCCGCCGCCGAATCCGGCGCTCTGGTTGATGTTGAAGATGTACTCGCCATCGGCCGGGAACAGATGCTCGATGAGCAGTCCGCCGCGCGTGCCGAGGGGCAGGCCTTCCACGTGCGCGTACTGGTTCGCGCCCGGCGGCGTGCGGTAGACGACGCTCGCGGGCCCCGGATTGGGATCGCCGACGGCCTTGAGGCTCACTTCCTGCGCGGCCACGATGTACTGATCGAGGAACGACGGCGAGACTCTCAGCACGCTCGCCACGTTGTCGAAGCCTTCGGATTTCGTCTCACGCGGCAGCAGCGCCGCCGCATCGATCCTGAGCCCGAGCAGATGCTCGATCTCGCGTGCGTACTCGGTGCGGTTCAGCCGGTGCAGCACCACGTGCCCCGGATTCGGGTGCTCGGCGGCGGCCGCATCGAGCTGGCTTTCGAGCCACGCCACCTGCGCGTTCACGGCCTCCTGGCTGGGCTGCGGCTTGTCCGGCGGCGGCATGAGGCGGCCACGGAGCTTGCGCACGGCCTCCTCCCAGACTTCCGCATCCTGACCGAGCGAGTCCGGCGAGAGCACATCGAAGGCGAGGCCGCCCGCCCAGTCCGTGGAGTTGTGGCACTCGTTGCAGTACTTGTTGAAGAACTCCCACTGGGGCGGCGCATCCCCGTGCGGGTTGGCAGAGCCCGAGGGCGCGGAGGCGGCAACGTTCGACGGGGCGGCGGCCGACCCTTCCGCGGCCACGGCTGACGCGCAAGCCGCCCCGAAGACCGCGCCCGCAAGCACCAGAACGGTGGGCCTCAACCGGGCCGTCACCGTGGGCATCCCGTTCAACGTATCGCCTCTGCTCATGCTCAATCTGCTCACTTGCCTGCTCTTCAACGCGCGCCCATCAGACGATGCCACCGAGCTCACGCACGTGACCCCAGAGGCCGCGATACCCATTGACGATGAACTGCCGCGGGTCGCCCCACTTCGCGTTGAATTCCTCCGTGGGGGGTGACGCGAGCAGATCATCCGTGCCCATGCCCTTCTTCATGAGCCCGACGAGGCGGTCCTTCATCGTGCTCAGCATGTGCAGCTGCTCCTCGAGGTGCGCGCGTGTCTGCAGCGGCCCGGTACCCGGGACGATCTTCGTCTCGTCATTCGTCAGCTCGAGGAGCGCCTTGTTCGCATCGACCATGCCGCCGAGCCATCCGCCGGTGGCCACGTCCAGCACCGGATAGTGGCCTACCGCAACGAGGTCTCCCGCGACCAGCACGTTCTGCGCGGGGAAGAACACGTAGAGGTCGCCATCCGTGTGTGCGCGCGGCAGGTGGCCGTAGCGCACCTCCTCACCGGCGAACGTGAGGCTCCCTTCGGTGTAGAAGGTTTCCGTGGGCCAGGCGATCTTCGGGCGCGGCGTATACTCGCGCTGTTCCCAGTCCACGTAGAACTCGGCTCCCAGCCAGAGCTTCGTGTTCTCGTGCGCGATGATCTTCGCGCCGGCCTTGCCGAGCCGCTCGTTCGAGCCCGTGTGATCCCAGTGCCAGTGGGTGTTGAAGACCACCTGCGGCGCGCGCACCTTCGTGTGGCGCGCGATGGCCTTCAGCAGATCGTGGGAGCGCTCGGCCACACCGCCGTCGATCATCAGCACCTGATCGCCCTTGGCGAAGATGACCACGTTCGTGCCGGCGCCCGTCACCTGTGAAATGGTGTCGGTGATCGGCGTGATGACGATGGGCTCGCGTCGTGATCGCGCCAACGCAACAGGTGCGAGCGATGCGCCGGCCACTCCACCGAGCGCCAGCTTGAGAAACTCTCTGCGTGTCTTTTCCGATGCTCTCATCGCGTTCGCAACCCGTCACACCCAGTGCGCCATTGATGGCGCGATCGCCGCGCCGGTCAATGCTCCCGAACGCGGCTGTTCATTCCCGCAAACCCTGATTTTATAAGTAGCAGAGGCGACTCGAAGGTTCCAACGAAATGTCACGAGTTGTTCGCGAATGCGCATCGGCTGCGCAGCTTTTCCTTTCCGGCACATCTGCTTTCACGGCCTTGTGAGGACGCTCGCCTCTCGCGTGGCTTCGCGGGACATGAACCCGCTCGCAAGAGGCTTCACGGGAACGCGTCAACGCCTACGAATGGCGCATTGACAACAACCGCCGAAGCGTCGGCGCGCGGCACACGCGCGGCCTCAACTGCAAAGCTCGGCGCTTTCGACACGCGCATTCCGTCGTTCCGGCTCCGAGGCCGCGCGCTCGCGCGCTCAGGCATACCGTGCTCGACGGCCGTCGCGCCCGTGGGCCGGGGTGCACCGGAAGCCACGTGCGGCCGACAAACGCGTCCGGGCGCCTGAGAGGAATCACCGTTACCGGTTCCAGTCGTCCCACGCGCGTGCGGTCAGGTACTGGTAGATCGCCTCCGCCTGCTCCGGCGTGATCTGATCCGCAAAGCTCACCATGCCTTTCGCGGCGCGCGTGCCCTTCAGCACGATGTCTGTGAACTCCGCACGGGTTGCGGGCGACATATGCCGCAGATCGGGGATGGCATTGATGGCGATCGCATCGCGGCCGTGACACTGCGCGCAGACGCGCGTGTAGTGGAATTCGCCTTCCTTGATCTGATCCACCGACCCGGTCGGACGCGGCGGCGGTGAGAGCGGCGGCGGCTCCGGAATGGGCGGAAGCTTCACGCTGCCGCCAAGCTTGAACGCCAGCGTACGCGCCGTGGCCCGCCCGGTGGGCCGCTCTCGCAAGGCCCGGAAGTTCGCCGCACCGCCGGCATTGATGGCGATGTACTGCTCGCCGTCCACGGTGTAGGTGATCGGCCCCGCCATCGGCACGGTCTGCACGGGGCTCTCCCACAGCTTCTTGCCATCGGTGGCCCGGTAGATCGCGAGCGTCTGCGCACTCGTGCCTTCGATGACGAGATTGCCCGCCGTGGTGAGCGTGCCGCCGTTGTTCCCGCGCCCGTAGGGCACGCGCCAGACTTCCTTCTGCTTCACGGGATCCCACGCCGTGAGCCACCCGTCCGGTGTCTTGTGAGCGAGCTCGGCGCGCACGGCTGCGTTCTTCTCCGAAGGCGGTGCCGCCGTTCCCCAGCTCATGGTGAACTTGCGCGGAACGTAGTTCTCCTCGATCTCGTAGATGCTGTAGTTCCGCAGCACGGGGAAGTACACGAGCCCCGTGTTCGGGTTGTACGACATGGGGTACCAGTTGTGGGCGCCGACATTGTTCGGCGAGAGCAGCCGCGGCTCATCGTCGTAATTGGCATCCGGCAGCAGCACGGGGCGACCGGTCTCGAGATCGATGTGGCTCGCCCAGTTGTTCGGCACGAACTTGCCCGCCGAGATGAGCTTGCCGTTGGTGCGATCGATCACGTAGAAGAAGCCGTTCTTGGGCGCCTGCATGATCACCTTGCGCTTGCGCCCATCGATCTTCAGGTCCGCCAGCATCATGGGCTGCGTGGCGGTGAAGTCCCAGTTCTCCTCGGGCACCTCCTGGTAGTGCCACACGTACTCACCCGTGTCCGCATCCACGGCCACGATGGACGCCAGGAACAGGTTGTCTCCCTTGCGGTTGCTGCGGAGCTTGTGGGGCCAGGGCGAGCCGTTACCCGTGCCGATGTACACGCGATTGAACTCCGGGTCGTAGACGATGGAGTCCCACGCCGTGCCGCCGCCGCCCTGCTTCCACCACTCGCCGTCCCACGTTTTCGCCGCCCACTCCATGGTCTTGTTTTCGAAACCGTTGGCCGGATTGCCGGGCACCGTCCAGAAGCGCCACAGCTGCTTGCCGGTGTTCACGTCGTAGGCGGTCACGTAGCCGCGCACACCGAGCTCGGCGCCGCCATTGCCGATCACCACCTTGCCATTGAAGGCGCGCGGCGCACCGGTGATCGAGTACGGCCAGTTCTTGTTGTCGACGGTGAGCGTTTCCCACAGGGGCTTGCCGTTCCGTGCATCGAGCGCGATCAGGCGACCGTCGAGCGTGGCGAGGATCACCTTGCCCTCGTACACCGCGAGCCCGCGGCTGATCACGTCGCAGCACACGTACCGGTTCCACTCCCGCGGCACCTTGGGGTCGTACCGCCACAGCTCCTTCCCCGTCTTCGCGTCGAGCGCGAACGTGATGTTCCACGCGGAGTTCGCGTACATCACCCCATCGACGACGAGCGGGGTGCCCTCGACGCCGCGATACGTGTTGTGGTCGTAGTACCAGGCCAGACCAAGCTGGCCGACGTTCTTCTCGTTGATCTGCTTCAGCGGGCTGTAGCGCTGCTCGTCATAGGTCCGCCCGTGACTCATCCAGTTCCCGGGCTCCTTGTTGGCCTTGATGATGCGGCGGGTATCCACCGCGGCCGGACCTTC
Organism: Steroidobacteraceae bacterium; assembly: GCA_019683695.1. Classification (GTDB taxonomy): domain Bacteria; phylum Pseudomonadota; class Gammaproteobacteria; order Steroidobacterales; family Steroidobacteraceae; genus JADGHX01. The sequence continues at coordinate 9,878 of JADGHX010000009.1, forward strand.
CGATTTGCCGCTCGCATGCGCCAGGGCAAGCACGGAGCACCCGAGCAGCAGGGCAGCGAGCGGCCTTGCGGTCGTTCTGAGCATGACGTCTGGCTTCCTGATGGCTTTCACGCGGCCGGCAAGGGTACGCGATCGCGTCCACAGGCTGGGCGGGCGCTGACGGCAGGGTCGTTCTGTGGATAGAGCCGTGCACCCGGCACTGGCGGCGGGCGCCGATCGTCCAGTGCTCGAACGCCGCCATCAGGAACGATTGGGGATCGACCGGCCCGGCGTCGCTTCCCGCGTCCAGCGTGGAATGCGCGGGGTGCACGGGATCAGTTCTGAACCGCGCCGCCCGTGCCGCGCGTCGAGCGATTCAGATTGCCGGTGAACTCCTTGGGCGGCCGGCCCGTGGCCGCGACGATGAAGTTCCGCAGGATGGCTTCGGTCGACTCCTTGCGTGTGTGCTCGGGCTCGAGAAATGCGCGTGGATGCCGCCCCACGGCGTAGTCGATGGGCCGCAGACCGAGGTCGTCCTCGGCTTCGAGGTCCGCGCCATCCGCCACGAGCTTCTTCACCGTTTCATCCCAGCCCAGCGCGGCGGCGCTGTGCAGAGCGGTGAGCCCCTGCGCGTTCCTGCGATTCACCTCGGCGCCGGCGTCCTTCAGCAGCTTCAGGCATTCCACGGCCTGCGCATCGGTTTTGTAGCGCCCTCGCGTGGGATTGAAGCTATGACCCATGCCGGCCGCAGCCATGTAGGGCGTGACGCCGGTTGCTGTGGGCAGATCCACGAGGGCACCGTGTTTCAGCAGCAGCGCCACCGAACGCGCGTCACCCACCTTCGCGGCGACGAGCAGCGGTGTGGCGCCGGTGGAGATGACCTGATCGCCCCCACGGTCGTACACACCATTGCGATACGGCGGACGCAGCTTCAGTTGCGCGTTCGGGTTGGCGCCCTTCTCGAGCAGCATGACCGCGATGTCGTAACCCGTGTGGTGATCGGTGGAAGGCAGGTCCGGCCGCCCGCCGCGCGGCAGCGTGTTCAGGTCGATGGCGGAGTACAGGGGCGTGCGGCCGTAGAAGTCCCACTTGTTCACGTCCGCGCCGGCCTCGATCAGGTATGCCGCGAAATCGAACCTCATGTTCGTGAGCGCGAGGTTGAGCGGCGTCAGGCCATCCGGCTCGGCCAGATTGATGTCCGCGCCGCCCTTGATCAGGTGCTTCGCGCACTCGATGCAGCCTTCGCGCGCGGCGTACAGGAGCGGCGTGAAGCCGCCCCGGTTCATGTTCTTCGGGCGCCCTTCCGCGGTCACCCGGCGCTGCCAGTCGCGCACGATGCCGCGCGCATTCACGTCCGCGCCGCTCTTGATGAGGAACGCGACCATGTCGGGCTGGCTCTGCGCCGCCGCCCACATGAGCGCGGTCTGGCCGCCCCACTGCTCCACTGCATTCACGTTGGCGCCGTGCTTCACGAGCACCCTTGCGGCCTCCACGTTGCCGGTGCGGGCCACGGCCATGAGCGGGGTTTGTCCTTCGGGATTGGGCGAATCCACGTCCGCCCCGGCCTTCAGGAGCAGCTCCAGGATCTTCGCGTGACCGAGCGTTGCGGCCTCCATCATTGGCGTGGAGCCGTAATCGTTCATCACGCTGACCTGCGCCCCTGCGCGGATCAGCTTCTCGACGAGGTCCGCGTTCCCGTAGTGCGCGGCCCAGTGCAGGGCGGTGGTTCCGTCCACGTCCCGCGCGTTGACGTCTGCCTTCGCCTCGATGAGCTTCGCGGCCGCCGCAAAGTCCTTCGACTCCACGGCCGCGATGAGCGTGCCTTCGGGCGCGGCCCACGCCGCTCCGAATCCCAGGGAGCCGAGGATCACCACCGCCGCAGCGAGCCGGATGTTCATCATGTCGCCCCGGATCACACTTCGGACAGCACGCCTGTGCTGTCGCCGTGCTTCTCGACGGGGATCCCAGCGCGCACGAGCAGGGTCAGCAGCAGGTTGGCGAGCGGAGTGTCCTGCGGGTAGTGCAGGTGCTGCCCGCCTTTGATCTTGCCGTAGCCGAGCCCGAAGACAGCGAGCGGCAGCGGATCGTTGTTGTGCAGATCGCTGTTGCTCATGTTGCTGCCGAACAGCAGGATCGAATGGTCGAGCAGCGAGCCGTCACCATCCGGCGTGTTCGCCAGGCGCTTGAGGAAGCGCGCGTACGCTTCGCTGTGGTACACCTGAATCTTCGTCAGGCGATCGAGCTTCGCAGGATCGTTCTGGTGGTGTGAGAGCGGGTGGAAGGCATCCGGCACGCCAATCTGGTTGTACGTGCGCATGCTCACTTCCTTGGCCATCATGAACGAGGCCACGCGCGTGATGTTCGCCTGATACGCCAGCGCGATCATGTCGAACATCGTGTCCAGCGTCTTGCCGAAGTCTTCCTCGAGGCCGCTGGGGGCGTCCGGCAGATCGAGCCCCTCCGCCTGCCTTTCCTTCTGCTTCTGCACGCGCCGCTCGACCTCGCGGACAGAATCGAGGTAGTCATCCACCATCGCGCGATCGCGCGTTCCGAGCTGGCGCTTGAGGTCCGCGGCGTTCTGCGTGACGAAGTCGAGGATGCTGCCCGTCTCTTCGATGATGGCCGCGCGCTCGGCATCGGTGTCGCCCTGACCGAAGAGCCGGTAGAACGCCTTGCGCGGGTTGTGCTCCATGGGCAGCGGCTGCGTCGGCGTGCGGAACGAGATGGTGCCGCTGTAGCTGCACCCGTATTGCGGATCGCACGCGCCACCACCGCCCTCGCCCGCAAGCTCGATGGAGGGAAGCGTCGTGTCCTGGCCGATGTGCTGGGCCGCGATCTGATCCGCGCTCGTGCCCGCCTTCGGAGACTGGCTGATCGCCGGTGGCACGCAGCCGAGCCACGTGCCGGCGATGATGGCGTGCGGGCTCGGGCTCTCGCCCGCCTTGTTGCGCAGGCCCGTCACCACCGTCATGTATTTCCGGTACGGCTCGAAGGGCTTCAGGATCGGCGGCAGCTCGAAGTCGCGCCCGGTCTGCTTCGGCTCCCAGCGCGCCATCACCGCGCCATGCGGAAAGTACGTGAAGCCCAGCCGGGGAGCGGGCGCCGCGGCCGTCTTCGCCAGTGCCGTCGCCGCGGGAACCATCGCATCGAGGAGCGGAAGCCCCACGGAGACGCCAAGCCCCCGGAGAACCGTGCGCCGCGAAAGATGCTTCTTCGTGATGAACATGCCGGATTCCTCACTGCGTGACGCGGGCCAGCGCCTGCGTTCTGACTGGAATGTTCTCGTCCTTCGGCACCTGCCTCATCTGGAACGGATCACTCGTCACGATGTGCATGATGAGGGAGGAGAACCGATAGTTGTCCTTCGCCGCGGCCCGCACGATGGCGCGGACCGTGGGCATGTCGTGATACTCGAGCGTGCGGCCGAGGCCGTACGTCATCAGCTTCTCGGTGAGCGTCTGGACGAACTGCTCGGGGTTCGCGAGCAGCGCCTTGCGCAGATCGTCCGGGCCATTCACCTTCGAGCCATCCGGCAGCTCACCGGAGGCATCGATGACCTCGCCGGCCAGGCGATCCTTCTCACGCCACTTGCCGACCGCGTCGAAATTCTCGAGCGCGAAGCCCAGGGCATCCATCACGCCATGGCACGAATAGCAGCTCGGCTTGGACCGATGCAGCGCCATCTGCTCGCGCAGCGTCTTCGGCTTCTCGCCGGCCTTGGTGTCCTTCAGCGCCTCCACGTTCGGCGGCGGCGAGGCGGGCGGCGTGCCGGTGATGCGCTCGAGGATCCACGCGCCGCGCAGCACGGGCGCCGTGCGGTTCGGGTAGGAGGTGAGCATCAGCACACCGCCCTTGCCCAGCAGACCCCAGCGAGCGGAATCCTTGAGCTCCACGCGCCGCCACTGATCGCCACGCACGTTGTTGATGCCGTAGTGAAGCGCCAGGCGCTCGTTCAGGAATGTGTAGTTCGCAGAGAGCAGCTCGAGCACGCTGCGGTCTTCGCGGAACACGCTGTCGATGAAGAGCCTCAGCTCCGTGCGGAAGTCCTCACGAGGATCCGCCGCGTACGGGAACAGGTTCATGTCCGGCTTGATCTCGTCGAGCTTCCCGATGTTCAGCCACTGGAACGCGAAGTTCGACGCGAGCGTCTCCGCGCGCGGATCCGCAAGCATGCGCTTCACCTGCTGGCGCAGCACTTCGGGGTCGCGCAGCTTGCCGGAGAGGGCCACCTTGCGCAGTTCCTCATCCGGCACGGTGCTCCACAGGAAGAACGACAGGCGCGAGGCCAGCTCGAGATCGTTGATGCGGTAGATCGAGCCCGGCTGCGCCGTCTGGGGAGCCGGCTCCGCGCGATACAGGAACATGGGGCTCGCGAGGATGGCGGTGATGGCGCGGCGAATGCCGGCGTCGAAATCCCCGTTCGGCGCGTGGCGGCCGGCTTCGTAGAACTTCATGAGCGAGGTCTTCTCCGCCTCGGTGACCGGGCGGCGGAAGGCCTGCGTGGCGAGCCGCTGCACGATCTCGCTCGCACACGCCTGCTCATCGTCACCCCGACTCGGATGGCACGTGAAGATGTGGCGCCGGCTCGGCGTCTCGCTGATTCCCGTCACCTTGAAAGGCCCCTTCACTTCGAAGGAGGCCACGCGCAGCACCCGATCCTGACCGCCGCCGGGCACCTGCTGGAAGAGCTCGTCGTCCGATTCGGCGAACGTCCGATGCACGAAGGTGACCGCCACCTTGTGCGGGCCCGCCGTCGCCCTGAAGCGGATGCCCTTCAGGCGCGCGTTGATGGCATCGACCGCGGGATCCTGCTTCTGGTCGATGGCCTTCATGTCCTCTTCGCCGCCGATCTTCGTCTCGAAGAATTTCCTGCCATCGAGCGTGGCGATGACGGTGTGCTGGAACTCCATGTTGTAGACCCAGAGGGCCTGCGCCATGTTGGCGATGTTCAGCTCGTACTCACCGTCGGCCGGAAAGTTGTGCTCCACGACGAAGCCGCCGCGCGTGCCGAGCGGCAGACCTTCGATGTGGAAGTGCTGGTTGCCCGAGTTGCGCGGGAAGTATTGCGTGCCCACGGGTCTTGCCGTCTTGTCGCCAATCGCCTGGATGGCGACCATGCGCGCGGCGGCAACGTAGTTGTCGAGAAACGCCGGCGTCACCTGCAGGACGTTGGCGACGTTGTCGAATCCGTCGCTCTTGTTGTCCTCGGGCAGCAGGTCGTTCACGTTCACCTTCACCTTGAGCAGGTCTTCGACGGCGTTCGCGTATTCCTTGCGATTCAGCCGGTGAAGGGCCACGCGGCCGGGGTTCGGATGCTCGGCGGCCGCGGCGTCGAGCGTGTTCTCCATGAACGAGATGAACGATTTGCGTGCCGCAGGCGGCGGCTGCGGCTCTCCCGCGGGCGGCATCAGCTGGCCACGGAGCTTGCGGATGGCGTGCTCCCACACTTCCGCATCGGCCGGGATGTTCTCGCGGTCCATCGTGTCGAACGCGACTCCGCCGGCCCAATCGGTCGCGTTGTGACACTTCGAGCAGTACTTGTCGAGAAAGCCCCAGTGATCCTCGGGAGCGAGCGGTGTGTTGTCGCCTGCTTGCGGTATCGCGGGCGGCGGATTGCTCACCGGTGTGGCGCCCGCCTGCTCGGCTGCGCGAGTCGAAAGCGTGCTCAGCAATGTGAGTCCGCAGACACCGGCGGTCGTGAGAAATCGTCCAATCAGCCTCTGTCGCATCACTGTCGTCCCACGATGTGTTGACGAGCTCGTCCGACGCGGTTCACTGCGGAAAAGCGCTCGCATCATAGCGCCGGGCTTTCCGGAAATTGCATCCGGAAACAGGCCAGTTCGACGCTCGTCCGAGTGTTGGATCGAGTCCAGACTGCGCCTCGGCCGCGCATGCCGCAAGTGGGCCGGGAGGAAAAACATCTGTCTCCTTCGGGAAAAACTGAGCATGCTTTGCAATGCTGAAAAGCAGGGTTTGCTGAGCATGCTTTGCAATGCCGCCGGTTGCGACAAAATGCCTGCGGCCGATGGGTAATCGTGTAGAGTGCCGCGCTCATGACGTGCTCGATTCCTCGCAGAGGCTTTCTCAAAGCCACCCTCGGCGGCGCAGCCGCCTTGTCGCTCGCCCAGTGGGCGCCCACCGGCGCACTCGCAAGAGAGAAGCCTGCGCCGCTCACCGCCACGCGACTTGCCGACCACATCACGCTCATCAGCGGTGCAGGTGCGAACGTCGTCGCGGTGAGCGGAAAGGATGAGGCGCTTCTCGTGGATGGCGGGCTGGAAAGCCGCTCTCGCGAGCTGCTGAAACGGGCGCTGCAGGAAACGGGCGCAAAGCGCGTGACCACACTCATCAACACGCACTGGCACCCGGAACAGACGGGCTCGAACGAGCGGCTCGGCAAGGCCGGGGCGCGCATCATTGCGCACGAGAACACCAAGCTGTGGCTCGGCTATCCGAATCTCGTCCCACTCACGGAAACCACATACGGCCCTCTGCCGCCCAAGGCGCTGCCGAACGACACCACGTACGACAAGGGAAGCCTGGACTTTGCCGGGAACGCGGTGGAGTACGGCTATCTCCTTCAGGCCCACACGGACGGAGATCTCTACGTGAAGCTGCCGGGCGCAAACGTGCTCGTGGCCGGAGGCGTGGTGTCCTCCGATGGCTGGCCCATCATCGACTACAAGACAGGTGGCTGGATCGGCGGGCTCGTGAACGGGCAGCGCGCCCTGCTCGAATTGGCGGACGCGCACACGCGCATCGTTCCGGCGAATGGTCCGGTGATCGATCGCGCCGAGCTCGAGGCGCAGTCGAAAATGTACGCCACCATCCAGGATCGGCTGCAGAAGCTGCTGCGCAAGGGCATGGGCCCGGACGAAGTGGTCGCGGCTCAGCCCACAAAGGATTTCCGGCCCGAATGGGGCGACCCCACGAACTTCGTCCTGCTCGCGTTCAAGAGCCTGTGGGGCCATCTGGCGCCGGACGCGTAATCACACAGCGACGCACTGACGGACCGTGGCCGCAACTCACCCTGCGCTGACCGGCTCCCGATCTCAGTTCTTCTTCCGCGCGGCGAGACCCTCGACGATGTACGCCGCAATGTCCCTCAGCTCATCGGCGGTGTACACGTTGGTGAAGGACGGCATGTTGTTCTTGCCCGCCGCACTCACCTGAACGATGTGATCCGCGCTTTGCCCGGCGACGAGTGACGGCCCGCCACCGTGACCGCCCTCGCCGCTCTCACCGTGACACGGCAGACAGGCGGCCTTGTAGATCCGTTCGCCGTTGGCGCGATCCGGCGGACGCGCGGACCCCGCGGCCGCAGGCGGTGGCGCCGCGGCGGCGCCCGGCGGTGCGCCTGCAGGTGCCGGCTTGAGCGATTCGATCTTGCCGTCCAGCGAGAACAGCCAGATTCCGTCCCCGCGCTTGCCGTTGGCGAACACGCCGCCACCGGCATGCACGGCCACGAGCTGCCGGTCCTTGTGCTTGAACGTGGTGACCGTCGTGTTGACGCCGGCGTCCGTCATGAACTCCCAGAGCTTCGCGCCGGTGCGCTTGTCGAGCGCGGTGAGCCGGCCGTCGGCGCGACCGACGAAGAGCAGCCCGCCCTTCGTGACCACCGCGCCGCTGTAACAGATCTCGCGCCACTGCTGCCGCCACACGAGCTTGTTCGTGCGCACGTCCAGCGCGGCCAGGATGCCCGCATCGTCCACATCCGCCTGGGCGAAGCCGCCACCCATGTACACCTTGCCGCCACCGGGCTCCTCGAGCTTCTCGCGCACCCAGAAGGTGCTGATGCGATCCGACGCGCAGACGTACAGCAGATGCGTTTCAGGGTCGTAGGCGCTCGGTGGCCAGTTCGCTCCGCCGAACGTGCCCGGCTTCACGGTCACGGGCTCGGTCCAGAACGGCGTGAAGATGCGCCCCTGATTCGGAATCTCGCCGGTGCCTTCGATGAGCCGCGCGCCTTCCGGAACAATGTCCACCTGCTGCGGAACGATGGCATCACCGATCGGATACGGCTGTGTGGCCGCGGTCGCCTGGCGCGGCTCCTGCAGAACGGGCCGCTCCTCGATGCCGATGAGCGGCTTGCCCGTCACGCGATCCAGGATGTAGGCCCAGCCCGTCTTCGAGACTTCGACCAGCCCCTTGCGCGGGCGCCCGTCGATGACCGCATCGAACAGGATGACGGGATTCGGCGAGTCGTAGTCCCAGATGTCGTGATGCACCTGCTGGAAATGCCAGCGGTACTTCCCCGTCTTCGCCTCGATGGCGACGATGGACACGGAGAACAGGTTGTCACCCGGCCGCACACCGCCGTGCAGATCCGGGCCGGGGTTGCCCGTCGAGAAGTACAGCAGGCCGAGCTCGGGATCCACGGCTGGGGTCTGCCACACCGGCGCGCCGCCGTGCTTCCAGGCATCGCTGTTCTGGGGCCACGTCTCATGACCGAACTCGCCGGGACCGGGCACGGTGTAGAAGGTCCAGCGGAGCTTGCCCGTCTTCGCATCGAAGGCCTTCACGCGCCCGCGCGTCCCCATCTCACCGCCGTTGAAGCCGGTGATGACGAGCCCGTCGTAGTACAGCGGTGCGGAGGTGATGGCGAACCCTTCCCGCCAGTCCTCGGCGGCCACCGACCAGATGACCTTGCCCGTGCGCTGATCGAGCGCGGCGAGGCGCGCATCGGTGTGCCCGACGAACACCTTGCCCTCGCCGAGCGCCACGCCACGGCTCACCTTGCCGATGGGGCTTCCCGCGCGCGGATCCGGATTGCCGTGGTAGGTCCAGAGGATGCGGCCGGTGTCCACATCGATGGCGAACACGTCGTTGACGCCGTTCGCCACGTAGAGCACGCCCTCATACGCCAGAATCTGCGCCTGACCGGCGTTGCCGGGGCCCGCACCGGAGCCCATGCTCGTGCGCCACAGCGCCTTGAGACCTGAGATGTTCTCCCGATTCAGCAGCGTGAGCGGCGAATAGCGCTGGTTGTAGATCGTGCCGCCATTGGTGATCCAGTTTCTGGTCGGCAGCTCGGTGAGCTGCGCCGCCGTGAACGCCGGCGCAGGTTTGATCTCCGTGCCGCTCGCCGATGCCGCGGACGTGACGAGCGCCCCTGCTGTCAGACCCAACGCAACGAGAAAGCCTTTTCCGGCTCGCGCCCGTGTTCGCATTTCGGATCACCCCCCTCGAGCGAGCCGCAAGGGCTCACGTTCAGCCGGGCGGAGCATAGGCGGGCAATCGATCCCGCAACAAATGCGCAAGCGTTCACACCCGATACGCGGGCAACCGCCGGCCTCTCCGCCACGAAAGCCGGGCGGATGGCGAGATGAATGCCTCCGGACGAGGAGTCGTTTGCGGTGAATGCGCGGAAGGCGCGGCGCGCGACTACTCGTTGGCTGCGAGCAGCTTCTGAAGCAGCTTCGCCGTTTCGGGGCGCGGCTCTGCGGCCGCCACACCGATGCGTCCTGTCGGACCGGCCTTGCCCATCGCGACGTCGAGCGGCGTGATGCCGTTGCGATCCGCGGCTCGCAGGTTGGCGCCGTTGTCCGCCAGAAACTGCACGAACGCATTCCAGCCCCAGAGCGCTGCGCCATGCAGTGCCGTCTGGCCGTTGTCGCGAGTCGCGTTGATGTTGGCGCCCGCCTTGAGGAGCAGCTTCGCCGCCTCGATGCACTCCTGCTCGTTCCGGAAGCGCGCTCGCGTATCGATGGTGGTGGAGCCGACTCCGGCCGCGGCCATCAGGGGCGTGATGCGAAGATCATTCGGCAGATCCACCATCGCGCCATGCTCGAGAAGCAGACGAATCGCAGGCACGTCCCCGGCCTTGGCCGCACGGATCAAGGGAGTGGTGCCCACGGTGAGCATGCTGTCTCCGCCTCTGTCCTGCCCCAGCGAGCGGTAGGGCGGGAAGAGCTTGAGCTGCATGTTGGGATTCGCACCCGCCTTCAGCAGCAGCTCCATCACTTGCAAGGGCGTCGTCGCATCCGATGACGGGCGGTCCGGCCGGCCGCCGCGCGGCGTGGTGTTGTAATCCACCGTGGAATAGAGCGGCGCGCGGCCCCACATGTCCCACTTGTTCACGTCCGCGCCGGCCCGGATGAGATAGGCCGCCACGTCCCAGCGGGCATTCAGCGTCGCCATCAGCAGCGGGCTGATGTTTTCCGGATCGGCGAGATTGATGTCCGCCCCGCCCTTCACGAGCGCTTCGGCGCAGGCGACGCAGCCTTCACGCGCCGCGAGCAGCAGTGCCGTGAGCCCGCCCGGCGGGCGGTTCTGCGGGCGTGGCTCGGCGGTCACCCGGCGAGCCCAGTGGCGGATCTTCGAACGCGCGTTCACGTCCGCGCCGTGCTTGATGAGCAGCTTCACCATCTCCGGCCGGCTCTGCGCGGCCGCCCACATCAGCGCCGTTTGCCCGCGCCACTGCTCGCGCGCATTGACGTTGGCCCCGCGCGAGATGAGGAGCTTTGCCGCTTCGAGATGGTTGGTACGCGCCACCGTCATCAGGGCGGTCTGCCCTTCCGGGTTCGGCGATTCCACGTCCGCGCCCGCATCGAGCAGCAGCTTCAGCACCTGCACGTCGCCGATCTCGGCGGCTTCCTGGACCGGCGTGGTGCCGTAGTCGTTGGTCGCGCGAACGTCCGCGCCGGCCTTGATGAGTCGCTTCACGAGCTCCGCATCGCCCACGTGCGCGGCCCAGTGCAGCGCCGTTGTGCCATCGCTCGAACGCTCGTTCGCATCGGCGCCCTGCTCGAGACGCGCGAGCGCCTCGGCGCGATTCTCGCTGCGGATGGCCTCGATCAGCGAGGCCGCGCTCGACACGCCACTCGCGCAGAGAATCAGGGCCAACGCGGCCCATCGCCACAGATGCATGATTCGACCTTTTTCGAGGACCGCGGCGCTTGCCGGGCGCGCGTCAGATTTCCGTGAACCGGCCCGTGCTGTCCCCGAAGGACTCCAGGTGCACGCCGACGCGGTCCATGAGCGCGAGATGCATGTTGGCGATGGGCGTGTGGTCCGGGTAGCGCAGGTGCTGGTTGCCTTTGATCTTGCCGCAACCGCCGCCCACGATTGCGGTGGGCAGCGGGAAATGATCGTGCAGGTTGCTGTTGCTCATGTTGCTGCCGTACAGGATGACGGAGTGGTCCAGCATGGACCCTTCGCCATCGGGCATCTCGGCGAGCTTCTTCACGAAGCTGGCGAAGACCTCCGTATGCCAGGCCTGGAGCTTCGCGAGCCGATCCATCTTCTGGCGATTGTTCTGGTGATGCGAGAGCGGATGGAACGCATCGGAGATGCCGATGAAGGTGTAGGGCTGATTGCTCACCTCGGCCGCCATCATGAAGCTCGCGACGCGGGTGAGATTGGCCTGGAAGGCGAGCGCGAGCATGTCGAACATGATCTTGATGTGCTCGTCGAAGCGCGCCGGAATGCCGGCCGGCGCATCGGGCACCGTCACACCCGAGAGATCGCGCGAAGAGAGCTTCTGCACGCGCCGCTCGATTTCCCTCACCGTGCTGAGATAGTCGGAGAGCGTCGCGCGGTCCCGCGGGCCGAGCGTGCGTGCGAGATCCGCGGCATCCTGCCGCACGAGGTCGATGATGCTGGCGTTCTCGCGCGCGAGCAGCGCGCGCTCTTCCGCCGTGTCCCCCTGCCCGAAGAGCTGCTGGAAGAGCTTGCGCGGGTTGTGCTCCATCGGCAGCGGGGTCTCGGGGTCGCGGAAGGAAATCGTCTTGCCGTAGCTGCACCCGTAGTTGCGATCGCAGGAGCCTTCGCCGCCCTGCTCTTCCGTCGCGAGCTCCAGTGAGGGCAGCGGCGTATCCTGCCCGATGTGCTTCGCGACGATCTGGTCCACGGTGATGCCGCCATGCGGCTCGTGACTGATGCGAGGCGGAACGCAGCTGAGCCAGGTGCCCGGCGTGATGGCGTGCACGGGCGTGGCGATCGCGGACTTGTTCTCGAGGCCGCTCACGACCGTGAGGTATTTCTGGAACGGCTTCAGGGGCGCGAGGATGGGCGGCAGGTCGAAGTCGCGGCCTTCCTTCTGAGGCGTCCACTTGCCCATCACCGCGCCGTGCGGAAAGTAGATGAACGCCATGCGCGGCTTCGGCGCCGCGGCCGTCTTCGCCACCGCGGTGGCGGCGGGCACCATGGCATCGAGCAGCGGCAACCCGATGCTCGCGCCCATGCCGCGCAACACGGTTCGACGGCTCAGATGCTTCTTCAGGATGAACATCTCCTGCCCCTCTCTCGCTGGCCTGGCCTCACCGGGCCAGGGCTGTCTTCTGTCCGGGTTGCGATGCCTCCCCGGCGAGCTCGCTCATGAGGAAGGCATCGCTGCGAACAATGCCGAGCACGATGGCCGACAGGCGGTAATCCTGCCGTGCGGCCTCCCGGACGATCGCCCGGACGCGCGGCATATCGTAATACTTCAGTCCGCGCCCGAGGGCGAACGTCATGAGGTGCTCCGTGAAAGTCTGCACGAACTGCTCGGAGCGCTGCACCAGCGCATTGCGCAGATCGTCCGGTCCGTGGAGCGGCGTGCCATCCGAGAGCTGCCCGGTGGCGTCGATGGGCACGCCGGCATCGATGTCCTTCTCGCGCCACTGACCGATCGCGTTGAAGTTCTCGAGCGCAAGGCCCAACGGGTCGATCACGCCATGGCAGTTGTTGCACGAAGGCGTGTTGCGATGGGTCTCCAGCCGCTCGCGCACGGTGAGCGCTTTCTCGCCCTCCTGCGTCTCCACGAATGCCTGCACGTTCGGCGGCGGTGCGGCCGGCGGCGTTCCGAGGAACTTCTCCAGGATGTACGCGCCGCGAATCACGGGCGTGGTGCGGTTCGCGTAGGAGGTCGCCATGAGGAACGCGCCCTTGCCGAGCAGCCCCCACCGATAGGAATTCTTCAGCTCCACGCGCTGGAAACGGCCGCCGCGCACGCTCTTGATGCCGTAGTGAAGCGCGAGGCGCTCGTTCACGAACGTGTGATTCGCCGTCAGCAGGTCCACGACGCTGCGATCGCTCTCGAACACGCTCGCGATGAAGAGCTCGAGCTCTTTCTCGAAGGCGTCGATCAGATCCGCCGAATACTGCGGGAAGAGGTTCGGGTCCGGATCGACGAGCCGCAGGCCCTGCACGTTCAGCCACTGGAACGCGAAGTTGGTGACGAGCGAGCGCGCCCGCGGGTCCGCCAGCATGCGGCGCACCTGCGCTTCGAGCACCGCCGGCTCGTGGAGCCTGTTCTCGTTGCCGAGCCGGATCAGCTCGTCATCCGGCGGCCGGCTCCACAGGAAGAACGACAGGCGCGACGCGAGATCGATGTCGCTGATGCGGAACACCTGGCCCGGCCGCGCATCCGCCGGCGGATGATGCGAGCGATACAGGAACTTCGGGCTGACCAGGATCGCCATGATGCCCTTCTGGATGCCGGTCTCGAACCCGCCCTGCGCGTGGCCCTCCCGGTAGAAGGCCATGGCGCCTTCGAGGTCCGCGCTCGTCACGGGACGGCGGAACGCCTTGCGCGCAATGCTCGAGAGAATCTGCTCGGCACACGGCTGCTCCTCCGCCGCGCTCGCGGGATAGCAGACGAAGATCTTTCGGCGGCTCGGCGTCTCGCTCACCCCCTTCGGGTTGAACGGTCCCTTGATCTCCACGTTGCTGATGCGCGGACCATCCGAATTGCCATTCACGTGCAGGCCGACACCGGCGACCGGCACGAAGAGGTGCAGCGGCTCGTCCGATTCGGCGGCGGTCTTCGCGAGGAAGGTGATGCCGACACGGTGCGAACCCGCCTTCACGAAGCGGCGGATGTTCTTGAAGCGGTCGTTGATGCGGGCGACGCCGGCGGCCTGCTCGACGTCCACGGCTTCCAGATCTTCCTCGCCGCCGAGCTTTGCCTCGAATACGCGCTCGTCATCCACGGTGATGATGAGCGTGTAGGGATCCATCACGCCCCAGAGGTAGCCCGCGCCGATGAGGCCGTTGATGGTGAACTCGTATTCGCCATCGGCCGGGAAGTAATGCTCGATGAGCATGCCGCCGCGTGTGCCCAACGGCAGCCCCTCGTGGTGCATGTAATGGTTCGCGTTCGGAGCGCCGGGATAAATCGTGCTCTGCGGGCGCGCATGCGCATTGCCCAGCGCATCGATGCTCACCTGCCGCGCGGCCGACAGATATTGCTCCAGGAACGCGGGCGAGACTTTCAGCACGTCCGCCGCGTTGTCGAAGCCGTCGCTCTTGTCGTCCCGGGGCAGCAGCGTGGTGGGATCGATCTTGAGGCCGAGGATGTCCTCGATGGCGTTCGCGTACTCGGTGCGGTTCAGGCGATGCAGGCCGACATGCCCGGGCGGGCGATGCCCGGCAGACTGCCGGTCGAGGAAGCTCTCCATGGCCGACACGAACTGCATGCGCGCCGCGGCGTCCGGCTGCGGATTTCCCGGCGGAGGCATGAGCGAGCCCCGGAGCTTGCGCACGGCCTTCTCCCACATTTCCGGATCGTCCCCGGCCGTCTCCGGCTGCAGGATGTCGAAGGCGACGCCACCGGCCCAGTCCGTGGCGTTGTGACACTTGACGCAATAGTCCTGCAGCAAGTGCCAGTTCGCGGCGAGTGCCTCATGCGGATTCGCCGCACCGTTCTGCACGGCCGTTTCGGTTGTCGGCCGCGCTTGCGCACCCCACGCGCCCTGCGCCATCACAAGGAGGCCGGCGAGCGCGGCGAAATGCATTCTGCGTAACGTCATGACCTTAGCGTGTAACGCGGCGAATCTCGCCTACGTGATACCAGGCGCCGTCGTACGCCATGCGGAGAAACACGTCGGGGTTGCCCCATTGCGCGTCGAAATCCCGCGTGGGACGCGAGGCGAGGAACTCCTCGTAGGTCTCGCCCTTGTAGTAGCTCTCGCCTATCTTCGAGAGCACGGTGAAACACATGTCGAGCTGCGATCGCAGATCCGCCCGCGTCAGCACCGGGCCCGCGCCCGGAATGATGCGAGTGTTGTCGTCTGCCTTCGCGATGAGGGTCTTCAGGCCGCTGACCATCCCGCCCAGCCAGCCGCCGGTGCAGTAATCGACGACCGGATATCGGCCGACGCAGGCAACGTCCCCCGCCACCAGCACGTTCTGGTTCGGGAAGAAGACATAGATGTCGCCATCCGTGTGGGCCTGAGGCAGGTGGCCGTATTCGAGCGTCTCGTTTCCGAAACCGAGATGCTGCGTGTCGTAGAAGAAGGTCTTGTTGGGCAGCGCGCGGGCGGGCAGCGGCGGATACGTGCGGTCCTCCCACTTCGAAAGGACTTCAGTACCCAGCCACAGCCGGGTGTTCTCGTGCGCGATGATGGTGGCGCCGGCCTTGCCGAGCGCCTCGTTCGAGCCGGTGTGATCCCAGTGCCAGTGCGTGTTCACCAGGGTTTGCACACCGCGACGGCCCGTTTCCTGGGCGACGAGGCGCAACAGCTCGGAGGACTGCTCCGCGCGTCCTCCGTCGACCAGCAGAACGCCGTCCGATGAG
Organism: Steroidobacteraceae bacterium; assembly: GCA_019683695.1. Lineage (GTDB taxonomy): Bacteria > Pseudomonadota > Gammaproteobacteria > Steroidobacterales > Steroidobacteraceae > JADGHX01. The sequence goes on from JADGHX010000009.1 coordinate 25,356, forward strand.
GTGGCCGCCACGACATTTCCGCCTGCACCTTCGATGAGCAAGAGGTCATCACTCAGGCGCGTTGCGCGTAGCGCGGAGGCCTTGGTGCGGGCGTGCGCCACACCGGTGCCGATCGCAGACAGGCCCGCGCTCCCCCACGAGAGGGTCACTGCGCTGGCCAATGACGCTCGCAGCAGATGCCGTCGATTCAATTTCCGTACCCAGGGGCACCCCGGGTGCCCGTCGATTCGGACCGGGTTTATAGCACCGGGAACGCTCGTATTTTCAACAACGTGGAGCGCAGACCATTTACCGGAAGCGCGAACCGGATCGGCTTCCACCGTACCGGCGCGGCGGTGCCGTTCCCTTGCGCCCGCGAGAACCGGTGCATGGCCCGTCCCGCACCCCGAGAGCGGGAGCAGGCTCGCACGCGGTCACTGTGCCGGGACGAGGTGGAGATGCGCGCTCAGTCCTTCGCCCACGGCAGCACATCGAGGTCGAGATTCCCGCCACTCAGGATGATCCCGACCCGCTTGCCGGACACCTCCACCTTCCCCTCCGGAAGGGCCGCGTAAGGCACCGCGCCGGAGGGCTCGATCACGAGCTTCAGGGTTTCCCAGAGCGTGCGTAACGCGCGCAGGATGGCGGCGTCGGAAACGGTGACGATGTCGTCCACCGAGCGCCGGATCACCTCGAACGTCTGGTCGCCGAGCATGCCGCGGAGCCCATCCGCAATCGTCTGCGGCGAGGTGTTGGGCACGATGTGCCCCGCGCGGAACGACCGGCTCGCATCGTCCGCTCCGGCAGGCTCCACACCGATCACCCGGATGCCCGGCCGCAGCCCGCGGGCCGCCACGGCCGTGCCACTCAAGAGTCCGCCGCCGCCCACGGGACAGAGGATCAGGTCGAGATCCGGTACGTCCTCGAGCAGCTCGAGCGCCGCGGTGCCCTGCCCGGCCATGACGCGCAGGTCGTTGTACGGGTGAATGAGCTCCGCCCCGGTCTCTTCGCGCAGCTTTGCGGCCGCCACTTCACGCGCTGCGATCGTGGGCTCGCAGAAAGTGATCTGCGCTCCGTAGCGCCGCACGGAGGCCTGCTTCGCCTGCGGCACGTTCGTGGGCATGACGATGTATGCGGGAATGCCGCGCAACTGCGCCGCACGTGCGACTGCGGCCGCGTGGTTGCCCGATGAATGCGTGACGACGCCGTTCCGGGCCTTGTCCTCGGGAAGGACGAACACCGCGTTGGTCGCGCCGCGAGCCTTGAAGGCGCCCACCCTCTGCAGGTTCTCGCATTTGAAGTACAGGGACGCGCCGGCCTCACGATCCAGCGCCTCGCTGGTGAGCACGGGCGTGCGGGTGATGTTGTCCCGGATGCGCGCATGCGCCTCGCGGATGAGTTCCAGTGTGAGCTGCGGCATGAGTCCTTCGAGCCCGCTGCGGCAGGGGTGCGTCCTGCCGCAGCGGGCGTTTGTCGGAAACGATTGTCTCGGCCGGCGAAGGTCTACTTCGCCGGCTTCACGAACTTGAGCGTGAAGCGGTCCGACTCGCCGATGGCGGCGTACTTCGCGCGATCGGTGTCGCCCAGGGCATAGGTGGGCGGCAAGGTCCACACGCCCTTGGGATAGTCCTTCGTATCCTTCGGATTGCGGTTGATGTCCGAGCGGCCCACGAGCTGAAAGCCCGCGGCTTCCGCGAGCTTCACCGTGTATTCCTCACCCACGTATGCGTTGCCGGGCTGCTTCGGCTCATAGTTCGGGTCGTTGTTCCGGTGCTCCACCACGCCCAGGATCCCGCCGGGCTTCAGTGCACGAAACGCGGCGGCCATGACGTCCTTCTCCATGCCCTGCCACGCCCAGTTATGGATGTTGCGGAACGTGAGCACCATGTCGGCGCTGCCATCCGGCGCGATCTGGAACTTGCCGGGCGCGAGCACCGACCACTGCACCTCGCTGTAGAGATCCGGGTGCGCCTCGAGGAGCGCCTTGAGCTCGCTGTTGTACTTGATGTCGCTGCGGTTCTTCGACTCAGGATCCATTGCCGCGGCGTAGTACTTGCCCGTGCCCTTCACGTAGGGCGCAAGGATCGCCGTGTACCACCCGCCGAAGGGCCAGAGCTCCACGACCGTCATGTCCGGCCGGATGCCGAAGAAGGCCAACGTCTCCACGGGGTGACGATAGACATCCCGTGCCTTCTGTTCGGGCGTCCGGTGATTGCCATTCACCACGTCCTGCAGCTTTTTCAGCGCCGGGCCGCTCGTCTGCCCGCTCGCGGGGTTCGATGCCGCGTGCACGCCGAAAGCCATGAGCAGTCCTGCAGCGAGACCCACGACAGCCGAGGCCCATCGTGCGTGACCGGGATTCAACCAACGAGTCATACCGCCTCCTGAGTTGAGCGCCGCGAGTCTACCGGCGCGCAGGAGCGTCCGCCATGAGCGCCGGGGGATGCGGGCGCTCGTCATCACTCGATCAGTGTGTCATGGCGTACAGGATGTAGTTGATGCCGAAGCGGTACGCGAGCGCCGTCATCGGCTGCGCGAACAGCCAGGGGTAGTCGAAGATCGCGTCGTCCGTGATTTGCCGATGCCGGCTGTCGTCCGCAATGTCGATGCGCGTCAGGCGCCGCACGCCGTTGCGAAAGTGGTATTCGGCTTCGGGGTAGTCGATGGCCCACCACGGTCGACCGAAGCCGCCCGCAAAGCCTCCGAATCCGCCACGGCCACCGCTCGCATGGATGAGCCGCGCGATGTGCAGCTCCGCCTCCGGTGCACGTGCGGTGTCTGGCGGCGTCGTCTGGCTCTGTGCCATTTGCAGGACACCGACGCCGATCACCGCGGCAACGGCCACCCCGCGGATGCACGCGCCCGCGCGCGGGGAACGTGCGGCTCGGCGCGCCGCACGGCGCAACCGGCGCAAGGCGCGAGTTTTGCCGATGCGGGCCAAGACCTTGACCGAAAAATCGCTGCAAGCCGGTTTTCCGGTGAACCAGGTGCGAGGGTTGCTGAAATTTCTTATCGTCACCGCAGGCACCATAGAAAATCGTCCCTCGACAGACCACGATGACCGTCTGACCCGGAGAGCCGACCGAGATGGAGCGAGCACCCCGACGACTGCTGCGCGCGACCCTGCTCGTCACGCTCGTCCTGTGCCCGCTCCTCGTGTACGCCGTGCAGACGCGCGAGTTCGAGTTCGCGCGCCTGATCTACGCCGAGAATCCGCAATTTGCGCGCGGCTGGGCATTCGGCGGCTATCGCTGGATGACGGATGCGCCCGAAGCCGAGACGCACCTGCTGCAGGGCATTCGCCGCCTCACACGCATCAATGCCTCGAGCGAGAGCACGGCGCTGCGTCTCGAGGATGACGCCATCTTCGATCACCCGTTCCTCTATGCCGTCGAAGTGGGCGGCTGGGAGCTGAGCGACAGAGAGGCAGCGCGCCTGCGCGAGTATCTCGACCGCGGCGGCTTCCTCGTGGTCGATGACTTCCACGGGAGCCTCGAGTGGGAAGGCTTCATGCAGTCCATGCGCCGGGTGTATCCGGATCAGCAGGTGGTCGAAATTCCCGATTCCGACGAAGTCTTTCACGTGCTCTACGATCTCATCGAGCGCCCGCAGATTCCCAGCATTTACGGCGCCATGACCGGGCGCACCTGGGAGCGCGACGGCTACACCCCCCACTGGCGAGGCATCTATGACGATACGGGACGGCTGGTCGTGGTCATCAATTTCAACATGGACCTGGGCGATGCCTGGGAACACGCCGACAACCCCGCCTATCCGCAACCGCTCACGGCCATTGCATACCGCTTCGCAATCAACTATCTGCTGTACTCGATGACACACTGACGTCGCAGCCGCACCGAAGATCCGCGGGTGTTCGAGCTTCTCTTCAAATACTCTCCGTGGGCCTGGCGCGCTGGTGAGCTGTCGTTCGCCAGCAGCTGGCCGCTGTGGCTGCTTCCGACGCTCGCGATCGCAGGTGCGGCGATCATCGCCGCGAGTCTCCTTCGCCGCCGGCATCTGCGCGTCAGGCGGCGTGCCGCACTCGGCGCGCTGCAGGCTGCAATGCTCGCGATCATTCTCTTCATGCTGTGGCGGCCGGTGCTGCTCGTGGAGCGCGTGAAGGATCGCGAGAACGTCGTCGCCGTCGTGCTGGACGCCTCCGCCAGCATGGCGCACGGAGAGGGCGAGCATTCGCGGCTCCAGGAATCCGTACGCGCTCTCGATTCCGGCGCGCTCGATGCGTTTCGCAAATCCTTTGGCGTGCGCCTGTTCAGTTTTGCGAACGAGGTTCACTCGCTTCAGAGCCTTGCCGAGGTGCCGCCACCCGGGACGCAGACGCGCATCGGGGATGCGTTGCATGCCGTGATGCAGACGGGCGCCACCACGCCGCTCTCCGGCATCGTCGTGATCACGGATGGCGGGGAAAACGGCGGCACGCTGAGCGAAGAACGGCTGGCCGAGCTCGCGTCATTCGGCGTGCCGGTGCATACGGTCGGCGTCGGCCCCGAGAAGAACAGGAATGATCTCGAGCTGGATTCCGTGGCGCTCGCGGAAGACGCCACACCCGGTGAAGTGCTGAACGCTGAAGTCACCATCCGGCACGACGGCAAGGGCAAGACGCGCCTGCGCGTGTACGACGGTGAGCGGCTGCTCGCAGCGAGCGAGGTCGAGCTGTCCTCCGACGCCGGCATCACCACGCACACGATCCCGATCCGCGCCGGCGAATCCGGCGTGCGAGACCTGCACTTCACGCTGGACCCGCTCGAAGGCGAGCGCAACACCATCAACAACACGCGCACGCATGTTCTGGATGTGATGCCGCGCCGACGCAACATCCTGTACATCGAAGGCGAGCCGCGCTGGGAATACAAGTTCATCCGCCGCGCGGCGGAAACGGATTCCTCGTTGCGCCTCGCGAGCCTGGTGCGGGCAACACCGAATCGCTACTACCGCCAGGGCATCTCCTCGGCCGAAGAGCTGGCGAAGGGCTTCCCGCAAACCGCCGAAGAGCTGTTCGCGTACGACGCCGTGATCATCGGCAGCTTCGAGGCCGCTGCGCTGAATGCGGAACAGCATCAGGCGCTGAAGGACTTCGTGGACCGCCGCGGTGGCGGCCTGCTGATGCTGGCCGGGCGCGACGGGCTCGCGGACGGCGGTTGGGGTCGTGCGCCGGTGGCGCAGACGTTCCCCGCGGCACTGCCCGACACCACTTCCAAGACGTTCGCGCACCTCGCTGCGCGCCCGCGGCTCACGATCTACGGCGCGGAATCTCCGATCACCCGCCTGAACGACGACCCGAAAAAGAACGTCGCGGCGTGGAACGAGTTGCCGCCGCTTGCGGACCTTCAGCCTCTCGGCCGGCTGAAGCCCGGGGCCATCGTGCTGGTCGAGGCGACCTCCGGGTCGAGTCGCACCGCGCAGCCGCTGCTCGTCTGGCAGCACTACGGCCGGGGTGCAACGTACCTGCTCGGCACCGCGAGCACGTGGCGCTGGAAAATGCGCCTTCCGCATCAGGATCAGCGCCACCACACCTTCTGGCGTCAGCTGCTCCACGCCCTGGCGTCGGACGCGCCCGCGCGCACCTCGCTCACGACTACTCAGAAGGTGTACGACGACGAGAAAAAGGTTGTCGTGAACGCGGAGCTGCGCAACGAGCGGTACGAGCCCATCAACGATGCGTCGGTCGAGCTCACCCTCATTGCCGATGACGGCGCCACGTCCCGTCAGACCATGGTGCCCTCCGGCCAGGGCGATGGCCGATACACCGCAACCGTGCAGGCCGATGGGCCCGGCTTGTACCGGCTCTCCATGAAAGCCCTGCGCGGCCAGACGGAGGTCGCCTCGGCGCAGACCCACATCCGCCGCAACAACGGCATCGTGGAGCACTTCGGCACGCAGCAGAACCGCGCCCTGCTCCAGCGCATCGCCGACGCAACCGGGGGACGGTACTGGCGGCTCGATCAGCTGGACGAATTGCCCGAGGCACTGCGTTATTCGAAAGCGGGCGTTGTCGAACGCCAGACACTGGACCTCTGGAACCTGCCCGCGCTATTCCTTCTGCTCCTGGCGCTGAAAGGTGCCGAGTGGCTCCTCCGCCTGAGGTGGAAGACGTTGTGATCGTCGCGCGCGCACTCCTGCTCACGTTTGCGCTGGCCGCCCTGCCCGCCCACGCGGCCTTGCGAGTGTTTGCGGTGAGTGGCCTCGGCGGAGAGCCGGAGTACGAGCGGCGCTTCCAGGAGCAGGCACAGGCGGTCGCGGAAGCCGCCCGCAAGTCCGGCGCCTCTCCCGAGAACATTGTCATCCTGAGCGGCGAGCGCGCGCGGCGCGACGCGCTGGAGCGGGAGTTCACCGCCTTCGCGCGCGACACGCGCAAGGAGGATCAGGTCGCTGTCGTGCTCATCGGCCACGGCAGCTACGACGGCACGGACTATCGCTTCAATCTGCCGGGCCCGGACATCACCGGCCCGCAGATCGCCGCCCTGCTGGACCGGCTGCCCGCGCAGGAGCAGCTCGTCGTGAACGCCACGAGCTCGAGCGGCGCCGTCATCGAAAGCTGGAAGCGACCGAACCGCATCGTGATCACGGCGACGAAGAGTGGCGGCGAACGCACGGCCACCCGGTTTGCGCAATTCTGGATCGAAGCGCTCACCTCTCCGGAAGCCGACCGCGACAAGAACGAGACGGTGACCGCCGAAGAAGCCTACGCATTCGCCGAGCGCAAGGTGACCGACACGTTCAAGTCCGACGCCGCACTCGCAACAGAGCACGCCCGCATGGAAGGCGGCAACCCGGCACGCTTCGTGGTGGCGCGGTTCGGGAATGCGGCACTCATGCCGGATGACGCAGTGCTCGCCGCCATGCTGCAGGAGCAGGCGGGCATCGAGCAGCGGATCGAGGACCTCAAGGGCCGGAAGGCGTCGATGGACCGTGACCAGTATTACAACGAGCTGGAAAGGGAGCTCATCACGCTCGCCCAGCTCGATCGGCGCATCGACGCGCGCAAGGCCGTGCTGACGGGCCCGAGCGCAGGAGGTCCCGATGGCACACGTTGATCTCCGCACGCGGCTGTTCGTGCGCACCGCCCGCTGGGCATGCGCGCTTCTCGTCTCGTTCGGCGTGCTCGGGGCGGCGGAAGCCCAGGAATTCGATTACGACCCGAACCGCTCCCCCGCGCTGCGCCCGTGCGACGAGCACCGCAACCGCGGGCGCACCACCGAAGCGCGCACCTGTTACGAGCAGCTCTTGCGCTCGTCCAACGACCTGCAGGTGCAGGCGGAAGCAGCCTGGGCGACGGGTGACGTGCGACGCGCCAATGAGCTGTTCCGGGAAGTGGTGCGCGCAGATGAAAAGGCCGTGCGGCCGCGGGTTCGCTGGGGGCGACTCTATCTTTCCACGCATCAGTTCTCCGATGCCGCCGCACTCTTCCGCGAGGCACTCGAAATCGATGCCGATGACGTGCAGGCCCAGCTCGGCATGGCACGCCTGCTCTCGGAGCGGTTCGAGGGCGATGCGCGCTCGATCGTGTCCGAGGTGCTGAAGAAGGACGGCGATCGGGCGGTGGGAAACTCGCTCGTCGAAGCACACATCCTCGCCGCGCGCATGGACCTCGACGACGGGCGTTACGAGTCCGCCGAGCGATCGCTGGAACGCGCGCTGTCGCTGGCGGAGCGCACGAAGCAACCTCCGCTCGAGGCCTATGCACTGCTCGCCGCGCTCGATCTGATGCGCGGCGATGACAAGTCGCAGCAGCGCTGGGTCGATCGCGCTCTCGAATACAACCCCCGCTACGGCGGTGTGTTCGAGATGCTGGCGCACTACGAGGTCATGCGCCGGCGGTATCGCGAAGCGAGTGAGTGGTTGAAGCGCGCGGTGGACGTGCAGCCGGACCGCTGGTCTGCGCAAGCGGAATACGGCGTAAACCTCCTGCGCCTTGGCGATGTGAAGGGAGCGCGCCAGGCACTGGAACGGGCGTACTCGGGTGATCCGTTCAGCGCCATCACCGTGAACAGCCTGCGCGTTCTCGACAAGCTCGAGAAATACAGCGTCGCGCGTGCGAGCTCACCGGACATCATCACCTGGCTCGATCCGAAGGAAGCCGACGCGATGCGCCCGTACGTGGAAGATCTGGCGCGCAAGAGCATCGCCACCTTCTCGCGCCGCTACGGATTCGAGCCGCAGCAGCCCGTCACGATCGAGCTCTACCCGAATCACGACGACTTCGCGGTGCGCACCGCCGGCCTGCCGGGCATCGGGCTGCTGGGCGTCACGTTCGGGTATCTCGTCGCCATGGACAGCCCATCAGGCCGCTCGGCAGGCGACTTTCACTGGGGCAGCACGCTCTGGCACGAGATGGCACACGTGTTCACGCTCTCCGTCACAGACCATCGTGTGCCGCGCTGGCTGAGCGAAGGCATATCGGTATTCGAGGAATGGCGCACAGGCCCGACGCCCGGCGTGGCCGTCACACCGCGTACGCTGGATGTCTTCCGCGAGGGTAAGTTCCTTCCGGTGGCGAGGCTCGATGAAGGCTTCATTCGCCCGGACTACGGCGACCAGATCCAGGTCTCGTACATGCAGAGCGGACTCATCTGCCTCTTCATCGAGCAGCGCTGGGGCTTCGACAAGCTGGTGGCGCTGCTGCGCCAATTCACGCGGGACACGACGACTTCCACGGCGGTCGAGGCAACCTTCAGGATGTCCCCTGCGGATTTCGACAAGGAATTCGCCACGTTCATGCGCGAGCGTTTCGCACGCATTCTCGCGGAGCCCAAGGAATGGGAGCGCGCGATGCTCGCGGCACACGAGGCCGCCCAGAAGGAGCAATGGGATCAGGTCATCGAGCCCGCCCGGCGCGCCTCCGAGATCTTTCCCGACTACACGCTCCAGGGGAGCACGTGGCTGCTGCTCGCGCAGGCGTACGACAAGACGGGCAAGCGGCCGGAAGCCATCCGCACGCTGCAACGGTATCGCGAGCTCGGAGGATGGGATCCGGGCGCTCTGCGCAAGCTTGCCGACTGGCTCGATGAGGCCGGCCAATCCGAGCAGAGCGCGGAGATCCTCAATGCGCTCATCCTGATCGAGCCGCTCGATGCCTCGCTGCACGCGAAGCTCGGCGAGCGCTATCAGGAAAGCGGCAAGCCGCACGAGGCGCTGCGCGAATACCAGGTGCTGCTCGCGCTCAACGCGCACGACACTGCAGCCGCGAACCTCGGCATCGCCAGGGCGTTCCAGTCGCTCGGCGACCGCGCGAACAGCCGCCGCCATCTGCTCGAGGCGCTCGAGACCGCACCCCACTACCGCCCTGCCCAGGACCTCCTGCTCGAACTCAACGGAAAGCCCACTCAATGAACGACGTCGCCTCCCAGACCCTCGCCGGCGAGGACACCCGGCAACTCGTCGGACTGTTCCGAGATCGGCTCAGCGCCATCCGCAAGGAGGTGCGCAAGATCATCGTCGGCCAGGACGAGGTCGTGGAGCACATGCTGCTCACGATGCTCGTGGGCGGACACTGCCTCATCACCGGCATGCCTGGCACCGCGAAGACGCTGCTCGTGCGCACGCTCGCGGACGCACTGGGTCTCACGTTCAAGCGCATCCAGTTCACGCCCGATCTCATGCCGACCGATGTCACCGGGACCGACATCATCGAGGAGGACCCGACCACCGGCCATCGCCGCTGGACGTTCGTTCCCGGCCCGCTCTTCGCGCACGTGCTGCTCGCGGACGAGATCAACCGCACGCCGCCCAAGACACAGGCGGCGCTGCTGGAGGCGATGCAGGAGCGCTCCGTCACGGTCCGGGGCAACACGCGCACCATCGAAGCGCCCTTCTTCGTGCTCGCCACGCAGAACCCCATCGAGCTGGAAGGCACGTATCCGTTGCCCGAGGCGCAGCTCGACCGCTTCCTCTTCAACATCCTGCTCGACTATCTCAGTGCCGAGGACGAGCGCCTCGTCGTGGAACGGAACACGATACAGATGTCACTGCCCGCCGTGAGCGCGTGCACCGGCCCGGAGGAAATCCTGCGGTTCCAGTGGCTCGTCCGGCAGGTGCCGGTGTCGGAGGCCATGCAACGCAAGGCGGTGGAGCTCGTGCGCGCGACGCGGCCCTCGGACCCCTCTTCGCCGGATGTCGTCAGGCGCTACGTGCGCTTTGGCGCGAGCGTGCGCGCCACGCAGTTCATCACGCTTGCGGCCAAGGCGCGCGCGCTGATGGATGGCCGCTATCACGTGAACGAAGACGACCTCGCGGCCCTGGCCTTGCCCGTTCTCCGGCACCGTGTGCTGACGAACTATCAGGCCGAGTCCGACGGGGTCACGGTGGACAAGGTGCTCACCGAGATGGTGAGCGGCGTCATGCGTTCGGGAGCGCATGCGTGAACGCCACTCCTGCGGCCCGGCTCCTCACGCCGGAAGTGCTCGCCGGGCTCGCAAACCTCGAGCTCGTGGCGCGCACCGCCGTGGAAGGTTTCCTGGTCGGGCTGCATCGCTCTCCCCGGTTCGGGTTCAGCCAGGAGTTCGCGGAGTTTCGCGCGTACGTGGAAGGGGACGACCCGCGCTTCGTGGACTGGAACGTGTTCGCGCGCACCGAGCGCACCTACGTGCGGCGGTACCAGGGCGAAACGAACACGCGTTTGTTCGTGCTGCTGGATGCGAGCGCATCCATGGCCTATCAATCGGCGACGGTGAGCAAGCTCCAGTACGGGAAGTACCTGGCCGCGGCGCTCGCCTACCTCGCCTCACGGCAGCACGACCCGGTCGGGCTCATCGTGTTCGACGAGTCCATCCGCCATTACCGGCCTCCTTCAAGCCGCGCCGGCAGTCTGCAGGGCGTGCTGCACGCGCTTGACAGCACCACGCCCGGCAAGCGCACGGACATCGAGGGTTGCTTCCTCAAGTTCCGTGAGCACATGAGCCGCAGAGGACTCGTCGCGGTGATCTCGGATCTCTACTGCGATCCGGTTGCCATGAGCCGTGCGGTGCAACCGCTCGCCTACACCGGTCACGACATCATGTTCTTCCACGTTCTCGATCCCGGCGAGCTGGAGCCTCGCTGGCGCGACTCCGTGCTCTTCGAGGACATGGAGTCCGGTCAGACCATGGAGGTCTCTCCGGAGTATCTCGAAAGCCGCTACCAGCAGCGCCTGCTGGAGCATCTGGATGGTGTGCGCAAGGCCGCGGGCGGTATGGGCGCGGACCTGATGCTGGCCCGAACGGACGAGCCCCTGGACCGCGCGCTCCGGCGCTATCTCATGTTCCGTCAGCGGCACTGAAGCATGTTGCTCGCACCGCTGTTCCTCGTCGGGCTCCTGGCAATCGGATTGCCGCTGTGGCTGCACCGGTTCGCCCGCGACACGCGCACGAAGGAACCGTTCGCCTCGCTGATGCTGCTCGAACCGAGCCAGATTCATCGCAGCCGTGAGCACACGCTGAAGTACCTCTTCCTGCTTGCGCTGCGCATCGCGCTGCTTTTGCTGATCGTGCTCGCGTTCGCTCAGCCGGTGCTGCCCTGGCGTGCACCACCGCTGGAAGCGCGGGATCGCACGCTGCACGTTGTGGTGCTCGACACTTCTCTCTCCATGCAGCAGGGCGAGCGCTGGACGCGTGCGCTCGAGAAGGCGCGCGCGCTGATCGATGCGATGAAACCGGCCGATCAGGGCATGCTGGTCACCGCGGATTCCCGTGTGCGGGTTGTGCGCGGTCCGGTGAACGCGAGCGACAAGGCCGAGCTGCGCGCCGCGCTCGCGTCCATCAAGCCGACCGCTGCGCGCCTCGACTACGGCATGCTCATGACGAGCGCCTCATCGTGGCTGGGCACGAACCGGCCGCCCACGCAGTTCCACTTCATCACGGACCTGCAGCAATCCGCCACTCCGCTGCAGTTCGCGGACCTGGAGCCCCCCGCGGGCGTGAAGCTCGTCCTGCAGGACGTGGGCACGGCAGACGCCACGAATCAGTACGTGCGCTCCGTCGGTCCGTCGCAACACGATGCGAACACCCTCGAAGTGCGCGTCGGTGGGACGGCACCGCCCAATACCGAACGCACCGTGATCCTGACGGTGGATGGCAAGGAACGCGGGCGGAAAACGCTTTCACCGAACGATCCCCGCGCGCTCTTCCCCGGCATCGCGATGGGGCCCGGCACGCACCGGGCCATGGTTGCGCTCGAGCCCCCCGATTCCCTGCCGCAGGACGATCAGCACTTCGCCGTGCTGGAGCGCCGCGAGCCGCGCGCGCTCATCATCGGCGCAAACAGCAACGGAGACGACGTGACGTACTTCGCCGCGGCGGTGGGCGCGCTCACGAACCCGCGGCTCGCGGTGGAGCGCACCGGCTCGGACGCCCTGAGCCAGAACGCGCTCGCTGAATACGCCACCCTGGTTGTCTCGGATGTGGGCGTGCTCTCGAATGCAGCCACCAGCGCAATTCAGCGGTACCTCGAAGGCGGCGGCGCCGTGCTGATGACGCTCGGCCCACGTTCGGCGCAGCAGAAGCGGATTCCGCTCAGTGGCCACACCGTTGCCGGGGGCGGCCTCGGCAATCGCAGCGAAGACGGCGGCGCGCGCCGCGTAGCGGCAATCGACGACAGTCACCCGGCCTTGCGCGAGTCGCAGGGCTGGCGCAGCGTGCGGTTCTTCCGGTACGTGCCCATCGAGCCGCTGCCGGACGATCTCGTGCTCATCCGCCTGGAAGACGGACGGCCGCTGCTCATCGAACGGCGGATCGGTGCCGGCCGGCTGCTCGTCCTCACCTCGCCGCTCGACCGCGACTGGAACGATCTGGGCGTCCATCCCCTGTTTGTGCGCTTCGTGGGTGAGGCGGCGCGCTATCTCACCGCCTCGGCTGCCGCACCCAACACGACCGTCGGCTCGGTGCTCCCCACGCGGCTCGGTGCGCGCGATGGCGGCCAAGTCTTTGATCCGCGTGGCCGCCGCGTGCTCGCATTGAGCGACACGGCGGGCAGTGCGCGCCTCATGGCCGAGCACATCGGGTTCTACGAGGTGCGCGGCGGCGGGCGCAGTGACTGGATCGCGGTGAACGCGGACGCGCGCGAATCCGAGCTCGCCCGCATGCCACCGACCAGCATCGAGCAGTGGAACACGCTTCAGACGTCCGCGCCCGCCGCGGCGAATGGGTCCGTGCCGAACGCGGAGCCACGCTCCGAGCTGAAATCCATCTGGCCATGGCTGTTGCTGATCGCGGTTACGCTTGCGTTCATAGAGCCATTGGTGGCCAACTCTCATCTCCACGTGCGACGCGGGGTGACGACTTGAGCGCAGGAGAGCGTCTCGAGCAGTACCTGAGTGAGGTACGGCGACGGCTTCAGGCCGTGATGGTCGCGCGTACGGGTGCGGTCGTCGCGCTCACCGCGCTGCTCGTCACTATCGGCGCCGTGCTCGTCCTGCACGGCCCTGGTTTCCCTGCCGCGGCGGTTCAGACCGCTCGCATCGTCCTGGTGGCCGCGGTGCTCGTCGCCGCGGCTGCCGTGCTCTGGCAGCCGCTGAATGCACTTCGCGCTCGCAATCGTGCGCGCACATTCGAACGCCACCTGCCGCAGCAAGGCGGCCGCATCGAAACGTACCTGGAGCTCGCCCGCCGGCGCGAGCAGGGTCTCGACGCCCCATTCATCGATCTGCTCGCCGAAGATGCGCTCGCGGTCGCGGAGCGGGCCCCGGTCGATGAGGCCATTCCGCCCAAACGGATGTGGATACCGGCCGCAGCAGGCGCCGGTGCCGCCGCGCTACTCATCCTGATGCTCGTTGCCGGTCCCGCCGAATGGGGCTTTGGCAGCCGCAATCTGTGGTTCGGCACGGAGATTCCGCGCGAGCGGATCGCGCTGCGGCAGATCAGCGTGCAGCCGGGGGATACCACCGTCCGGCGCAATCAGGATGTGCCGATCCGCGCCTCCGTCACCGGGTTCACGCCCGAGAGCGCCGAGGTCTTCGTGCGCTTCGCGGATTCAAAGGAATGGGAACGCGCGCCGATGAAGGCCGGCGGGGACGGCAAGTTCGAATTCACGCTGTATGCGCTTCGTGAGCCGCTCACGTACTACGTGAGTGCACAGGGCACGCGCAGCGCAGAACATCGCATCAGCGTTGTGGAAGCGCCGCGTATCCAGCGAATGCGGCTGACGTATCACTATCCGTCCTGGACCGGACTCGATTCCGAAACCGACGATGCCTCGCGCGACATCCGTGCCGTGGAAGGCACACGCGTGGACGTGGAAGTGCAGACCACCGCTCCGCTGGAGTCGGCGACGCTGCTGCTTGACGACAAGGCTTCGAGCCTGAAAACAGAAGGCAACATCACTCGCGGCACCATCGAGGTGAAGAAGCCGGGCCACTATCGCATCAGCGCGAAAGTGGGCGACGAGCTGGTGCCGCTCACGGACGAGCATCAGATCGCCCTGATCGAGGACCAGGCGCCGACCGTCGAATTCGCGAGGCCCGCCCGTGACTGGCAGGCCAGCAGCATCGAGGAAGTGCCCATACAGGTGCGCGCGAAGGACGACTTTCGCATCCAGAATCTCGAGCTGCACTACTCCGTGAACGGCGGCGAGTGGAAGGTGGCGCCCCTGAAAGGCCGCGGCGAGGAAGTCACGGGCGACACGATCCTGCGGCTCGAGGAAATCGGTGAGCTGCAGGCCAAAGTGACAGGCGACGGCAACACCCGCCTCACGCCCGGCGATCTCGTCTCGTACTACGCCGTTGCCAGGGATCGCAAGCAGGCCGTGCAGACCGATCTGTTCCTGATCCATGTGCAGCCCTTCGAGCGACGGTTCACGCAAGGCCAGGCGGGCGGCATGGGCGCCGGCGGCGCCGGTGGGGATCAGGAGAACGCCATTTCGCAGCGTCAGCGGGAGATTCTGCTGGCCACCTGGAACCTGCAGCGCATGCGGGATCGCGGCGACAAGCGTGAAGCCGAGCGCGTCGCCGAGCACGCGCGACTGCTTTCCGAAGCGCAAGGCACGCTCGCGGAGCAGGCGCGCACGCTCATCCAGCGTGCGCAGGCGCGTGGCGTGGATAGCGCGGATCCGAAAAACCGCGCGCTGATCGACAACCTGCAGAAGGCGGCCGAGGCGATGCAGCCCGCCGCGAAGAACCTGGGCGACATCAAGCTCGCCGAAGCCATCCCGTCCGAGCAGAAGGCGCTGCAGCACCTGATGCGCGCGGATGCGCTGTACACCGACATTCAGGTGCAGTTCCAGAACGCGATGGCCGGCGGTGGCAACGCCAATCAGGCCGGACGCGACCTCGCGGAAATGTTCGAGCTCGAGATGGACCTCGACAAGAACCAGTACGAAACCGAGTCGCGCGCCGCGGGCGATGAATCGCCTCAGCAGCTCGCCGATGCCCTGCGCAAGCTGCGGGAGCTCGCCCAGCGGCAGGAGCGGCTCGCACGTGAGACGGCTCGCCAGCAACAGCCACGAGAGTCCGATCGCTGGAAACAGGAACAGCTCCGGCGTGAAACCGAGGAACTGCGGCGCCAGCTCGCGGAGCTGTCGAAACAGAACGCTCAGCAGCAGGCGCAACAAGGGCAAGGTCAGGGCCAGAGCCAATCCGCCTCCGCACGCTCCGCACAGGAGGCGTTGAATCAGGTCGAGCGTGCGCTCGAGAAGATGGGCGGGTCTGAAGGCTCTCAGGGGAGCGGCGGCCAGTCCGGCGTGCGATCGGCGCAAGCCGCGAGCCGCGACCTGAAACAGGCGTTGGAGCGACTCGAACAGGGCCGCCGCGACGGCATGGCGGGCGAGTTCGACAAGCTCGCCGAGCGAGCCCGGCAGCTTGCGGAACAGCAGAAGCGCAGCGAAGAAGAGCTGCTCTCCGCATTCTCACGCACGCCCTCTCCCGGCGGCGATCCGAGTCAGTCCGGCCCAATCGGCGCGAACCGGATGCGCGGCCTCAGTTGGGAGCGCGCAGAGGCGCTCGCCGAGCAGAAGCGCGCTCTGCAGAGTGAGCTGGAGGCGCTGCGGCGAGACATGCAGGCCTCCGCGCAGAAGCATCGCGAAACCGCGCCCGGCGCCTCGGAGCGCGTGGGGAATGCCGCCAACGAGCTCGCCGAGTCCAACGTGAGCGCGGGTCTTGCGCGCAGCGCGCTCGAGCTGGAACGCGGACGCGCCTTGCAGGCCGCCGCACGCGAGCGCCTGATCACCGAGTCGCTGGAGATGCTGCAGAGTGAGCTCGACCAGGCTGCACGAGTTGCGGCGGTCGAAGCGCGCCAGCAGCGCTCGGAAAAGAGAGAAGCGAGCCCCGAGGAGCTGCTCGCGGAGCTCAGCGAGCTGCGTCGCGCCTGGCAACTCGCACAGGCCGAGGCCAATGCACGCAATGGCGCGCGCGGCGAGCGCGATCCGAACGGTCGCGACGCGCTGGATCCGAACGGCGAGCGCAATCCGAACGGGCCGCGCGGCGGGCGCGATCCTGGCGAGTCCGACCGCAACGGCAACTCACGCGAGGGCGATTCGGCAAGCTCGGGAGGCTCGCAGAACGGCCGCGATGCGCCGCCTTCCGGAACGCCATCGCTCGCCGATTCGCCCGGTGGGCAATACGCCTACGGCGGGCGCGACTGGGGCGGTCCGTACGGCAATCTGGGCGGCTACGCGCCGCATCTCATCGAAGGCGATCGCGGACGCCTGAGGGCGTGGGACCCGCCGCTGCAGGCGCGCACGCTGCGGCCGATCGAAACGCCGGAGTTCCGCCGTCAGGCCGAAGAGATCGGGCGGCGGTTGCGCGAGCTGATGAATCGCATGCCGGAAGGCGCCCTCGCTCCTGCGGATATCAGCGCGCTTCGACAGCTCGCCAATCGCCTCCGCCGCGGCGGCGCGGATCCGATGGAAAACGAATACGCGCGCATGGCCGCACTCGTCGATCAGGTGGAGCTGGCCGCACTGAAGGCCGCGCAAAAAACGCAGGAAGTTGCGGCGACGCGCACCGCCACCCCGGCGTCAGACTCGCCCGAGTACCGCGAGACCGTCGCCGAGTACTACCGCCGATTGGGAAGCGGCTCGCGCTGAGGCGAGCTGAACTTCGCGGCATCCACTGCGTGCGCTCGTGCCAGCCCGGCACTATCCGCGCTACACCGTGCGTGTCGCCGTCGCCGGTGAGATGGACGCGGCTCGCCGCGCGGGCACAACGACAGCAAGCAGCCCAAGAATCCAGATCGCCACAACGCCTGCTACGAGGAAGTACAAAGGCAAACGCGGCAATGCGTACGTGGTGCTGAGCTTGATGCCCGCTGCCAACGCGAGCGCACAGCCCACTAGCGCACCCACACTCGTGATGATCCAGTTCTCCACAATGAAGTAGCGCAGGATGTGGAACTTGCGCGCGCCAATTGCACGCCTCGTGCCCAGCTGCCGCGTGCGCGTGGTGACGTTGAACGCGGCAAGGCCCGTGATGCCCACCAGCGTCACCGCCAGAACAAAAACGCCGATCACACTCAGAATGATCGCACTGGACCGAAAAGTGAAACGCGCCTGCGCGGCCGTCTTTTCCAGGGCCTCGATTCGCGACAGGAACCGGCCGGGCACCCGATCCGCCAATTCTTTCTCCACGCGGGCCATGGTGGCGTCACGCCGACCGGGTTCGGTGCGCACGATATAAAACGAGTCCGGGCCCGGAGGGATCATGGGCACGAGCACATTCGAGAGCGCGAACTGCTCGTCGGGCATCGGTGCGCCCTGGAGCAGCTTCACCACGCCGACGACCGTGGATGACCGATTCACCAGACCCACGTACAGCGGCTTGCCGACCGCGTTCCCATCCGGGAAGAGCTTGTCCGCCATGTACTTTGTGATGATGACTTCCGGCGCCCAGGCTGCGATGCCCGAGGGCACGTCCTGCGCCGGCGGCGCGACCACAGAGGACTCGAAATTCCGACCCGCAATGAGCTCCAGCCCGAGCGCATCCAGATAGTGCTCATTCGCCATGAACACCCGCGCAACGTGGGCCCCCTCCTTGTCGAGCTGTTCAGGCGAGACGGCGAACGGCAGGCCCAGCGCATAGAACGCCTGCGGCGTTCCGTTGCTGGTGGCGGCGGCAATCACGCCCGGCAACGCGTTCAGATAGTCGAGATCTGCACGCACCGCGGCTTCGTAGTTGTACTCCGGATCGATGGCCTCGAGATGCACCCAGAAGATGTTGTTGATATCGATGCCGGTTGGCTTCGCCGCGGTCTCGAGGCGTTGTTGTATCAGGTAGGCCATGTTCACGACGACCGCAAGCGTAATGGCCACTTGCGCAGCTACCAGGATGGGACCCGTGCGATTGCGCCACATTGCGGAAACAAGAGCCCGGATTTCCATACTGTCGCCTCACTGCGTCTTGAGGAAGGTGGCCGGTGCCAGTCGGCCGATGCGCCACGCGGGATAGATTCCTGCAAGGATGCCTGTCAGCACGGATAGCACCACCGCCAGCAGCAGCATCGAAAAGTCCATGTGAGTGAAGGACTGAGCCAGCGTGAGGCGTGCAGGGTTGTCGGACGTTTCCAGTCCACGCGAGAAAATGAGGGCGTGCAGCAATCTCAGCCCGCCGAAGCTCAGGATCAGCCCGAGCGCGCCGCCGATCAGACCCATGATCACCACCTCCGTCAGATGCTGCCGGACGATGTCCAGCCGGGTGGCACCGAGCGCACGACGCAGGCCCGCAATCGGCGCCGCGCTCAGAAACTTCGCCAGAATGAGGCCGACGGTGTTGAGCACGCACACGACCAGAAATGCCACCGCCACGATCACCTGCATGCGGGTGTCATCACCGACGACGTTGTTCATGTCGAGCCACGTGGACACGTTCACGATGCGATTGTTGAGCGGACGTGGCATGCGACCGCGCTGCTTCTGGTCGCGCACGTAGTTGTCCACGTAGTCCTGAAAGCGGGCGTGAGCCGCACTGTCGGCAAGCTCAACCCACGACTGCAGCCAGAGACACTCCTCGGTGAACAGGCTTTCGAAATTGACGACACGTGAGGTCCTGCGTACGCAGCTGATGCTCTGGGGGAACATCTTGCCGGCGCGCACCCATTCGAAGGGCACGAAGGCATCTTCGGGCAGATCGAACCCACCCCCGGACAGGTCATAGAAGCGCGGATGCGGCATCCACGCATCCAGCACACCAATGATCTTGAACTGGCGCCCGCCCAGCGTGATCTCGCGACCGAGGCTGTTGACGCCGCCGAACAGCTTGTCGTTGAGATATTTGGAGATGACGACGACGGGTTCGGCCGTCGTGTCCGCGGCACGCGGCCAGCCGCCGCCATACCGGAACGGCACGTCGAACATGGCGAAGAAGTCCGCGGTGGTCACGCGCACGGGCACGTAGAAGGGCTTGATGTTCGCGCGCTCCGGCATGACGAGTTGACCGGTCCGGTACATCACCACGCTGCGCCTGGGGATGTCGGAACGGTACACCGCCATTGCGTCCTGATACCCGAGTGTGAAGGGCGGATACTCGTAGTTGCGCAGCGGCAGCCCTGGCGGAGGCGGTCCTTCGTCGCGGGTATCCATGGTCACGGCGAAGAGCTTGTCCTCTTTCCACGGGATGGGGTGCCCGGCGCGCGCGCTGTACACGGTCATGGCAATCATCGACGCGGCGATTCCCACCGCGATCGTCACGATCATGAGCAGGCTGAGGATGGGATTGCGCTTGAGGCTGCGCAGCGCCAGTCGGGTGTCGTGTAACAGCACGGTGAGCCCTTTCAGGCGCTGGCGCCTGCGGCGGCGGATGCGCGCTGGACAGTGCCGAAGTGGTGAATCTGATCGATCCGCCCGTCCACGATATGCACCTGGCGGTGTGCGCGCTGCGCGAGCTCCGGATTGTGCGTCACCATGAGGATGGTGGTGCCTCCGGCATTGATGCTCTGGAGCAGCTCCATGATCTGCTCCGACATGGTCGTGTCGAGATTGCCGGTGGGCTCGTCCGCCAGGATCACCCGGGGACTGCCGCAGATGGCGCGTGCGATGGCCGCGCGCTGCTGCTGACCGCCCGAGAGCTGCGATGGCAGGTGCTTCATGCGCGAGCTGAGCCCGACGCGCTCGAGAGCGGCCGTGATGCGCTTGTGGCGTTCAGCGGCCGGCATGCGCCGGTAGTGCAAAGGGGCGTCGACGTTGTCGTAGATGTTCAGGTCCGGGATGAGATTGAAGCCCTGGAAGATGAAGCCGATCTTCTCGTTGCGGATGCGCGAGCGCTCGTTGTCGCTCAGCCGGCTCACGTCCTGACCCTCGAGGTGATACGTGCCGCCATCGAATTCCTCGAGCAGGCCCGCCACGTTGAGGAAGGTGGTCTTGCCGGAGCCGGAATGGCCCGTGATCGCGACGAACTCGCCAGGCTCCACGCGGAGACTGAAGGCCCTGAGTGCGTGCGTCTCGACGACGTCCGTGCGGAAGACCTTGGAGATATTGTTCATCTCGATCATGCGGCGTTCCTTGGTTATGAATCTTGCCGATTCGTTCAGTCACTCAGGACCAGCTCCGGGGCGTTGCCGAAGTCCGTGACGCTCGAGACGATGATGCGGTCGCCCGGCTTCAGGCCCGAGACGATCTCCACTTCGCTCACGCTCATCGCGCCCAGCACGATCGGCACGCGTGTCGCCACGTCGCCCTCCACGCGGTAGGCGATCGAGCCTGCATCCACGAAAGCCCCCCGCTCCACCTTCAGCACGTTCTCGCGTGAATCGAGCACCAGGCGCACGTTCACGCGCTGGTTCTGACGCACACCCGGCGGCAGCTTCTCGGCGAAACGCAGCCGTCCCCGAACCTCGTTCTGCTGCACTTCCGGCGAGATGGAGGTGACGACCGCCGGATACGTCTTGCCCCCGTAATTGATCTCGGCGGCCATATTCAACGCGAGATCGGCCGCATAGGTCTCGGCCACCCGAAACTCCACTTCGAGCGCCGTGAGATCCACGACCGTGAGCAGCGGCGCGTTCTCCGTCACCGCGGCGCGCTGGTCCACGAGCAGGCTGCCCACCATGCCCTTCACGGGCGAGCGAACGGTCAGCGCATCCACGCGGCGCTTCAGCTCGTCCACGACGAGCTGCTGCCGCTCCACCTCCACCCGTTTCGTCTTCAGCTCGAAGTTGAGGCTTTCCTCGTGCAACTTCGCATTCGCGAGCGCGTGGTCGTACACGAGCCGCGCGTCGTCGCGCTCGTCCTGCGCCCGGTCGAGGTCTCGCCGGGGAATCACGCCCTGCTCGAAGGCCGCCTTCGCGCGTTCCAGCTCTCGTTCGGTGGCACGGACCCTTGTGGTGGCAAGGTCGGCATTCTGCCGGTTCTGCAGGATCTGTCGGCGCGTTTCGATGCGGGCCCGCTCGAGCTCGACGACGAGCGCATCCAGTGTCGCCTTTTCACGCGCGTACTCGCTCTTCAGGCTGGGGCTGTCCACCGTGGCGAGCACCTGCCCTTCGGTCACTGAATCCCCGGCGCGCACGTGGAATGTGACGGTGCCCATCGCAGCGGCGAACAGTGTGGGGTTGTTCGCCACCACAACGGTGCCCTGCGCCGCCACGTCGCTGACGAACGGGCCGCGGACCACTTCGGCAATGCGCACGCGCTCACGCGGAACCGCAACCGATGAGGACGCCCATGAGCGCACGAGAAAGGCGAACACGGTGAGAAACGCGAGACCCGCCGCTATACCGATGATCAGAAGGGTGCGTCGTCTGCGGCGCGCCGGGGCCGGATCGATGACCACGTCCTGCGCGGAGGTATCCCTGATCGATGGCTCTCCGATGGCCCCCATGACGCTCTCGACACTCTTCTCGTGCGCACTCCCCACGGGCCTGCGCATCATGTAGCGCGTATAGATGCACCTGCAACCCGGGAAGTCGCAGGTCGATGCAAAAAAACACAGCCGCCGGCTCCGCGCCGACGACTTTCACGGTCGACAAGTCACGGGTCCCGGACAACCGGGCGCGACGGAATCAGCTCTCCCCAGCCTTCGACGATGCGCCGGACCCGGCGGATTGCGATTTCAGATAGGCAATGATGTTCTGGCGAATCTTCGGATCGGGAATGCCCTTGTAGGGCTTCATGTTGTTGTTCCGCACGACCGATTCGGGATTCTCGATGAAGCGATCGAGGGTCTTCTCGTTCCACACGACGCCCGAGGATTTCATTGCCCCGGAGTAGTTGGCATAACCCTCTCGGGTACCCGCCTTGGACCCGACGATGTTGTGGAGCGACGGCCCGAGCCGATTGTCGCCCTCTTTCGTGACGTGGCAGGTGCGGCAGTTGTTGTTGAAGGCGAGCTGCCCCGCCTTCGGATCGCCGCCGGAATCCTGCGCCAGGGCCGCCGTTACCGCCCCGCTGGTCAGCACTGCGAGAAAGCCCAGGAAACATGTGGAGCGGGTCATTGCAGCGAGCCCTCCACAGGGCGTGATGCCGCGCCGGCGGTGCCCTGCAAGAGGGCAACGCCGACGCCGCATGCCGGGTTCCTTTACTTCAGGTGCACAAGCTTGGCTGCCCCACATTCGGCTGGTCTTGTGCGGGCGAACAGCGCCTTCAGCCCGCGGCAACACCCGGCACAGCTGTGTGCTCGACTACAGACGCCACGGCCTCCGCAACGCTCTCGTGAATCGTCGTATTCAGCGCATCCGGCACAAGATGACCCTCTGGCGCGGCCTGGGCGATGGCACGCGCGGCGGCGAGCAGCATCGCATCCGTGAATGCCGTTGCCCGCGCGCGCATCGCGCCTGCAAACAGCCCGGGAAACGCGAGCACGTTGTTGATGCTCTTGCCATCGGCTGCGAGTTTCGCGCCCGCTTCGCGCGCCAGCGCCGGCTCGATCTCCGGATCGGGGTTCGACAGCGCCAGAATGATCTGCCCCGGCCGCACCAGCTCGGGGCGGATGAGGCCTTTCACGCCCGTGGTGGCGACGACCACGTCCGCACGTCGCATGAGCTCTTCCAGGGACACGCCTTCGCCGCCGAGCGCGGCAAGACGCGCGATGGCTTCCTCGCGCAGATCCGTGCCGACGAGCCGCTTGATGCCGAAGGCGCTCAGGAGTCGCGCAATCCCGAGCCCGGCCGCGCCAAGCCCCACGATGCCCACGACCTGCTTTTCCAGCAACGTGCCCACGATTCGCGTGGCGTTGAGCAGGGTGGCGAGCGTGACGACGGCCGTGCCGTGCTGATCATCGTGCAGCACGGGCATCTGCAGCCGTTCCCGCAGCATCCGCTCGATCTCAAAGCATCGGGGCGCCGCGATGTCCTCGAGAAGAATGGCGCCGAAAGACGGCGCGATCGACGTCACCACATCGACGAAGTGCTCGTTGGAGGTGCTCTCGACCAGGATCGGCACGCCGCTCAGGCCTACCAGCGAGGCGAACAGCGCCGCCTTGCCTTCGATGACCGGCAACCCGGGACGGGCACCGATGTTGCCGAGCCCGAGAATGGCCGTGCCGTCGGTGATCACCGCCACCGCGCGGCCGACGTACGTGTAGTCGTAAACCTTCTCCGGGTTCTTCTGAATGGCGAGACACACGCGCGCGACGCCGGGCGTGTAGATGTCGCGCAGGATCTGCTGCGTCGAGATCGGGATGCGGGAGCGCATCTCGATCTTGCCGCCCCGGTGCCGGTCGAACACGCGGTCGGACCAGGCGATGAACCGCGCCGAAGGCAGCGCGTTGAGCCGCTCACGCAGCAGCCCCTGCTTGCCCTCCTCGATTTCCAGCGTGATTTCCCAGAGGGTGCGTCCCTGGTCCCTGTGCAATGTGGTCACGTGCTCGAGGACCAGCCCTTCCTCGGCAATCACCTTGAGCACGCTCGCGAGACTGCCCGGCATGTGCGGGGTCTCGACCTGGAGTATTTCCGGAATCTTCATCGGGTAAGACGTTGCGCCCTGAAATGCGGGCCGCGCATCTTCGCACAAGTTCTGGCCGAGCTCGGGGCGGGTACGCCCGGTATGCGCAGGGCGTGAGAGGTTGGGCACGCAAGCGCTCACTGCGCGGCCAAAAGACGCACCCGCGCTCAAAAACCGCGGACGATCGCGAGCGTGGCGGCAGGCACCCACTGCGGGCGCATCGCCTTCCCACAAACAAACCCACGGCGCGCATAAACCGTCATACGCTCTCGTTCCGGCCAGACCTCCGGAGGCACCCTGGACAGCGGCACTCGGCGCGACAGCGAAGCTGCCCCAAGCTGCGGCACCCGGCACGCAGACGCCTGCTTCCGGTAAGAGGCGGCCGAGCGACTTGTGGATCGGTATCAGAAATCAGCTGTAGTCAATTGATCTGACAATAGATTTATAGCATGAAGCGGAAGCCCGCGGCCCCTGTGTCGGCCGTGCGACTTCCGCGCGTGCGCCGTGTTATGGCCGTAAACGACGACACGCAAGTGGACACTACCGATCCGTCTAGGCTGAGTCGCTCGGCCGAGTTCACAACATTCATGCATGCCTACCAGGATATGGTCTTCTCGACGGCCGCCCGTCTCACAGGCAACGATGCCCAGGCCGAGGACCTGGCGCAGGAGACGTTTCTGAAGGCGTACGAGCACTTCGACATGCTGCGCACGAGCCCCTCACCGGGCGGCTGGCTGAAGACGGTTGCGACGAACCTCACGCTCAACCATCTCTCCCGCTATCGCAAGCGCTGGCGGTTCTTCTCCGAGATGAAGCGGGAATCTGCGGAGGACGACGAGGCGGACACCGCGTTTCCCGACGCACTGCTCGGGGTGAGCACACCGGACGACCTCTTCGCCTCCGTGCACGCCGAGGAACGTCACCGGCTCGTGGAGGACGCCCTGAAGCGCCTGCCGGATCATCAGCGCGTGCCGCTCGTGCTCTATCACTTCGAGGACATGCCGTACCAGGACATCGCAGCCCGGCTCGGCGTATCCCTTCCCAAGATCAAAACGGACATCATGCGTGCACGCATCGCCCTCGCGAAGATGCTGGGCGAAGCTCGCGTACGTGATGGCATTGAAGGCTGACCCTCATGAACGACCCGCTCGGGACCCCTGATCCGAATCGCGAGCCGCTCGAGCGCCTCATCGAACAGGTGCTGCGCGAACAGCCGCCCCGGCGCGCGCCCCGCACGCTCGAATCGCGAGTGATGGCCGCCATCGCCCGCCGGGAAGCGGTGCCGTGGTGGCGAAGCAGTTTCCTTCACTGGCCCCTGCTGGCGCGGGTGGCGTTCCTTCTGATGTCAGCCGGCATCGTGAAGCTCGCATTGTCCGGTGTGGTGTGGCTGACGCAGGAAGTGCGTCCGCAACCGCTCATCGGCGCGGTGGCGAGCCCCCTCACGTGGGCCGAACGCACGACCGATTCCCTCTGGCACATCGTCGATCTGAGCCAGGCAGTGCTGCAAGCAGTGCCCTCCTCGTGGATCTACGGCGTTGTCGCCGTGGCTGCGACCTTGTACATCGCCCTGATCGCGCTTGGCGCGACCGCGTACCGCACGCTGTATCTGAGTAAATGAAAACCTCATTCCCGAAATCACTGCTGCTCGTCGCCGCAACAGCCGCTCTCTCGGTCTGCGCGATTCAGCTCCACGCGCAACAGACGGAGCCGCCCGCACCACCCGCCGCGGAAGCGCCGCCACCGCCCGCCCCTCCGGCGCCGCCTGCCGCCCCGCAAGCTCCAGCCGCCGAGGCGCCAGATGCGCCAGCTCCCGACAGTCCGAATGCCGAGTCGCCCGACGACAGGCCGTGGGTCGAGCGGGCGGATGAGCGGCAACGACGCTGGGGTCCGCGACATCACGGGGACGACCTCGTCACCGTAGGCGGCAATTCCCACCTGCCGCGGGGGCAGCGGGCCAACACCGTGGTCTCGATACTCGGCTCCTCCACAAGCGAAGGAGATGTGTCGGACGCGGTCGTCTCGATACTGGGCGACACACGAGTCACAGGCACGACTCATGACGCGATCGCGGTGCTGGGAAGCACGTATCTGAATGGCCGGGCGCACGGTGATGTCGTTGCGGTGCTGGGAAGCGTGGAGCTCGGGCCGCAGGCGGAAGTGCACGGCGATGTGGTGGTGATCGGCGGCAAGCTCACCCGCCAGCCGGGCGCGGTAGTAC
Organism: Steroidobacteraceae bacterium; assembly: GCA_019683695.1. Lineage (GTDB taxonomy): Bacteria > Pseudomonadota > Gammaproteobacteria > Steroidobacterales > Steroidobacteraceae > JADGHX01. The sequence continues at coordinate 51,340 of JADGHX010000009.1, forward strand.
ACGGCAGCACGCAGAACGTCTTGTCGTTCCCGCTGCACGCGTTCGATGGCCTGCGCCCTTGGGCACGGCATGCGGCGCTCTACCTGAGGCCCCTCGCCTTCGCACCTGGGCTGGGCTGGGCCTGGGGGCTCACGTTCGCATTCCTCGCCCTGTATGTGCTGATCGCCGCTCTGTTC
>JADGHX010000297.1 GCA_019683695.1 Steroidobacteraceae bacterium
GTAAGCGTGATCTCACGGCCGCATGGAGCGCGGGTTAATGAGTGCGGATGATGTGCCTCGCGGCAGTTTGTGTAGCGAGGTGAAGGACGATGGACGCGACGAGCGAGGCAGGTGCGGCGGAAATGGAGCGGGCGAACCTGGGAGTCAGCGACGAAGCAGGCGTTCGCAGGCGCCGGCTCCGTTCGGACGTTGAGAAGGTAAAGATTGTCGAGGCGCTGATGAAGCCGGGCGCGTCGGGCCCGGAGATATCGGCGCGGTACGGTGTGCACACGAGCCTTCTGTATCGGTGGCGTCGGCAGCACGAACAGGGATTGCTAGCGAGCAAAGGCCGGTCGGCGCGCACGGCCCGCCTGATTCCGGTGTCGATCGGGGACAGCAGTCCGAAGCAAGCCGATCCTATGGCGGTCGATGCGGTTCGCTCGCCAGCTCGGATCGAGATCAGCCTTTCAGGCGGTCGCCAGGTTCAGATTCACGGCGCTGTGGACCAGACGACCTTGCGAGCGGTGTTGCAGGAGCTGCTGCGAGCATGATCGGCTTTCCACCTGGCACGCGCGTATGGCTGGTCGCGGGTGCTACCGATATGCGCCGGGGCTTTGACGGCTTGTGCGCACTGGTCCAGAACGCGCTCGGCGCGGATGCCTTCTCGGGCCAGATTTTCATCTTTCGGGGCAAACGCGGTGACCGCATAAAGATTTTGTGGTTCGACTCGCACGGGCTGTGTCTGTTTGCGAAGCGCCTGGAGCGAAGCCGCTTCGTCTGGACGCAGGCCGAGAGCGGCGCGGTACAGTTGAGCACCGCGCAACTGTCGATGTTGCTGGAAGGGATTGATTGGCGGCGGGCACATCGAGGCGCGATGGATGAAGAACACACGCCGCGGCCGACCCTCTCGGCGTGATGACGCTCGGGAGTTGTCATTGAGTTGATCTCACCGATCCGCACACGCGTATGTGTGCGTGAACGGAGCGTGCACGCCCGAGCGCTGCGCGTATAATTCGCGCGTGCCCGAGCGTTGTGATTTCTCTGCCGAGAACCTGCCGCAAGATCCTGCAACCCTGCAGCGTCTGTTGCTCGAGCATCAAGCCCTGATCCGTTCCCAGCAGCTGGAGATCGAGCGATTGAAGATCCAGCTTGCGCGCTTTCGGCGCTGGAAGTTCGGCCAGTCGAGCGAACAACTGGAGCTGCTCATCACGCAGATGGAGCTGCGACTGGAAGGGCTGCAGGCGGTTCTGCCTGCGCAGCACGCAGTGAGCTCGGCGCGAGCCGGGTCTTCCTCATCCGGTACGGATACCCCGACACCTCAGGCGCCGCGGCGCGAACCGCCTCGTTCGCGCACACTGCCCGCGCATCTGCCGCGCGAGATTGTTGTACACGAGCCCACGGCTGTGCAGAAGGGCTGCGGTTGTCCGGGGTGCGGCGGGCGGCTGCGCTATCTCGACGAAGACGTGACCGAGGTCCTCGAGCACGTTCCGTCCTCTCTGAAGGTCATTCGGCACATCCGTCCCAAGCACAGCTGCACGCGCTGCGCGCGCATCGTGCAGGCACCGGCGCCGTCACGTCCGATCGAACGCGGCATGGCGGGCTCAGGATTGTTGGCACACGTGGTGACGGCGAAGTATTGCGATCACGCGCCGCTGTATCGGCAGTCGCTGATCTTTGCCCGCGCTGGAGTCGAGCTGGACCGCGCGACGCTTGCCGACTGGATGGCACAGGGTGCGGCTCTCCTGCGACCGATCGTGCAGGCGATCCGCGCGCACGTGTTTGGCGCGCACAAGCTGCATGCGGATGACACGCCGGTTCCGGTGCTTGCGCCGGGACGTGGCCGCACCCGTCAGGGTCGTCTGTGGGTGTACGCACGCGATGATCGCAACAGCGGCGGCACGGAGCCGCCGGCGGTGTGGTTTGCGTACTCCGCGGATCGCTGCGTGGAGCATGCGCGCCGGCACCTCGAGTCGTTTCGTGGCTTTCTGCAGGCGGATGCGTACAACGGCTTTGAGCGCCTGTGCGATCGGGAGGATGTGCCGCTCGCCGAGCGCATTACGAGCGTAGCGTGCTGGGCGCATCTGCGCCGGAAGTTTTTTGACATTCATCAGGCAAACGCCTCGCCCGTGGCCTTTGAAGCGCTTGAGCGGATCGCCGCGCTGTACGAGATCGAGAAAGCGATTCGCGGACGCCCGCCGGATGAGCGCGCACGAGTTCGACAGGCCAGAGCCGGACCGCTGCTCGATGATTTTCATCGCTGGCTCATGCAGACATTGCCGAAGTTCTCGAAGAAGTCGGTGATGGCTGTAGCGATCCGCTATGGGCTCACGCGTTGGAGTGGGCTGACCCGCTATTGCCAGGATGGACGGCTCGAAGCAGACAACAACATTGCCGAGCGCGCGCTGCGTGGTGTGGCTCTGGGACGGAAGAATTTTTTGTTTGCAGGTTCGGATGCGGGTGGTCAGCGGGCTGCGGTGTTCTATTCGGTGATCGAGACTGCAAAGTTGAATGGGCTCGATCCCGAGGCGTATCTGCGCCATGTGTTCGCGCGGATCGCCACACATCCGGTGAATCGGATCGCCGAGCTCCTGCCGTGGAATCTCACGGAACTCAAAGTGCCCATGGCGTACGCCGCATGACGAAGAAACCCAGCACCGTACCCTATCCCGCCCTCGAAGCGCTCATCGGCGATGGTGGCCAGGTGACACTGGGTGCGGTCGGCCCCGTACGCAACGCCGCCATCGCTTCCATGCCCACCGGCGTGATGGCTGGCCTCGTGCGACGCAAAGACGAGACTCTGCCGCAGATCCTGCAGCGGCTCGACGCGGCTCTGGTCCAGTCCGTCGTCGAAAATCGCATCATCCGCGAGTTCGATCTCTAGGTACTTCCCGTCGCGGTCAATGCGGTGCGGGGATCACGCTTAC
>JADGHX010000097.1 GCA_019683695.1 Steroidobacteraceae bacterium
GAGGAGGGCTCGGGTGCAATGAATGTGTCTTCGTCCGCTGCACCCCGGGATAGCATCGTATTTCTCACGCGCTCTCTCGAGCGAGGTGGGGCGGAACGTCAGCTGATCCTGCTGGCGCACGCGCTTCGTCAGCGGGGCCACAAAGTGGCCGTCGTCACGTTCTACGACGGCGGCGCCTTGTCAGGAGAGCTGCGCGGAACGGGCGTCCGCGTCATTTCGCTCGGCAAGCGTGGCCGTTGGGACATCGCACGATTTCTCTTCCATCTGGTCCGCCATCTACGGCGTGAGCGGCCGATGGTGCTGCACGGGTACCTCACCGTCGCAAATGTACTGACGGCTATTCTCAAGCCACTTCTGCCAGGAACACGCGTCGTGTGGGGGGTGCGGGCCTCCGACATGGACCTGTCCCAGTACGATTGGTTCGCCCGGCTCACCGATCACATCGAGCGTACTTTGGCGCATTGTGCGGATCGCATAATCGTCAATTCCCAGGCGGGACTCCGGCACGCCCTATCTCGCGGGTTTCCCGCGAGCAAGGCCACTGTCGTTCCAAACGGCATCGATACACTACGGTTTCGCCCGGACGCGGAAGGCCGTGCACGGGCGCGCGCAGAGTGGGGCGTTCCGGATACAGCAGTTCTCATTGGCGTCGTGGCCCGGCTGGATCCGATGAAGGATCATCCGAATTTCCTGCGGGCCGCGAGCATCGTCGCGAGGCATGAGCCCGATGTGCGCTTCGTCAGCGTCGGCGGCGGAAGTGCCGCCTCGCGCACAGCGTTGCAGGCGATGTCCCGGAGCCTTGGCATCGAAAGCCGGGTCGTGTGGGCGGGTGCATGGGATGACATGAGAGCGGCATACAATGCTCTCGATGTTTGCTGTTCATCTTCGGCCTACGGCGAGGGCTTCTCGAATTCTGTCGCGGAAGCGATGGCGTGTGGCACGCCCTGTGTCGTCACGGATGTCGGCGACTCGGCGCTCGTGGTCGGGGCAACTGGCGCGGTAGTTGCGCCCCGCAAGCCAGAAGAGCTTGCGCATGCTCTGCTGCGGATGATCCGCATGTCACCGCAGGACCGCGCTGATTGCGGCATGGAGGCGCGCAGGCGGATAGAAACGGAGTTCAGCGTGGAGCGCCTGACTCAGCGTACATTGGAGGCGCTTGGGTTCTCGGAATACGACCTCACGGCGAGCAGCTCATGAGTACCGCGTGTCCGATCAGGCTGCTGGTCGTCTCAACGACTTTGACGACCGGTGGTGCAGAGTGGATGTTGTGGAAGCTGCTTCGGCGGCTGCCTCCCGATCGATTCAGATCCACCGTCCTGTCGCTCGGTGCCTCAGGAAGGCCCGCTGCGGCCCTGCAGGCAGACGGAATTGATGTTGTCACCCTGGGCTTGCCGCAGATGCGTCGACTGCTCGCCTCACCGCTTACAGCGTGGCAACTGCTTCGCAGAGTTCGCCCACATCTGATACAAGGATGGATGTACCACGGCAACCTTGCTGCCTCGGTTCTCTGTGGCTTGTCAGGCTTCGGGGCACGACTCACGTGGAGCGTTCGCCAGTCGCTCGACTTCATCGGACGGGAGAAACCGATGACGCGAGCTGTCATACGCGCCAGCGCACTCGTTTCCAGTGGACCTGCCAAAATCATCTACGTCACCCGAGGAAGCCGCGAGCAGCACGAAGCAGTAGGCTTTGCGCACGCGCACGGTTGCGTGATTCCAAATGGTTTCGATCTGGACGAGATATACCGGCGACCGGAGTGCCGCGACTCGTTGCGCAGGCAATGGGGGGTTTCGTCCGATGAGTTCGTCGTAGGCCATCTGGCGCGCTTTCATCCAGCGAAGGACCACCTCAGGCTCATCCAGGCTGCCCGCGAGGTCGTGCGCAAGCGGCCGAACGTGAGATTCGTGATGGCAGGTACCGGGGTGAGCTCCGCAAACTCCACGCTGGCACGCGCCATTTCCGATTGCGAGCTCGGATCGCGTGTGCTGCTTGCCGATGAAACCCGGGACCCGGTCGGGTTTCTCTCCGCATGTGACCTCTTCTGTCTGCCTTCTCTTGCGGAAGGGTTTTCGAATGCGCTCGGGGAAGCGTTAGCATGCGAGCTGCCCGCAGTCGTCACGCGCGCGGGAGCATCGCCCGAGCTCGTCGGGGAATGCGGCATGGTCGTAGATCCTGGCGATAGCGATGCGCTGGCGGCGGCATTGCTCGCCATGGTCGACCTGGAGCCAAACGCCCGTCAGGAGCTTGGTGCGAAAGCACGTGCCCGCATCGAGGAACGATACTCTCTGACGAGCATCGTCCGGCAGTACGCGTCCCTGTACGAGACGCTCGTGTGCCGCCCATGATGCGGGCCTCTGCGATCAGGGGTCGATGGCGTACCAGAACTGCTCATCACCGCGCGCCGCGGATGCGAACGCCACTCGGAAAGACCCGGTGTCCGGCGTGACCGAGGCTTCGATCGTTTCACCTTGCGTCTGGATCAACGCAACCGTGCTGGTTGGACTGACAATCAGATTTTGCACGGTATATTCGGTTGCGCCCGGCGCCACTGCAAACAATCCCAGGTTGGAGCGCGCTCCATTGTTCACGAATGGAACGAATCCGCTATTCGGGTTCGATTGCTCCTCGAGCGTCTCTGAAAGCAATACGTTACCGAACACGATTACGTCGGCCGCGCTGGCCTCGACGCGAATGGCGGAGGGCGGTGTGGCCCGATGCCGGAACTCGTTGTTGCGGATCTCACCGCTCATGGCATCGTGAATGGCGATGCCTGCCACCTTCTGATTGCCGCGATTCCACTCAATGAAGGTGTTGTCGCGCACGTACACGCTCGACGGAGCACCGTGCGACATCAACCCATGGTAGAACGTATCCTCGATCACGTTTCGCTCGACGACCAGGTTCAGAGCAGACGTCGCGAACACCCCGGAGTGAGCCACGTTCCGGATGGTGTTCTCCGTCACGTGGACGTTCGGATAGCGTATGATCAGTACGCCGGTTGCATTGGGACCGCGCACATCCTCGATGTGATTCAGAGTGACCGTATTGTCCGAGGCGGCGCTGGCTGGTGCCGTATCCGTTTGGAGCTGGCCCTTGAAGTAGATCCCCGTGCCCGTGTCAGTATCGGAACCTACGGCTTGAATCCGGTTCTTTTCGATGCGGAGCCCGCGTATCTCGGTCCCTGCCAGTGTGGGCACGTGCACACCCGTACGCCAGATGTTCGTGAAATTGTTGTCGCTGATGAGGACGTCATAGACGTTCTGAGGGCCCACAGGGTTGAGCGCAGGGCCGATGTTGAGGCCCATGCCTGCGTTCGAGACCGTGTTGCCGATTACCGTCAGTCCATCGAGACTCGTGTCGGGGTGTCCTGCAGATCCGAAGTTCAGAGCGGCATTGCCGATATTGCGAACGACGTTCCACGCCACCATCACGTTGCTGCCGCCGTACGACTCGATGCCCTCCTGCTCGCTTCCGGGCGTGTACGAGGGAAGTCCACCCTCGACCACGTTGTGCACGATGCGGATGTCCCGGCCCCGAAGATTCCAGATCAGGTACGCATGAAAGTTGCCCCCGCCGATGACCTCGATGTTGGATATCTCGCAGCGGGTGCTCACGGTGCCCTCGAACTGCGCGCCAGCGGGGACTGCAACGACTCCGTGGGAGTCGGTACCGGCATGGGACATGTCCACCGTCAGATCGGAGATCGAGGCCCGGTCTGCAGCGACCATGGCGACCGCCGCAGTCACCGGGGCACCCTGGACAACTTTCTCCCACGTCGGCACGAGCGAGCGCAGCACAGATTTGCCGCGCCCTTCGCCTACCAGTCGCACGTTAGAGCCTATGATGAGTGGGCGCGCGATGCCGTACACTCCTTCAGGCAAGTAGACCACGCCCCCTCCGCGTGCGGCTGCAAAATCGAGCGCGGCCTGGAGTACGGGCTCCTGATCCGTGGTGGCGTCGGCTACTGCGCCAAAATCACGAACGACATTGATCGGGGCATGTTCGTTCTTGCACGATGTGGCAAGCAGCAAAGCGACGAGTGGGATCGTCCAGCGGATAAGGGAATGCAGCATCAGATGCTCATCTAGCTGTGCCCGCAAAAGTGGGGAATCCCGCGACGGAGGCGTTGCCGTAACGATAAAGGTACGCGCCGAGGCAGGCAATATCTGCAAGCCCCATCGAGTGTGAGCGGAAATGGCTGTGATGCCGCGGAGTTCTGTACGTCCGGCTGGGACGAGCGAGTTCGGATATCACCTTGCTAGGGCGCAAGAGGTGAGTAATTTCGTGGGCGAATCCAGCTGCCCGGCGGTCGAGTGCGTACTGCACACTGAGTGCCGCGCCGGCCGGGTAGCGCAAGAGGAGAGCAAGACGAGTGTGCGGTATTGCGGGCATTTGGGCAGGACCGGATACGAGAGAAGACCCCGGCAGGATTGCGAAGCGGATGAGCGACGCCCTGCGACATCGTGGGCCGGATGGCGAAGGCATCTGGACGTGCCCATCGCAGCAGCTTGCGCTCGGCCACAGGCGCCTCGCCATCGTCGATCTTTCCGAAGCGGGGCATCAACCCATGGTCTCCGCGTCTGGCCGTTTCGTCATTACATACAACGGTGAGGTCTATAACTTCCGTCGCCTGCAAGGGGAACTCTCTGCGCTGGGACATCGTTTCCGCGGGCACAGTGATACGGAGGTCATCCTCGCTGCGATCGAGCAGTGGGGCCTCGACGCCGCCCTTGCCCGATTCATCGGCATGTTCGCATTCGCTCTCTGGGATGGCCATCATGAACAGTTCCATCTGGTGCGCGATCGCGTTGGCAAAAAGCCGCTCTATTACGGCGAGTTCCAGGGCGCCTTGGCATTCGCTTCGGAGCTCAAGGCGCTGCGGACCCTGTGCGATCGACCATTCGAGGTGGATCGGGCGGCACTGACTCAATTTCTGCGTTTCCAGTATGTTCCGTCCCCCAGGTCCATCTATGAGGGCGTCTCGAAGGTTGCGCCCGGGGAGAGGATCTCGTACCGGCGAACGGCCAGCGGCACGCTCGTCCAGGAGAAGCTGCGTTACTGGTCGCCGCTTGAGGTGTTTGCAGCCAACTCGGAAAGCGAGTTCCGAGGCACGCGGGCAGACGCAGAGCACGAACTGGAAGCGCTGCTCGAGGACGCCGTTGGTTTGCGCATGATTTCCGACGTTCCACTTGGCGCGTTCCTCTCCGGGGGCATCGACTCCTCGCTGGTCGTGGCGTTCATGCAGCGGCTCAGCAAGGCACCCGTCCGCACCTTTAGCATTGGGTTCTCCTCCGAAGCGTTCGACGAGTCGCGGCATGCAGCGAGCGTGGCTGAGCATCTGCGCACCCAGCACGTGGAGCTGGTGGTGGATGGCCGGATGGCGCTCGACGTGGTGCCACAGTTGCCGCACATGTATGACGAGCCTTTTGGCGATTCTTCGCAGATACCAACCTTTCTCGTCGCGAAACTGGCGCGCGAGCACGTGACAGTCGCGTTGTCCGGCGATGGTGGTGACGAACTCTTCTGGGGCTACAACCGATACCTCTGGTGGAGGGAGCTGTGGCCTGTGCTGGCGAAAACGCCATTCGCACTGCGCAGGTTCGTGGCGCAGTGGGTGCTCCGGCACGATTCCCAACAATTGGATGCTTGGCTCGGCGCAGCCACCTGCCTGCTGCCGAGGGCGAGGCGTCCCAAAGCGCCCGGTATGCTCGCTCGCAAGGCGGCCGAAACGATGCTCGCGAACGGGCCGGAAGCACTCTACCTTCGGCTCGTATCGCATTGGCGCGAGCCCGAAGCGATCGTTATTGGTGGCAGTGAGCCCGAGACGGTGCTCAATGCGCAATGGCCCCGCGGGACCGATGCCGGTACGGCTCACATGAGCGTACTGGACATGCTCACGTATCTGCCGGATGACATTCTCGTCAAGGTGGACCGTGCGACCATGGCCACCTCACTGGAGTCGCGCTGTCCACTGCTCGACCACCGCCTGCTCGAGTTTGCGGCACGACTTCCAGCGCAATTCAAGATCTCGGACGGTAAGGGCAAGGCGATACTGAGATCCATCCTGTACAGGCACGTGCCGCAGAATCTCGTAGACAGGCCCAAAACGGGATTCGGCATTCCACTCGCGGAGTGGCTTCGCGGGCCGCTGCGGGACTGGGCGGAGTCTCTCTTGAGTGAGCAGCGTCTGCGGGACGAAGGCTATTTCGAAGTCGAGGCGGTACGCCATGCGTGGTCACGTTTCCAGTCCCGGCGCGAAGATCTTCACTATCAGCTCTGGACATTGCTCATGTTTCAATCTTGGCGCGACGCATGGCATTGAAGCCACTTATGGATAGCTCTGCGCCCGTCCTCAGGGATAAGCGTGTTGCGATCGTCCCCCGGTGTGCCTGGACCTTGTTCAGCGTCCGGGCATCTCTGAGCCGGGCGGTAACGGAGCGCGGCGCGCAGGTGGTCGCCCTGGGTGCAGACGGTGATGGCTTCGACGCGGAGCTGCGCCGCTCAGGGCTCGATTTCGACCCGATTCCGGTCAGTCGTCGTGGGCTGAATCCGGTCGCGGATCTCTGGCTGCTGCTGAAGCTGGTATTCGAGTTCAGCCGGTGGCGTCCGGCAGTGGATCAAAGCTTCACGGTAAAGCCTGCGATCTACGGCACGATCGCAGCGCGCGGTGAGCCCAATTGGTCCTTCTACCTTTGGGATGTTCTGATGTTCCAGGCTTGGCTGGACGCGGCCAAAGCGTCCACGGTCGCGAGCCGCTATCCCGAGTGGGCGGCATGATGGCACATGGCCGGAGTGACCGAGCTCACACGAACGAGATAAGGCATCGGAAGCCGAAACTGCTGTTCGTCGTCAACGTCTCGTGGTTCTTTCTGTCTCATCGGTTGCCGCTGGCGCTGGAAGCGAAGAGGCGCGGGTTCGAAGTACACGTGGCGACTGCGGTGGCGAGCGCGGAGGATCGCCTCCGGCTGGAAGAGGCTGGACTGACTGTCCACCCGCTCGAAATGAGTCGCAGCGGAGAAAACCCGTTCTCTGAAGCAGGCAGTTTCCTTCAGTTGTTTCGCCTGTACGGCCGCCTGCGACCGGATCTTGTTCATCACGTTGCGATGAAGGCAGTGCTACTTGGAGGCCTGGTGGCACGCATGAGGAGAGTGCCGGCTGTTATTGCTGCGTTCTCAGGCTTGGGGTACATGTTCACGGCGCGCGGTTTCGGTAGCGCATTGCGTAGAGCCATTCTCATGCCGTTATTGCGGTTGGCACTTGGCGGGCGGACAGTGGCGGTGTTCCAGAATCCAGACGATGCACGTCTGCTGATGAAAGCCCGCGCTGCGCGGCCATTGCGCACGGTACTTATTCGCGGATCCGGGGTTGACGTCGAAAAGTACAAGGCTCATCCAGAGCCGGAGGGCGAAGTGCGCGTGCTCTTGGCAGCTCGCATGCTCCGAGACAAGGGCGTGGTAGAGTTTGTGGATGCGGCTCGTCGCCTTCGTGTCAGAGGTGTGACAGCAACGTTTCTGCTGGCAGGTGATCCGGATCCGGGCAATCCGGCAACCCTCGAGGAAGAAGCGCTGAAGCGCTGGAATGCAGAAGGTCACGTCGTGTGGCTCGGCCACCAAGCTGACATGCCAAGCGTAATTTCGGGTTCACATGTGGTGTGCCTTCCATCGTACAGGGAGGGCCTGCCGAAAATCCTGCTTGAGGCGGCTGCGTGCGGCCGACCGATTGTGGCCACGGATGTGCCCGGTTGTCGGGAGATTGTGTCGCATGGTGTGAACGGCTTTCTCGTGCCTCCGCGGAACGTAGACGCGCTTGCCGATGCTTTGGAGTTATTGATTGGTGATAAGGCATTGAGGGCTCGTTTCGGCCTTCAAGGTAGGTTGCGTGCGCAACATGAGTTCTCATTGCAACGCATAGTTGATGAGACGTTCGATTTGTATGAGCGCCTTCTGCAAGGGCGACCGATCGACAGCGTTGAGCAACGACGCTTGAATTTCAGTGGTGTAGAGAACAAATAATGAGCGAAACAGAACGGTCTCAGCTAGCTTCGTCGATTGCGCAGCAGTTCGAACGCCAGATCGCATCGGGCACGCGGTTCAAGTTCGGGGCCAATTGGGCTCGGTTTCTGGAAAGCCTGACCCCCGGACAGATCGAGACTGCAAGAGATTCCCTCGTTCGCATGCTGGGAGTGCCTTCGCTCGAAGGCAAGACCTTTCTCGATATCGGCTCGGGCAGCGGGCTGTTCTCTCTGGCCGCTCGGCAGCTCGGAGCGGAAGTGCATTCCTTCGACTACGATCCTCAGTCTGTCGCGTGTACGACCGAACTGCGATCTCGATACTTTGCGGCCGATCGACTTTGGAAGATTGAAAGGGGATCTGTCCTGGACGAAGGATACGTGAGCGGACTAGGGCGGTTCGATGTCGTGTATTCCTGGGGGGTGTTGCATCACACTGGCAACATGTGGAAAGCACTTGCTAACGTCGCGCCGCTAGTGAAAGAGGGTGGGCGGCTGTACATCGCTATCTACAATGATCAGGGGCGCACTAGCAGACTCTGGACCAAGATCAAACAGCTCTACAACAAAGCGCCGCGTATCCTCAAGCCCCTGATTGCAGGGGCATGCGCCATTCGCCTGCTCGGTCCAACGGTGGTCCGCAACATACTTGCGTTGCGTCCACTAAGGAGCTGGTTCGGGGATACCGAGCGTGGAATGCGAGTGTGGACTGACATCGTCGACTGGGTAGGCGGGTACCCGTTCGAAGTCGCAAAACCTGAAGAGATCTTTACGTTCTTCCGCGACAGAGGCTTCGAGCTGACCGAGCTCAAGACGTGCGCGGGAGGTCGTGGCTGTTGCGAGTACGTTTTCCGGCGCAGATGACCGTTGAATTTTCCGGGAAGTACCGATGCGCCGATTGCGAGCGCCGCACAGGAGCATATGAGCGCTTTTGCCAAGAGCACCGGGACGAGATCTGGCGGTGCTGTCGGTAGGTGCGATAGCGGCGCGTGCTCGATTGGATTTCGCCGGTCTAATGACCATTCGAGGATAACGCTCGGCGCTCGCTCTCGTTCATGTCTTCTTCTTCATACTGGCTTCACGCGATACTCCGGCGCCGTGTTAGTACTGATCAGCGCTTCATTTTGAGTGCATGGTGCATCCGGGTGGTCGGAATTCTTCGGTGATGATTCGTTGAGCTGCAGAGTCCGCCACCGCAGCAGAAGTCAAGGAATGTCTGGTTTTCCAGACTACCCAGGGTTGCGCGCAACTCCGTCTCTGCCTCTTCAATCTGAACCCGATCCACTTGCCTAACGAAGCGCAGCAGTTGCGACCGAAATCGAAGCGGCTACCTGACCGGACTTCGAGTTCATGCTGCGAGCTCATCGCGCGCGCCATGTCACCGGGAGTCGTGGAAGCGGTCGGAATCGGCGTTGTCCTTTCCACTTGTACGCCCCTCCATACCAAAGGGGGAGATCCGGGCCGCAACTGTGGCACGTAGCCTTTCAAACAGCGTATTGGGAGATTATCTTTAGGTAAATTGAATCAGAGGCTTGCAATGCAGTTACTCCTGCTTGAGCTCAACGAAGTGAACTTCGGATTCATCCGTCGCTACGCGGAGCGAGGCCATTTGCCTGTCTTGCACCGGCTGATCACGCGGCACGGAGTTGCGGAGACCGTGTCGGAGGAGCGGTATGAGCACCTGGAGCCCTGGATACAGTGGGTAACTGCACATACGGGCAGGCCCTTCGCTTCTCACCGCATTTTCCGGTTGGGCGACATCGTAAATTCCGACCTCCCGCAGATCTGGGAGCAGCTTGAGCAATGTGGACTCAAGGTGGGTGCGATCAGCCCGATGAACGCGAAACATCGGCTGCGTGATCCAGCATTCTTTGTTCCTGATCCGTGGACATCAACAAACATTACAGCACCTACCACGCTCAAGTGGTTGTATCGGGGTATCGCTCAGGCCGTCAATGACAATGCCGATGCAAGGATTTCGGTCAGTTCCATGCTGGGCCTTCTTGCTGGCTTCCTGAATTACGCAAGTCCCTCAAGCTATCCGGAGTACATCCGGCTCACTCTCGGTTCCTGGCGAGGTCCCTGGCGTCGCGCAATGTTCCTGGACCTGCTACTGGCCGAAGTATTCATTCGTGAGCTGAGACGAACAAGGCCCCATTTCGCCTCGCTTTTCCTGAACGCAGCGGCTCACATTCAGCACCATTATCTCTTCTGCTCGCCTTTCTATGCGGGTCCCCATCGGAATCCATCCTGGTACGTCAGCCCCGAAGCGGACCCGGTGCTTGAGGTGTACCGGCTCTACGACGCGATCGTCGGACGTATCGAAGCTGCGTTTCCTGAAGCGCGCCTCATGCTTGCAACGGGTCTGCATCAGGACGCGCACGAGCAGTCGACCTTCTATTGGCGCTTGCGCCGGCACGATGAATTCCTGCGTTCGATTGGCGTGCCGTTTGCAACGGTTGAGCCCCGCATGTCTCGAGACTTTCTCATCACATGTTCCTCTGCGGAAGAGGCGCGCGTTGCAGAACGCATCCTGAAGAGTGCGATCGCCTCCGATGGTCAACCGTTGTTTGAGGTGGACAACCGAGGCACGGACCTGTTTGTGATGCTGGTCTATCCTCACGATATCAGTGCAGATTTCGAATTCAGAATCGGTGAGCGGGTGTTTTCTGGCCTTCGTAAGGACGTTAGCTTCGTCGCGCTCAAGAACGGTCAGCACAATGGGATCGGCTATTTCCTGGATACTGGCGTAAAGCCAGGGCGCGCGCCGGAACGATTCGCGCTCGCCGAGCTTCCCAATCGGGTGATGGCTGCCCTCGGTGTGTTGCCTTCCAGTAGTCTCGTCGCCTGATTTGTCGACATCTGGTGGGGCCGCGTCTTTTCCCACGCCCGCCGCGCGGGTTATGAACCTGCGAGCTGTTGTCGTCTGCGGACAGGTATGCGGAGCGGGTCGGTAGTCGAATCAACTTGCCAGAGCCGAGGGGTGGACAAACACGCATGTGTGTGATCGCAGACATGCACGTGTCTGTGTTTTATCGCCGTGCTGTTTTTCCAGCCCCTATCCGGGCACAGCAGGGTGCTCGGACCGTAATTTGCTCGCGGAAGGTCACCTGAATTGGGGTAACCGCGTTTTCAGCGTCAGGTATACTTCGCGGTGATCGCGCGCCGTACGGCAAAAAATGGACGCCTAAGAGCGGCGACGTCGCGCCAATCGGACTCATGGAGGTGGTGTGCTACGGCTAGGTGGGCCGGCCGCCGCGAGCTTTGGCCTCTGTCTGCTCGCGATGGTCGCTTTGCGTCCTTTGGCGATTGCCGTTGATCTGATCGACCGCCCAGGAGGGCGGAAAAAGCACCACGGAGAGGTTCCGATTGTCGGGGGGCTCGCCATGTTCATCGGCGTGGCCCTTGGGCTCGGTTTGCTTCCGGGCTCGATGGAGGAAAGCTATCTCGCCGCATGCGCCGTTCTCGTCACCATCGGGCTCGTTGACGATCGCTTCGAGCTTTCGCCCTGGACGCGACTTCCCGGCCAGATCGCCGCCACGATGGTGGTGGTTGTGGGTTCGGGGATGATGGTGACCACGCTCGGCGATCCGTTCGGAACGGGCGAAATCACGTTCCGGAACTACACAGCCCTCGCATTCACGTTGCTGATGACGACGGCCGCAATCAACGGCTTCAACATGCTGGACGGGATGGACGGCCTTGCAGGCACGACGGCACTGACGTCCTTTCTCGCATTGGCGCTGCTTGCGTGGTCCAGCGGACTCCAAGACGTTATCGGTGTGGCCCTCGTCCTCGCCGCGGCCGTGAGCGCGTTTCTCATTTTCAACCTTCCGACGCGCTTCAACCGATCCGTGCGGTGCTTCATGGGGGATGCGGGCAGCACGTTGCTGGGTTTCTCGGTTGCCTTGCTTTGCATTCAGCTTTCTCAAGGGCCGGTCAAGGCTGCATCCCCGGTTACCATGCTCTGGACTGTGGCGCTTCCCCTGTACGAGCTGGTGTGGAGCACCGTGCGGCGGGTGATCCGTGGCGTCTCGCCGTTCAGGGCCGACGCTGATCACTTCCACCACTTGCTGCAAAAGGCCGGTTTTGGGGTGCGTGGGGCGTTTGCGGTGTTCGTCGTGCTCACCGTTCTGCTTGCCGCGTTTGGGGTCGCAAGTGAGTGGATGGGGATGCCGGAGCACATATCCTTCCTGCTGCTCGTCATCACCGGCGCTGGAGTGGTTTGGCTCATGTACAGGGCCGATGCCCTCTGGAGGCTCGTGCCCCATTGGCTGCGCCAGCTTCCGCCGCTCGAGGAAAGTGGTCAGAAGCAGGAAGGCTGATGTGTATCGGGGCGATCGTTGAGGGGCAAGGAACAGGTAATGCGTGATGCGACTACTTGTCTGCGTGTGATACGTGCCTCACTTGCACCTGATAGTCGTCATCATGGCCCGAAACCTTATTGCTGCACTTGGATTCGTTACATAGAATTCGCCGCGCTGTCAAAAAACAACACGGGGTGTCGTCCAGATGGGGAGACGAACGTTCGCGCATGGGCGTCCTGCGCCTGTGCGGGCCGTCCGCGAGCTGACTGCAAGCAGGGACAAGAATAAGGGCGACATGGCCACGTACGTTGCGGCCGATCGGGTTTCGGAGACGGTGTGCTGCAGGTAGCAGGGTCCGCCGCCGCCAGCTTCGGCGTGACCCTCCTCGCAATTCTGGCCCTCCGACCCGTTGCCATCGCTGTAGACCTCGTTGATCGGCCCGGAGGCCGCAAGATCCACCACGGTGAAGTGCCGGTCATCGGTGGGCTTGCAATGTTCGTAGGCCTTGTGCTGGGAATGGGGTTGCTCAAGGTCCCCGGTTCGGCAAGCGCCGCATTCATCGCCGCCTGCGCCATTCTGGTGACGATCGGCTTGGTCGATGATCGGTTCAACCTCTCTCCCTTCGCACGGCTGCCAGGGCACATGGCGGCATCCGCAGTGATCATTTTCGGATCCGGCACGGCTGTCACAACGCTCGGCCATCCGTTAGGGGGCAACGAGATTGTCCTCGGTGGGTACTCCTCGATTGCGTTCACGATCCTCATCACGACAGCCGCCATAAACGCCTTCAACATGCTGGATGGCATGGACGGGCTGGCGGGTGCCAATGCGCTGATTGCTCTGATTGCCCTTGCGTGGGTTGCATGGACTGGCGGTACGCATATTCCTGCTGCCTTTGCCCTTGTCATGGCGGCCTCCGTGTGCGCGTTCCTGATTTTCAATCTGCCTGTGCGCTTCAATCGGCCTTTGCGCTGCTTCATGGGCGACGCGGGCAGTACGCTGCTCGGATTTTCGGTTGCCTGGCTGTGCATACTGCTGTCCCAGGGCGCTGAGCGGGCGGCAGCGCCTGTCACCATGCTTTGGCTCGTCGCACTGCCGCTGTTCGAGCTTCTCTGGAGCACCCTGCGTCGTATTCTTCTGGGTGTTTCCCCATTCAAGGCGGATGCCGACCATTTCCACCACCTGCTGCTGAAGGCCGGGTTCAGCGTGCGAGGGGCATTTGCGGTGTTTGTGCTGCTCTCCGGCTTGCTGGCAGCGGTGGGGCTTGTGGCGGACCACTTCGGCTTACCCGATGCGTACTCGTTCCTGCTACTGATTGCTGCCGGTGTCGGAACAGTAAGGCTGATGTACCGGGCGGACATCATCGTCAAGCTCTTGCCTGACTACTTCCGGCATGCTGCTCCGCTGATCCAGACGACAACGCGGTCGGAGGCCTGACGAGAGTCTGTCGCGCCTTGGCAACTTGCCGCGACGACGTTGGGCTCGGGGGCGCAGGCGAGCGTCTTGCCTGTAACGTAAGGGGAGCATTTCTCCATCCCGAGAGGCTGCGCGTGACGGTGTCGGTATCGCCCCGGCACGGGCCTTGCTAACCTCCCGTTCTCGCCCGCGGTAAGGGCTGGGCGTCATTACAACTAGCAGACCACCAGGAACCAATGCGCGTCACCATCTTCGGCTCCGGCTACGTGGGCCTCGTCACCGGCGCCTGTCTCGCCGAAGCCGGTAACCACGTCATCTGCGTCGATGTCGACGCGGGCAAGATCGAGCGGCTCAACCGGGGCGAGGTGCCCATTCACGAGCCGGGGCTCGATGCGCTCATCAAGCGCAATTCCGCGGCGGGGCGGCTCGAGTTCACCACGGAGGCCGCCAAGGGTATCGAGCACGGCCTGTTCCAGATCATCGCGGTGGGCACCCCGCCGGATGAGGACGGCTCGGCCGACCTGAGCTACGTGCTGGCCGCCGCCCGCACCATCGCCACGCACCTGAACCGCTACGCCATCGTGATCACGAAGTCCACGGTCCCCGTGGGCACGGCGGACAAGGTGCGCAAGGAAATCGAGACCACCTTGAAGGCGCGCGGCGTCAGCATCGAGTTCGATGTCGTCTCCAACCCGGAATTCCTGAAGGAGGGCGCCGCGATCCAGGACTTCATGAAGCCCGATCGCGTCGTCATCGGCACGGACAATCCCCGCACGCAGGAGCTGATGCGCGCCCTCTACGAGCCCTTCACGCGCCAGCACGACCGGCTCATCGTCATGGACATCCGCTCGTCCGAGCTGACGAAGTACGCGGCCAACGCCATGCTCGCCACGAAGATCAGCTTCATGAACGAGCTCGCGAACATCGCCGAGCGCCTGGGCGCGGACATCGAAAAGGTGCGCGTCGGCATCGGGTCGGACCCGCGCATCGGCTACAGCTTCATCTACCCCGGCGCCGGCTATGGCGGCTCGTGCTTCCCGAAGGACGTGCAGGCCCTGATCCGTTCCGCGCGGGACGCGGGGCACCAGCCCGAAGTGCTCACGGCGGTGGAGTCGGTGAACAAGCGCCAGAAGACGGTGCTGTTCGAGAAGATGCGCCGCCACTTCGGGGATGCGGGTCTCAAGGGCCGATGCATCGCGCTGTGGGGCCTCGCCTTCAAGCCGAACACCGACGATATGCGCGAAGCCCCGTCCCGCACGCTCATCGCGCTGCTGAAGGAGGCGGGCGCCACCGTTCGCGCATACGACCCCGTGGCCGCCACGGAGGCCCGCCGCATTTACGGGGACGCGCCCTATCTGCACCTCTGCAAGAACGCCTACGAGGCCGCCGAAGGCGCGGACGCGCTGGCCATCATCACGGAGTGGCAGGAGTTCCGCAGTCCCGATTTCGAGCGGCTGAAGAAACTCCTCAAGTCGCCGCTCGTCTTCGACGGGCGCAACATCTACGACCCGAACATGCTGAGCCGCTTTGGCTTCACGTACTACGCGATCGGCCGTGGGAAGCCGCTACCGGCCTCCTGAGGCGTGCCCGCTGAGGGCAAGGGCCAGATTATGTTGACACCTGTCATTCTCTCCGGCGGTGCCGGCACGCGGCTCTGGCCACTTTCGCGCGAGCTGTATCCCAAGCAGCTCCTGGCGCTCACCGGCCAGCGCACCATGATTCAGGACACGGCGCTGCGCCTGAAGGGTCTCGAGGCGGCGGCACCCATCATCGTGTGCAACGACGCCCACCGGTTCCTGGTGGCCGAGCAGATGCGGCAGATCTCGCAGGAACCGCGTGCCATCGTGCTGGAGCCGTGCGGCCGGAACACGGCCCCGGCCATCGCCCTCGCGGCGCTCGCGGCCCTGAAGGGCAGCGACAACGCGGATCCGGTGCTCCTCGTGCTGCCCGCGGACCACGTCATCCGGGACGTGCCCGCCTTCCAGCAGGCGGCGCTCGCCGCGCAGGCGGCGGCGGAAGAGGGGCGGCTCGTCACCTTCGGGGTCGTGCCCCACACGCCGGAAACCGGGTACGGGTACATCAAGCGCGGCGCACCCCTCGGGCAGGTGTATCGCATCGAGCAGTTCGTGGAAAAGCCGGATGCGGAGCGTGCCGGGCAGTTCGTGGCCTCGGGCGCGTACTACTGGAACAGCGGCATGTTCGTGTTCCGCGCCCGGCGCTATCTCGAGGAGCTGGAGCGCTTCGCGCCGGCCATTGCCGCCGCCGCGCGCAAGGCCTACGAAGGCGCGCGGGCGGACCTGGACTTCACCCGCCTGGACGCGAAGGCATTCGAGGCCTGCCCGAGCGACTCGATCGACTACGCCGTGATGGAAAAAACGGCCGACGCCGTGGTCGTGCCGCTCGATGCGGGGTGGAGCGATGTGGGCTCCTGGGCCTCCCTGCATGCAGCCAGCGAGTGTGACGCCAATGGCAACGTCGCCATCGGCGACGTGCTCGTGGAGGACTCCTCCAACTGCTACCTCTACTCCGAGAGCCGGCTGGTCGCGGCCGTGGGCCTCGAGGACCACGTCGTCGTGGAAACGAAGGATGCGGTGCTCGTTGCGCCGAAGAACCGCGTGCAGGACGTGAAGTCCCTCGTCGGCAAGCTGAAGGCGCTCGGCCGTTATGAGCACTCGCTCCATCGCGAGGTGTTCCGGCCCTGGGGCAGCTACGACAGCCTGGAGAACGGCCACCGCTTCCAGGTGAAGCGCCTCACGGTGAAGCCGGGTGCGCAGCTCTCGCTCCAGATGCATCACCATCGCGCCGAGCACTGGGTGGTGGTGTCGGGCACGGCACGCATCACGCGCGGCGACGAGACCTTCATCCTCGAAGAGAACCAGTCCACGTACATCCCCATCGGGGTGAAGCATCGCATCGAGAACCCGGGGCGCATCCCGCTGCACATCATCGAGGTGCAGTCCGGGTCGTACCTGGGCGAGGACGACATCGTCCGCTTCGAGGATCAGTACGGGCGGCAGGGCACCAACACCTGATCCTCGCCGCGTCGGGTAGGCGGGCGCGGGAAGCCGCACAAACCCGTATGTGAGGATCCAAGAGCCGCCTGGTTCAAACCGAGGCCATCTGCGTGCTGTCGGTCGGTGTGGCTCGCGTAGCGCGCGCTGTGGCGGCTCGCCAGATTGCGACAGCTCGATTTCCTGTGTGAGGGCGGCGTAGAGTCCGGCTGCATCGCTGGCTGAGGCAGCAGGGCTGGCACACCGCACGGAACACGGGAAGCGAGCAGCGTGGCCAAGGTCTCCACACACACGACCACACGCGCATGAACGGGTGGCAGGAATCGCGCCCTTCTGCTTCCGGGAGCGGAGGCGTCGTCCGAAAGGCCGCAGCAGGCGGTTCTTCTCGTGCCGCAGAGTCGCTTCGTGGCGGGGAATCGTCGCGGGCGGTTTCCCCAATCAGTTGTCGAAGCCGCTGCCTTCTCACGGCGGCATTGGCCGGTGTGCTCGTCGTCGCCTGCAGTAGTGGTGCGGACAGCGTCGAGAACGGCCCGCCTTCGCAGAAC
>JADGHX010000098.1 GCA_019683695.1 Steroidobacteraceae bacterium
CCCCCGCCGCTGCACCCGTCCGCGTGGGCGGGCTCGCTGTGCTATGCGCTCACACTGCTCTTCGTCGGATTTGCGGTAGCGGGCGGGTTCTGGCGCCTCGATGCGTTCGACCTCGGCGCGCTGGATGCGGCGCGCGTTAAAGCCGGCGAAGGGTGGCGCGCCTGGACCGCCCTGACTCTGCACGTGGACAGCGCGCATCTCGCCGCGAATCTCGGTGCCGGTGCCTGGTTCGGCTACCTCGCCGGGCGGCGGCTCGGAAATGGTGTCGCGTGGCTGCTCGTCGTGATCGGGGCCGGTCTTGCGAATCTGCTCGAAGCGCTGCTCGGGCCCGCATCTCATCGCGCCGTTGGTGCGTCCACGGCCGTGTTTACCGCGCTCGGCATGCTCGCGGCTTATTCGTGGCGCGAGCGTTTCAGCTACCCGCAGCGGTGGGCGTTGCGGTGGGCACCGCTGGTCGCGGGGGTGATTCTGCTCGGCTGGCTGGGCACCGAAGGCGAGCAAACAGACGTCGTGGCCCATCTCGCGGGCTTCGTCGTGGGCGCAGGAATCGGTATCGCTGCCGCACTACCGGTCGTGAAGCGGTTGCTCACGCACGTGCGGCAATGGATTGCAGGCGTCGCGGCCGTTGCAATCATTGCAGTTGCATGGATTTGCGCGCTCACGAGTTGAATGCGCGGTCTTCGGCACCGTGATCTCCCCATCGCTCCGGACGCTCACGTTGCTCGTGGCCATGAGTTCCGTTTCGAGATCCGTGCCGGTGACCCTGCGCCACTCATCGCGCGCGCCATGCAGCGCCCTGGCGAGCACGAGCAGGCGCGCGGCCAGGATCAACGCTCGCTGCGCGCGTAACCGACGAGCTCCACGTAAGCGCGGCCCGCGACGTTCGCACCCGCGCGAGTGCCCCGGATCGTTGCCGCACCTTCCCAATATCGCGGATCTGTGGGCAGCTCCTGATCTGCAAGGCGTGGCTGGATGTCCACGTCCAATGCCAACGAAGGCGCGCGCAGCCGCCATCGCGCTGGATAGCGGCCTCCGCGCGGGCTGTTCCAGAAATCATTCACGTCGATGAGCACATCGTCGCTGGAGAGAGCCTGCGTGCTGCCGTCGGGTGCGAGCCAAGTACCGGCGCTGTGCTCGTCGCGTTGCCCGTCCCGCTTGCGCAACGAATAGAACATGAGCGCGCTGCCGTCATCGAACTGCAGCGCGAACCAGTCCCATCCCTGTTGATCGCTGCCCAGCGATCCGCTGCCCCACTCCCGGTCGAGCCAGGCGATGCCGGACACCTCGAGCGGCTGGCCATCGCGCTTCACCGTGCCCTGAACGGCCAATCGCGGAATCGAGTAGTAGTAGCTCGCCGCGCCCGGCGCCGAGGATTTCCGGCTGAGGCCCGCATCGCCGTTCAGGATCACGGGCGATTGTGCGTTCAGCGTGAGATCGAACACATAGCCCTTGTCTGCCGCGCGCAAGCGAACGTTGAATGCTGACGTGGCACCGGGATCCAGCGACTCGAGCGACCAGTCGTCGAGCCAAACGCGGAAAGGCGCGGGTTGCGCGCCAGCCAGCCCGAGCGCGCCGCGCGCGAACCGTTCAGAGGCGTGGAACGTCTCGCGGTCCAGATCCGTGACGGCAAAGTGCGCCATGTAGATCTGGCGTGTGCGCCATGCGGAGCGTACGGGCGCGGGTGCTGCGTTCGGGCCGGCGTGAACATCCGAGTTGCTGCGCGCCGTTCCCGCGGAGGTGCCTGTCGGCACCGGCTCGGCCGTGGAGTCTCCGGGCGCCAGCGCGAACCGGAAGAACGTGAGCTCGAACCCGAAGCGCTCGCCGGATTTCGCATCGAGGTGACCCGTGATGTACCACCACTCGTGCCGGAAATCCGGGTGCGGACCGTGGTCGCGTGGAAACTCGAAACGAATGGGCTCCGTCGCCGCAGCAAACCCCGCCGGCAGCGTTTCGTTGTCGAGCGCACCGAGCCTCGAGGCAGGCGCGGGCGTGTCCGCGCGGAGCGCGCGCTCATCTGTCTCCGTTGCATCGGGCCGCGCTGGAGCATCCGCAGACGTACGCGCGGCGACGTGATCGGACGTGCCTGGACTGCAGGCCGCGAGTGTCATGGTGATCGCTGCGAGCAGCTGCATGAAGCGGAATACGCGGCCCCAGCTCCGCGAGCCGTTGCTCACGCGCGCTAACACTGAAGTGCGTGGGGGCGACATCATTCCTCCCGGATATCGCTCGCCAGCGGCGCACGAGCGGCGCGCCACGCGGGATACAGCCCCGCTGCGAGCGCGGCGATCATGGCCACTGCAAATGCGTTGCCGAGCTGTGCGGGGGTGATGTGCAGATCGATGAGCCAACCGAACGCACGGCGATTGATGACGGTGATGAGCAGGATGGCCGTGAGCAGCCCGGCGGGAATCGCGGCCAGGAACGCGACGAGCCCCATGAAACCGGTCTGCGCCTCGATCACCGCGCCGGCGCCGCGGGGCGTGAGGCCCAGCGCCCGCACGATCGCCAGCTCGCGCGACCGTTCCAGTTCCCACGCCAGCAGGGCACTCACAAGCCCGATGGCGGCAACGCCCGCCGTCAGCCAGTACAACACGCGCGTGATCACGAAGGTGCGCTCGAAGATGCGCATCGAAATTTCCCGCACAGCCGCGTTGGACGTCACCGCGAGGGACTGACGTCCACGGCTGGCTTCCCGCACCGCCTCCATCACGGGCTCGAGCGGCGTTCCCGGCGCAAGGTACAAGCCCATTCCGGTAATTGCGTCGTCTCGCCACAGCGCGCTGTACACGGCGCGGCTCATGAGCACGTTGCCGCGATCGTTGCCGTATTCGCGGTACACGGCGGCGATGTCGAAGTCGCGCGGGCCCATTGCGGTATTCAGCGTGAGCGAGTCACCCGCGCCGAGCTGGAGATGCCACGCGAGCGGCTCGGAAATGATGAGCGCGCCGCGCTCGAATGCCGGCCACACGCGGGAAGGATCGCCGGTCGTGAGCGGAATGGAGGTGTGGCTGCTTGCCGAGAGGCGCAGGGCGTCCACAGGCACGGGCCCGCGCGGCGAGTCCACGATCACCCGACGGCTTTCGGTGTGATCCTGCAGACCCGGTATCGCCAGGATGGCCGAGACGACCTGCGGATCGAGCCGTCGCTCGGGGCGACCGAAACCGGGACCGGGCGCGGTGACGAACAGGTCCGCGCGAATGGTCCGGTTCAGATAATCGCGCAGGCTTTCCCGAAAGCTGTCCACCATGACGGAGACACCGATCATCGCCGCCACCGCGAGACCGAGCGCGGCGACGGCCACACCGGTTCGGCTGAGGGAAGCTGCAACGTCGCCGAGCGCGAGACGCGCAACGGGACTGAACCGACCTGCGAGCCACGCTGCCACCTGCGCAAGAGCGCGAAGCACGGCTGGCGTGATCGCCGCAACGGTCAGCAGCAAGAGGAATAGCGCAACGAAGCCCGCGAACAGACTGCGTTCCGAAAAAAGGACGATGGCTCCCGCGCCAACCCCGAGTGCCACGCTGGAGAACAGCAACCATCGCGAAGCATGCGTGGCGCGCGCCTCGATCACCGATCGCCGCAAGCCCAGGTGTGGCGCGCTCTGCGCCACTTCCAGTGCGGGCACCGCCGCGGCGAGCAACGAAACGCCCAGGCCCGCGGCCACCGCCTTGACGACCGCGAACGCCGGAATGACCACCTGATTCACCTCAACGACGAAATAGAGGTCGTTGATGGTGCGCGAGACCAGCGAGACGAGCTCTCGCCCGATGGCCATGCCCAGCGCCAGGCCAACTGCGGCACCGGCCACGCCGAGCACCGTCGCTTCAGCGAGGATCATCGTCATCACCTGCATGCGCGTAGCGCCCAGCGCGCGGAGCACGCCCATGACGCGTCGGCGCTGAACCACGGCGAAGCTGATGGCGCTGAAGATGAGAAAGATCCCGACGAGCAGCGCGAGAAGACTCATCGCCTTCAGATTCGTCGTGAAAGCAGCCGTCATGTCCAGACTCTGTTGCGTGCGACGCTGAGCGGGCTGGATCCCGACGCGTGGAGGGAGGCTGGCGCGCAGTTGGCTGAGCACCTCGTCTTCCGGCACATCCGAGGGAATGCGCACATCAATGCGCGAGAGACGGCCGACGAGGCCGAGCCACTCCTGCGCCTGGGAAATGTCCGAGAGGATGAGTGTCTCGAATCCGGCTCGCGTGGCCGGGACCGTGCCGATCAGCCTGGCCTGGTGCTCGCGCCCGCCGATGTTCAGCGGAAACGGCTGGTCCTGCGTGATGCCCATGCGCTGCGCCGTCGATGCGGCGAGAACGACGGTGCCGGGCTCGGTGAACCAGCGCGTAGCGGTCGTAAGCGTATCCGCTTGCGCACCGGCGGGTGCGCTTGCAGACCCACCACCAGTGGTTGCGCGCACGTTGTCGAGATTTGTGTCTTCGCCACGAACCGCGCTATCGACGAGTGGATCGATGCCGATGAGCTGCAACGTCTCGCCGTGCACATCCACGTAACCTTCGACGACCGGCGCGAGCCGCGCGCGAGCGCCCGAGCGCAGGAGAGACACGTACACCTGTTCGTCGATTCCACCCGGGCCCGCGGAGATCTCGTGCGTCGCCGCGCCGTTCACCGCTTCCATCGACAGCTCGAATGCGCGCCCCGAGCTCGCCACGGCGATATCGACCGCAACGATTGTCGCCACACCCAGCGCGAGCCCGAGCAGGGCCAACGCGAGCTGCGCGGGGTGTCGCAGCAGATGGCGCGCGCTAGCAGCCCATAGCGTTCTCATATGACGATTGCCCGCGTGGCCTGCGGCATCACGCCAGCGCCGTGGCCGGCTCCAGCCGCCCGTCACGCATCTCGAGTACGCGGTCGGCGCTTGCCGCGAGCGAGCGATCGTGCGTCACGAGCAGGAGCGTTGCGCCACGCTTGCGAACGAGCGCCATCACGAGCGGAAACACGTGGCGCGCCGTGTCCTCATCCAGATTTCCGGTGGGCTCGTCGGCAAGCAGCAATTGCGGCTCATGAACGAGCGCGCGTGCGATGGCTACGCGCTGCTGCTCACCCCCGGAGAACGCATCGATCGGGCTGTGCAGGCGATCGCCCAGGCCCACTTCCGCCAGCATCGCGGCGCTCCTGCGGCGCGCCTCACGGCCGCGCACGCCATTCAGCTCCAGCACGAGCCGGACGTTCTCTTCGGCATTGAGCGTCGGCACCAGATTGAAGAACTGGTAGATAAACCCAATGTGCTGACGTCGAAACCGCGTGCGCTCCGGCTCACGCAGCCCGGAGATGACCTGTCCGTCCAGCTCCACACGCCCGGCGTCGGCATGATCGATGCCGCTCACCACGTTGAGCAGGGTGGATTTGCCGGATCCGCTGCGGCCCACGATCGCGACGGCCGCGCCGCTTTCGATACGGGCACACACGTTATCCAGCACGCGGTGTTCGCGGGCGCCTTCCCGGAAGCTGCGGGAAACGTTCTCGAGGATCAGCACTTGAGCGCGGTTCGGGTCAGGGAAGATGAAGTGGCGCGTAGCCTACCCTGTGCGGCCCCTGGGTGCAGGCATCCGCGCCCAGCGGTGACGGGGGTATTCTTCGAAAAGCATGTCCAGCACGCCTCCACACCGGCACGCACACGGCCACGTTCGCGGCCGGTCACCTGAGAGCCCGCGCTCCCATGGGCGCCGGCACGCGCACGGGCTGAGCGGGCACGCACATGACCACGGCGCCAGCCAGTCTCGCGGCCGGCTGCTCCTGGCGCTGGGGCTGACCTCGGGCATCCTGCTGGTCGAGGCCGTGGCCAGTTTTCTCACGGGCAGTCTGGCCCTGCTCTCGGATGCGGCTCACATGGCCACAGACGTGGCCGCGCTCGGCATCGCCCTCCTCGCCGTGCAGCTCGGCACGCGCAAGGCGGACGAGCGTCGCAGCTACGGTTATCGCCGGTTCGAGATTCTCGCCGCGGCGCTGAATGCCGCAGGGCTCTTCGTGGTGGGCGCCTACATTCTCTGGGAGGCCATCGGGCGGCTTCGCGATCCGCAGCCCATTGCGACCACCGGCATGCTTGTCGTGGCCGCCATAGGACTGCTCGCCAATGCAGGCGCCATGCTCGTGCTGCACAAAGGGCGCCATCAGAGCCTGAACGTGCGCGGCGCCTACATGGAAGTGATGGCGGATTTCGTCGGCTCGGTGGGTGTGCTCGTGGGCGCGCTGCTCATCAAATGGACCGGCGCGCTCTGGATCGACCCGGTGATCGCGGTACTGATTGCCTTGTGGGTACTTCCACGAGGCTGGTCGCTGCTCAAGTCCGCGATGCATGTGCTGCTCGAAGGCACGCCGGAAGGCATCGACTACCGCAAGGTCTCGGAATCGATGCTCGCCGTACCCGGCGTGAGCGCCATTCACGATCTGCACATCTGGTCGCTCACGAGCGGCGTGCCGCTTCTCACGGCACACGTGGAGATCACGAAGGTGGCTCACTGGTGCGACACGCTGGATGCACTCAAAGTGATGCTCGCGCAGGAGCATCACATCGACCACGTCACCATCCAGATCGAGCAGGACGGGCATTCCTGCGGCGACGCGCACTGCGGCTGATCAGCGAACGAATCAGCCGCGCGTCACAGCGCTGCCTGGCCACCTCGTCCGCCTGCATTTTGGACATGCTCCGGCAGGGTGTTGAGTTGCGCGGCCGTTCACCCCTCAAGGCGCGTTCTCGCCGGGCGCGAAGCGCATCGGCTTCGTGACACCCATGCGACCGAGCTCGCGGCGCAGGCCCTCCGCCAGCTCGGCCATGCCGACGCGATCGAAGGCAGGAGCGGCCGTCCAGTCGTAGGCCCATGGGTGAGCCGTGCGCATGTTCTCCGGCTCGTCCGCAAAGCGCGGGATCACGTGGGCGTGCAGCGCCGGCTCCACGTTGCCGAAGATGGCGTAGTTGATGCGCAGGGCGCCGGTCACTTTCAGCAGCGCATCCCCCACCTTCGTCATGTCCATGAGGAACTGCCCGCGCTCGCGCGCCCCGAGCGCATTCAGGGTGGGCACGACCGGATCCGGCAGCAACAGCGCATAGCCACGCACGAACTGCTGCTCCCCGAAGAGCACCCAGCCCGACGAGAGCCGGGCGATCACGCGGGGCTCGCGGCCTTCACGGGCGGCGGTGACCTGACGATGAATCGCGGTCCCGGGCTCGATCTTCCCGACCTTCATTGCGTATCCGGGGTGCGAAACACGAAATAGATCGCGCCGAGCATGCAGAGCGCCGCCCAGAGGTAATCGAGCTTCAACGGCTTCTGCATGTAGAAGACGCTGAACGGCACGAACACGGAGAGCGTGATCACTTCCTGCAGCATCTTCAGTTGCGGCAGGGTGAGCTCGGTGTAACCGATGCGATTGGCGGGCACCTGCAGCACGTATTCGAAGAGCGCGATGCCCCAGCTCGCGAGGGCGGCGATGTACCAGGGCCGCCCGCTCAGGTTCTTGAGGTGGGCGTACCAGGCGAAGGTCATGAAGACGTTGGAGGCGATGAGCAGAAAGGTCGTCGGAATGATGGCCGGCATGCTCGAACCCGATCGGTGCGCGTGGCGGACATTAGCACAGGCTCGTTGGCGCGGAATCGGGCACGCGCCGCAGTTCGCGGGCGATTCAGCCTTCCCAGTAACGCACGCGGGCGGTGTCGACATGAACGAAGTCGGATTTCGGGTACCACCCGACGCCGCCCCGCTTCAGCGACACGGCGATGTCCCGCAGGACCGCTGTCGGTACACCCTTCAGGCGCACATCCGCGGCCTTGCCCTCGATGTGCTGGCTGTTCTTCGCCTGGCCGCCGCCGTTGGCGCGCAACTTGTCGTTCGTGGCGCGCGAGCGGTACCCGGAGATGATCTCGTAGCGCGGCTCGGCATGCGCCGCGGCCGCGAGGTCCGCGAGGAGCACGTACAGCTGCCGGTCCATCTCGCGGTACTCCCCACTCCGGTGGTCTCCGAGCAGCCGGTCGAGCTGCCCGAGCGCGGACGCGATGAATCCGGACGCGTCCCGGAACGTGACCCGCAGCTTCCGCCCCGTGTGCAGGTTATGCAGCTCGAGCCAGTTCAACGCGCGGGCAGCAGCGCCCGGCGCGGTGCCCGTCTCGATATCGGAGGCTCGCGCCGGGGCGATCGAGCGCTCGGCGCGGGCGAGCGGCGCAAGTGGCGCAGAAAGCCCCACGGCCAGTACGCGACGGCGTGTGAGCCGCGCCACCATCAGAGCGGAAAGGGGGTGATACTCCCCGTGTCACCGGGCGTCTGATTGACCGCGACCACGGTGGCCTTCGGGAAGAAGTTGAACTCGGACGCGCTCGCCCACGTGTACGCACCCATCGCTCGCCCCACGATGAGATCGCCGGCCTTCAGCTCGGGGAGCATCAGGTTTTCCGCGATGACATCGATGCTGTCGCAGGTCGGCCCGGCGAGCACGGAGGGCAGCCGCTCGGGGGAATCCTTGAGCGGCTCGACGGGGTAGCGAGCGTGATCGTACAGCTGCCCGCTGTATGAGCCGTAGAGCCCATCGTCGAGGTAGTACCACCAATGCCCTTCGCGTTGGGCGCGGCCCATCACCGAGGCCACGCCAATGGCGGCCGGCCCGGCGATGAAGCGGCCGGGCTCCGCGATGACGCGCACACGCTTGGGAAGCTTCGCCAGCGCGGAGCGGATCGGTGCACAGAAGCGACCGATGTCCGGCGCGGTTTTCATGTAATCGATGGGGAAGCCGCCGCCGATATCCAGCGTGTCGCAGACACCGAGCTTCTCCTTGCGGGCGGTGGCGAGCAGGTTCGCGCAGGCCTCGATGGCTTCCACGTGCTTCACGGCATCGGGCGCCTGTGAGCCCACGTGAAACGACAGGCCGCGCACCTGAATGCCCAGCTCCGCCGCGAGCCGCGCGAGCGCGACGGCATTCTCCGGGTCGCACCCGAACTTGCGAGACAGATCGCACACCGCGCCGGGGCTTCGGAACGAGACGCGCAACAGCAGCTCCGCGCGCTCTGCGTAAGGCACGAACTTGCGAATCTCGTCCGGGTTGTCGGCCACGAACACGCGCACGCCATATTCGAGGGCGTTGCGGATGTCCTGATCGCGCTTGATGGGATGCGTGTGGATGCAGCGCTTTGGATCGACCCCGAGCCGCTGCGCCAGCTGCACCTCGCCCGTGGTCGCCAGATCGAGAAACGCGCCCTCTTCCGTGACGGTGCGCACGACGGCGGGATGCGGCAGCGGCTTGAGCGCGTAATGCAGATCGACGCCGGGCAGCGCCTTCCGGAGCTTGCGCAGCTGCACGCGCACGCGCTCACAGTCCACGATGAGGAGCGGCGACCCGAACTCCTTCACCAGCCGGCGGATCTCCGTGGGGTGAAACGGATCGATGAAACGACTGCGACGGACCTGACGTGGCATGAGCATGGCGAGCGTTTCCGGGGCCCCAAAAAGACAGCGGCCAGACCCTTCAAAGGGCCCGGCCCGGCGCGCATTCTGCAACAGCACGTGCCCAAAACGAAGG
Source organism: Steroidobacteraceae bacterium (assembly GCA_019683695.1). Classification (GTDB taxonomy): domain Bacteria; phylum Pseudomonadota; class Gammaproteobacteria; order Steroidobacterales; family Steroidobacteraceae; genus JADGHX01. The sequence continues at coordinate 9,523 of JADGHX010000098.1, forward strand.
GGCCCTCGCGGACCACGACGGAGCGATTGAGTACACTCCGGCGCCCATGGCCGTCCAAACCGCCGCACCCGACCCGCGCCGCGAGCTGGAGATGCTGCTGGCGTCCCGCTTCGCGCTCATCGTGATCGAGTCGCGGGAGGAAGCCCGCGTGCTGCAGCTCATCCGGGAAGCGGGCGCCCGCGCCTCGCGCGGCAAGCCTTGGAGCCTCTTCCAGTGGACCGTGACGGAAGGCCTGTGCCGCATGGACAAGCACCTCGGCGGCCCGCAGCGCACGCTCGCGGATCCGGGCCAGCTGCTCCGGCATCTCAAGGCGACCCCGGCAGCCGGCATCTACGTGCTGCTCGACTTCCACCCGTATCTCGGCGACCCGCTCAACGTCCGCATGATCAAGGACATCGCGCAGGGGTACGACAAGGTGCCGCGGACGCTCGTGCTGTTGAGCCATGAGCTCGAGATTCCGCAGGAGCTCGAGCATCTGAGCGCGCGGCTCTCGCTCGGCGCGCCGACACGCAACGAGCGCCTGATGGTGGTCAACCGCGTGGCGCAGGAGTGGGCGGACGCGAACGGCGGCCGCTCCGCGCAGATCGACACGAAGGCGCTCGAGCACCTCGTCGACAATCTCGCCGGACTCGAGACGCCGGATACCGAGCGTCTTGCCCGTCAGGCCATCTTCAACGACGGCGCGCTCACGATGAGCGACCTGCCCGCGGTGCTGGCGGCCAAGTACCAGCTTCTGAACCGCGGCGGCGCGCTCTCCTACGAGCCGGATACCGCGAAGTTCGCGGACATCGGCGGGCTCGCACGCCTGCGTCAGTGGCTGCTCAGCCGCAAGCCGGCGTTCGATGGCTCCGCACCGAAGCTCGATCCGCCGAAGGGCGTGATGCTGCTTGGCGTGCAGGGTTGCGGAAAGAGCCTCGCCGCGCGTGCCGCCGCGGGCATTCTGACAGTGCCGCTGCTGCGACTGGACTTCGGCGCGCTCTACAGCAAATGGCACGGTGAATCCGAAAAGAACCTGCGCGATTCCCTGCACGCCGCCGAAGCGCTGGCCCCTTGCGTGCTGTGGGTGGATGAAATGGAAAAGGCGCTCGCCTCCGGCGAGGGCGACAGCGGCGTATCCCGGCGCGTGCTCGGCACGTTTCTCACGTAGCTCGCCGAGCAGCGCGCGCGCATCTTCGTGGTGGCCACCGCGAATGACATTTCCGCGCTGCCGCCGGAGCTGGTGCGCAAAGGCCGTTTCGACGAAATCTTCTTCGTGGATCTGCCGAAGCGTGCGGCACGCGCGCAAATTCTCGCGATCCATGCCCGCAAGCGCGGCGTGGATCTCTCCACCGAAGAGCTGAATGCGCTCGCCAGCCACAGCGAAGGCTTTTCGGGCGCGGAGCTCGAACAGGCCGTGGTTGCCGCGCTCTACACCGCGCATTCGCAGGGGCAGCCCATGAGCGCGGCGCTCATCCTGCACGAGTTACGCTCCACGCAACCGCTGTCCGTCGTGATGGCGGAGCAGGTGGAAGCGCTGCGCGCGTGGGCGCGGGATCGCACGGTTCCTGCGGACTGATACACGCCGTCACTTCGTAGTGAGGCACATTGCCGGGTTTCAGGCGCTCGCCCCGCTCAGCCCTGCATGCGGAGCGCAGGCGGCCGAATTACGGCAACCCGCTCAGCGCCGCGTGCGGGACACCGGCGGTATGGAGCACCTGAACAGCCGGCTCTGCTGCCCTTCCGGCGAGCGCACGACGCGCTCGAAAGCGAACCCCAGTTTCTCGAGCACGCGAATGGAGCCGCGGTTGTCCGGCGCGGTGATTGCGCAGAGCTCTGTGATGTCCCGGTGATCGCGCGCCCACGAGAGCACCGCGGACGCGGCCTCGAACGCATACCCCTTGCCCCAGAACTCCGGCAGATACGCAAACCCGATATCCGGAAGCATCAGCCACGTGCGCTTCAGAAGCCCGCACAGGCCGATCGGAACACCGGAGTGCTTCAGCTCCACGGCGAGGAGCCCGTACCCGAAACGCTCGTAGCACGCCACCGGCCCGGTCTCGATGTAGCGCTCGGCCTCCGCACGCGTGCGCACGCCCCGATCGCCGATGTTCGCGAGAAACGAAGGGTCGTTCAGCAGGCGCAGGATGAAATCGGCATCGGACTGCGGGACCAGCTCACGCAGCCGCAGCCGCTCGCTCTCGCAGATGAGCATGAATGCCGTGCCTAGGGCAGCACGGCCATGGAGCCCGTGTCGTCGCTTTCGCTGATGCTGCTGGCCGCGCGGACCAGGCGGTCGCGGATGGCGTCCCAGCGCTCATCGGTGGGCACATCCTGCACCAGGATCTTCTGGCAACCCGCCTTGTCCAGCGTGCGCAGATTCGCGTAGAGATCGTGCGCGTACTGATCCGGCCGGCGCCCGGCATTGATCCAGGTGACGTATTTGTGAGACTTCAGGGGCAGGCGCTGCGCGAGCACCGCGATGCGCACGCCGCCTTCGGACAGTGCCGCGGCCTTCGCGTCGATCTCACCGGCCGGCACGATGATGAGCGGCGTGGTCGGCGCGTAGTGCGACGGCGTGCTGCCGGGTGTGCGGGGAGACTCGAGGTCCGGCCCCATGAGCAGATCACCCACCACGCTGCGCAGCTGGGCGGCCGTCACGGCACCGGGCCTCAGCAGGCGCACCTTGCCGTCTGCGCAGTTCACGATGGTGGACTCGAGCCCGATCTGGCTCTCACCCCCATCCAGAATCACCTTCACCGCATCGCCCAGCTCGTCCCGCACGTGCTCGGGCCGCGTGGGACTCAGCTTGCCGTAGCGGTTCGCCGAAGGCGCCGCAATGCCGCCGCCGAACGCGGTGAGCAGCTGTTGTGCCATGGGGTGGGACGGCACGCGGACGGCGATCGTGTCCTGCCCGCCGGTGACGATGTCGTGCACGTTTGCCGCGCGCTTCATCACCACGGTGAGCGGGCCGGGCCAGAACTTCTCGGCCAGCTTCGTGACCACCTCCGGAACTTCGGCAACCCAGCGGTGCAGGAAGCGCGGACTGTCGAGATGCACGATGACGGGATGGGTCTTCGGCCGACCCTTCGCCTCGAAGATCTTCGCCACCGCCGCGGGATTCTGCGCATTCGCGCCGAGCCCGTAGACGGTCTCCGTGGGAAACGCCACGAGCTCGCCGTCACGCAGAGCCTGCACGGCGGTTTCGATCTCGACTTGTGTTGCACGAACGACGCGGACCATGGGAAGCCGATTCTATCAAGGCCGCCGCGCCGCGCCTGTCCACTCCTTCCGGTAACGCGAACCGTGTCGCGGGAATCACACAGATTCGCCCGCGCACACGGCCCCGGCGCCCCCTTTCAGCGGCTCACTCCAGTGCCTTGCGCTGCCAGCCGTTCTCCGACCGCACGAGCTCGTAAGCGGGCCAGTAGTGCTTGTCGAGCTTGAGCGTGATGACCTCGGGCGCGTTGTTCCAGGTGATCGTGCGCAGACGCACGGAGGAGCGGTCCGGCCGCCCCGTGACCGCCCGGATGAACGAATCCAGGTCCGGCGTGGGCACCCCGTCCACCTCGACGATGCGCCGGCCGGGATACAGGCCATACCGCGTCGCCGGGGAGCCGTACGAGAAATAGCCCACGTACACGCCGACCGGCGGAATGCCGCGCTGGGCGCTCATGGCCCGATGGGGCGCCTGCAACGTGGCGCCCGCCCAGAGCACGATCCGGTTGATGTCGGTGCTGGGGAGCTCCACGGTTTCCACCGTGATGTTCTGCTCCTTGCCGGCACGCCACACGGTGACGATCACATGCTTGTCGTCCGCCACCGCGCGCTCCACCTCGCGGAAGCGAGTGACGACCTGCCCGTCGATGGCCAGCACGAGATCGCCCTGCTGCAGCAGGCGCGCGGCCGGCGAGCCACCCACCATGCGTGCCACCGTGAGCACCTCGCGCTTCGACGGGCTGTGCGACGTGAGCTTCTTCACCCACTGCTCGCTCAAGCCGAACTCGCGCGCCGTCGCAAGCGGCGTCGTGGAGAACTCCACCTCGAGCGAATGCAGCGGCGCGCCCGTCTGCACACGCTTCAGCATGTCCGCGACGAGATCGATCGGCACGCCCCGATTGTCCTGCGTCAGCTCGCGCCCGCTCTCGTACGCGAAGCTCGACCAGAGGCCGATCACGCGGCCGGACTTCTCGAGCAGCACGCCGTCGTAGTCGAGCGGCGGGTTCACGAGCTCGATGGCTTCGAGGTTGCTGTCGCGGAATCGCATGGTGCGCGACAGAGGCAGCACAAGAGGCTGAACCTCGGCGATCTCCGTGGTCCGCGCGCGCAACTCGCTGTCGCGCCCGAGGCCGACCACCCACACCTGCTCGCCGGATGAGATCTCTCGGGGCGCAAGCTTCGCGCTCTTCACCGGCGTGTTGCCGATGAGCACGGGGTCGTACTGCACGAGGGCCAGGTTGTGCAGCGGGTGGATGTAGGTGACGCGCCCCGGCACTTCGAGCGTGCCGGCGAACGTGATGCTCACGTCGCCGATGGATACCGGAACGGTGTTGCGGTCCACGACAACGAGACCCCGCTCCGCATCCACCACGAGCCCGGTGCCGTGATAGTTCCGCTCGGTGATGCCGGAAACGGAGTACGGCATGTCAAAGTTCACCTGAACCAGCGAGGGTGCGATATCCGCAAGCCTCGGGTCCTTGTACATCGGAAATTCCGTGGTGCCACCCGCGGGTGGCTTCGGCGGAGGGCCTTCCGGGAGCGCGACACAGGTCCAGAGCCCCTGCGCGTCGTCCCGGTCACAGCGGCGGCCGGGGAACCAACGCCGATCCATGCGCACCGAGCGCAGCTGGCTGCCGTTCGGATCGTCGATCGTCGAATAGCGCACGGCGGCGCGATCGCCGTCGCCCAAGTCCTGAATGGCGGCCTGCAGATCGTCGATCGTGGCGATCGGCTTCGAGTTGAACAGCTTGATCACGGCGCCGCGAGGAATCCCCGCCGCACCGAACACGTAGCCCGGGTTCGCGATGTAGACGCCCCGGATCGGCACATTGAAGTGGCGCGCCTGCTGATACGACAGCGTGTGCGCGATGGCATCGCCGAATTCCAGGTACGAGCTCGGCGTGATGGCGTGCAGGTCGGTGACCGGGAGCTCCGTGGTGATGGGCTGGCCCCCGCGCTCCACTTCGAGCGTGACGGTCTTGCCGACATTCGTATCCATCACCTCGTCCAGCGGCTCGAACTGGGTGAGGTACTTGCCGTTCACCTTCACCAGGACGTCGCCCGGCTGAAGATGACCGTCCGTCTGCGAGCCCGGCAGCACCTCGCTCACCACGAGCATGCCGGTGTACTGCGGGAACTTCTTGCGTACGGCGGATTCGGTCTCGGGCCGCAGGCCAAGCCGCTTCAGCTCATCGAAGGGGGTGTACTGAAATACGGTCTGCAAGGTGCCGCGCGTGGGCGTTTCGCCATGCTGGATGGCTTCGAGCGCGCGCCGCACGCGACCGAGCGGCAGATAGAAGCTGGAGGCGGCACCGCTTGCGCCGCCCGCATTCAGCGCGACGACGCGCCCCCGGATATCCACCACCGGCGAGCCGGACGATCCGCCCGAGGTGCCCGAAGCGGCCTGCAGATAAAACGTGTTGAAGTCGTTGTACTTCGCGAGACCGTACTCGGGCGCCTGGCGGTCGAGGCGTGCGAGCGTGCCGGCGAGAATCGACAGCTGCTCGCCGGCATTGTTGCCGACCACGCGGATCTCGCGCCCGATCTGCGCGCCTTCCGGGTAGAGCGGGAGCGCCTTGGGCTTGATGAAGCGCAGCTTCGCCGGGTCGTACCGGTAGAAACCGAAGTCGTGCACCGGATCGCGATACACGGGGTAGAGCTGCACTTCCTCGCGATTGAGGAACGTCGCTTCCGCGGTCACCGGGCCGGGCGTGACGACGTGCCGATTGGTGAGAATGAGCCCGCGCTCGGCGTCGACGACGAAACCCGTCGCCTGCGCGGAGCTGTTCCACTCCGTGTCGAACGCGCGCGTCGCATCCACCTCGATGGAAACGACGCTGTTTGCGATGCGCTCGAGCGTGACCGCCCAATCCGGGTCTTCCTCCACCGCGGCGGCCTGCTGCGCCATCTCTTCGGCCTGAGCGCTGCCGTTGCCCTGGTTGGGCGGCGGCCCTGCCGGCGGCACGGGCGCGGGCTGTTCTCCGGGCGGCACCGACGAAGGCGCCGGCGGCAGCCGCTCCGAGCGCGGCACGATCTGCGGGTTGGGAGCGGCCTTCGGCGTGGACGACGCCGGAGGCGTGGTCTGTGCGTTGAGGAAGGCAAGCGGCGTGATCAGGAGAAGAAGCAGCAGCGGTACACGTCGCATAGGAATCCTGTTTCAAACTCCAGTCGGTGAGCGAGGCCGGCGGTCGACAGGGCGGGGCTGGCCCGGGCCGAGTCTAGCAGTGTGTCGGACGGGCAGTGCCGCCGAAGCACGACGCAACCGGTATGGATGCCGCCTCGATGGGCGGCCGTCGCGCCGCCCGGCGCCCGGCCGGCCGCTCAGCGACCGAACAGCACCAGTGCCCAGACGGCTCCCAGCAGGATGAAGGACACGAAGACTGCGGCCGACCCGATGTCCTTTGCGAGGCCGGCCAGTACATGCCGCTCCATTCCGATACGGTCCACCGTGGCTTCGATGGCGCTGTTCACAAGCTCCACCACCAGCACGAGCAGCATCGGCGCCACGAGAAGCGCTCTCTCGACGCCGGTGTGCCCCAGCCACAGACCGAGGGGTATGACGACCGCGGCGAGAGCGAGTTCCTGGCGGAAGGCCGCCTCCGCGCGGAATGCACCGACGAGCCCACGCCAGCTCGCGCCGGCTGCGCGCAACACGCGCAGCACGCCGCGGGGCTTGGGCCGGTCTAGCAGGTCGGCTTCCACGTCAGGTCCAGTTGCTTGGCTGCCCGCACGTCATCGAGGCGCCGCACCGGCAAGGTGTGCGGGGCCGCGCGAACATGCTCGGGTTCCTCTTCTGCCTCGCGCTGAATATGCACCAGCGCATCCACGAAGGCATCGAGAACCTCCTTGCTCTCCGTTTCCGTGGGCTCGATGAGCAGGCATTCGGGCACGAGGAGCGGGAAATAGGTCGTGGGCGCGTGGAAGCCATGGTCCAGCAGGCGCTTCGCGAAGTCCATCGCCGTGACGTTCAGCTCGCGGGCCTGACGCCTGAGCGTGATGATGAACTCGTGGCTCGCCCGCCGCGTGGGGTACGCGGCTTCGAACCCCGCCTGCCGCAGCCGCGCCAGCATGTAGTTCGCGTTCAGTGTGGCGTAGTCCCCCACCTGTGACATGCCTTCCCGGCCGAGCATGCGCATGTAGATGTATGCGCGAAGCAGAACGCCGGCATTCCCCATGAATGCGGAGAGCCTTCCGATGCTCTGGGGCAGATCGGCTTCGGTGAGCCAGCGGTACCGCTCGCCGTCCTTGCCCACCACCGGAATGGGCATGAACGGCGCAAGCCGCGCACTCACGCCCACCGCGCC
>JADGHX010000099.1 GCA_019683695.1 Steroidobacteraceae bacterium
TGGGGTGGGTGTTGTGTTTTAGATACTGGGTAATGGTGGGTCTCGTAGTTGTCCCAGGCGGCCGTGCCGTCATCGTCGTCGCCGTGGCGGGCGTGGCCGGGGGCCGGGTTGGGGAAGAGGACGGGGATGCCCATCCGCAGGAACGGGTACTGATCGCTGAGCGCAAGGTTGCCGCGCTCGGGAATCGGGTCGGGAACGTGTACGGCATCGATGGCCCGCGCCGCATGCAATGAGATCTCGCCGAGCGTCCAGTGATCGGCGCCGAGTGCGACGATGCCGCCGAAATCGTGAAACGCCATCAGCCCGTCGACGCTGATCGCCGCCACGATCTGCTCCAGCGGAACCGTGGGGTGCGCGACGAAGTAGTCGGAGCCGATGAGTCCTTTTTCCTCGCCCGTGGTGGCCAGGAACAGAATCGATCGCCGCGTGCCGCCGCTTGCGCGGATCGCGCGCGCCACTTCGAGCATCGTCGCGACGCCACCGGCGTTGTCCACGGCGCCGTTGTAGATCGCATCGCCGTTGATTGGCTCGCCCACCCCCACGTGGTCCAGATGAGCCGCAACGACGACATACTCATCCGCCACTGCGGGATCCGTGCCTCTCAAGAGGCCGAGCACATTCGCGCTCGAGGTGTCCTTGTGCGAGGACTTCCGCGTCAGGCGCATGGAGGCGCGCAGCGGAAAACCACGCGGCGGTTTCGATTCCGATGCGCGATAGATGCGGTCGATGTCGCGGCCGGCGTGCGCAAACAGTGCCCGCGCAGCCTGCGGCCCCAGAGAGATCGTCGCTTTCACCGGCGCCGCATGCACGTCGCGCTCAGTCTCTCGCCAGGCGAGCTGCGGCAAAGGCTTGAGCTGCCGGGTTCGCTCGAACGGGGAGAAGCGCTCGCGCGCCGGCGACTTCAGCGTGAGCACCGCGATGGCACCGTGTTCCGCGGCCATGCGCTCCTTCTGCTCGATCCAGCTGTAATGCGCGCGCAGCGCGCCCGGAAGGCTCGCGGGCGCACCTTCGAGAAGCACAACCGCCTTGCACCGCACATCGAGCCCGGCGTAATCGTCATGATCGAGCCCGGGCGCGGTGATCCCCCAGCCGACGAAGACCAGTGGCGCCTCGATCGTCTCGTCGAGCTCGTATTCGCTTGCATCCACGGCGATGTCGATTCCGTTCTCGAAAACGCGCTCGTTGTCGCCGAGGCGCAGGACGAAGCGAGTGCCTCCCGGCTGCAGCGATCGCTCGCGCAGCGGCACGGTCTGGAAGAAACCGTTCCGGCCGTTCCCGGGCTCGAGCCCGAACGCCTCGAACTGGGCCGCGACGTAGGCGGCCGCAATGTCGTAGCCGCGGTGTCCGGTCTCGCGGCCTTCAAGGAGATCGTGCGCCAGAAAGGCCGTGTGCGCCTTGATCGCGCGGCCGTGCACGTCTCCGGGTGCCTGCGTGTTGGCCGCGAGAGCGTGCGCATGTGGAAGCGTTGCCAGCACGAGCATCGGTAGCACAGTCCGGATCAGCTGCATCGACACGACTCCTTCGGCGAGACGCGTCGTAGCGTAGCTGAGCGAGAACGGTGCTCATCCGTCGACTCGTTCAAGCGAGTGGCCGTAGCGACGAATGGCGGGCGTGAGTTGCTGATACACCGCATCGAGGCGCTGAACGACGCCTTCCCATCCAAAGAGCTTCTCCGCACGCGCCCGCGCGGCCCGCCCCATGCGGGTTGCGCGAGCCGGGTCGTCCAGCAGCTCCTGCAGCGCGCGGGACAGTGCAAGAGCGTCGCCGCGCTCCACCAGCCTGCCCGTCACGCCGTCCTCGACGAGCTCGGGGATACCGCCGGCGTATGTGGCGACGACCGGCAGCCCGCTCGCCATGCCCTCGGCAATCGGCAACCCGAAGGGCTCCTGCCACACAGAGGGCGCCGCCAGGAGACACGCGCCACGATAGTGTTCGGGCAGCTCACGATGCTCCAGCGGCCCGAGGAAGCGAATGCGTTCCCATGTCGAGGGCCGCACGCTCGCACGCATGCTTTCCAGATAGCTGTCGCGCGCGCCGAGCACCTGCTTGCGAAGCCGCCCCAGGACGCCGGCGCCGTAAAAGCTGCGCATCGCCGCCACGTGCGGATCGGTTTCGCAGAGCGCGACCTGGTTGTATGGCAGCAAACCCAGCGGCCCCGCCACGATCAGCTCAGCGTCGGGGCGGCGCTCGAGCAGATCGTCGAACGCGCGGACCAGGATGTGCACCCCCTTGTCAGGCGAAATGCGGCCGATGTACAGGATTCGCGGCGGCGAGGCGGACGCGTCATCGAGCCTCGCCGGTGTGAAATGCTCGAGGTCGACGCCGTTCCCGATGGTGTGAATACGCTCCGCGCACGCCGGGTATCGTGAACGCCACTCGCGAGTGATGAAGTCGCTGCACGTCACCACGGCATCGGTCACCGCGAGGCGCCGTTCGACCTTCACACGATCCAGCCGGGTGAGGAGTGCGTCGTGGGAGTGCAGAACGATGCGTGCGTCGGGCAATGCACGGCGGAAGACGGGGATGAAGTGGGACCAGGAATGAACGTGCACGACATCCGGCTTGTCCTGCGCAAGCATCTCGGCCACCGCCTGCCCGTACTCCCGAAAGAACATTGGCAACGCGAAGTAGGGCGGCTGCAGGTTCACGAGACTCGTGCCCAGATCGAGCGCCTTGTGAATCAATCTTCGTACACGGGGCGTGCGGCGGACGAGCACACCGTCCGGTCCCCGTTCTTCATCCGGCTGGCGTGGAGCACGAGGCGCATAAACCGTCACCTCATGCGTGCGGGCCAGGCGGCGCGCCAGCTCCCACGTGACAATCGCAACAGACCCCCACTGAGACCCGGAGGCCGCAATCGGATCACGGGGCTGGCTGACGAGGGCGATCCGCATGCGTGCGCAAACCTCTTGCCAGTTGCCTCAGGCCCCACGCGAGCCGGCGCAGGGAGCGGCTGTGCCGCTTGCCATCGACCACGGTGTACGCGCCAGCGCCTGTCAGAGTATGCAGCCCGTGTGGATAGGGCCCGCTGGCAAGCGGCCGCAGCACGGTGACTGTCTCCTCCGCAAAATCCGTCGGCGACAGCGTGAGCACGCGATTCACGGCGACGGCCCCTCCGTAGGTGACGGAACAGTCCTGTGCCGGCCGGTACAGCGCACCTTCGTGCTCGAAGAGCGGGCCGGCGGGGCGAGCCGAGCGCAGGTCACACTTCACCGGGTTGCGCGCATGCGGGTGCCAGCGGCCGAACAGATCCTGGGCGTGAAAGACGTACAGTTTTGTTTCGTCCTGATCCGCATGATTGCAGACGAACATCCACCAGCGGCCCTCCCAGCGATACACCGTCGCGTCCGCAGCGGCGAAGTTCTGGAGCAAGATTCGGTCCGGCACCCAGCAATCCGGGAAGCGCTCGGCGCGAAAGAGCTGCACGCAGCCGGCGCCGGCGGCTTCCGGGAGGCAATAGAGATGAGCTCCGTGAGCGATCAGGTGAGGGTAGGAGAGGTGCACCGGTCGTCGGAGCACTTCCCGCGGCGGGGAGAGCACTTTCCCATCCCGCACTTCGAGCGCCACGATCCGGCCCTGTCGATCATCGAAATCGAAGCTTTCAGCGAGCAGGGTGAGCGTGCCCTCCCGCTCGACGACTCCAAGGGGATCCGCAATCGCATGGCCTTCCGGTGGCTGCAGCCACTGGATCTCACTTGCGTCGAATGAGTGAAGCACGTGCGTAACGGGCCGCGGAATGATGCCGATGGCCCAATGCTCTTCCACCATCTCCTGCGCAATGCGTCGGGCGTAACCGCCGAGCGCAACAAATCTCGCCGGGACTGGCGGAGCGGGCGTCCAGGGCACCGAAGGCCCTCGGATCTGCCTATGCGGCTGTTCGAGGATTCGGGTGAGCGCGCGTTCCGGCCAGCTCACCACCGCATCGAACATGCGCTCGCGCGTAGCTCGCAGTGAATGGGGCACTGTCTTGATCGCGCCGCCTTCCAGCAGTGTTGCCTGGCCGTTCGCATCGATGGACACGAGCTGGATGAGCGCGCTTCGCCGGCCCGCCGCAAGCTCCGCCGTGCAAGGGTCGCTCAGGCGCCCTTCATCGCCATACACGAAACACCAGTAGCCGAGGCTCGGGTGATCGGCGGCGGGTGCGCGTGCCGCTGCGTGAAGCGGCGTTTCCGATGTATCCAAAACGATGTCAGCCGATCCGCAGGGGGCGTGCGCAGGCGTCTCGATGACTTCGGCGCCTTGCACGGCGCGCAGCCGCCGTGCGATCTCGCTTTCCCACGGGCGCGGCCCGCTCTCGCCCCACCGGATGACGATCCGGAGACGATCGGTGTCGAGCTGGCGCGAAGTGGGGCGCGATTGCGTATGCACGGCATAGCTGTATACGACAGTGCGAGGCAGCGCGCATCCCGGAGGGGCGCGGGAACACCCATTGCTTTTGTCGTCATGTGGGGTACCGCCGCGCACGTACCGCAATTGATGCGGCGGCGCTCCGCAGGTGTAACCCGTCCTTCCACGTCGCCCTGACCCGCTCCCGGTTCGCTGACTCAGCCTCGGCCGCAGTCGAGCTCGGGAGAATCCGATGAGAATCGCGCACGTCTATCCCCACTCCGTGATTTCCGTGACGCCGCCGCGGATCACCGACGCGCTCGGCGTCGTCAACTACGAAATCGCGCGCCGGCTGGCGAAGGATCACTCGGTGATCGTGTATTCCCGCCAGCAACGCGGGCTGCCGTCCGTGGAGGAGCAGGAGGGCGTCGTGTGGTCGCGCATTCCGGTCGGGGTGGATCGTGCGCTGAACAGCCTGAAGTTCCTCGATACGCTGCGTCTGAGCCCGCGTTCGCGGCCTTACCGGTTCAGCTCGCTGTACTACACGAGTTTCGCTCACACGGTTGCCGAGGACATTCGCGCGCGGCACTGCCAGATCGTGCACATTCACGGCATCACGAACTTCATCACGGCCATCCGCCATCGCAATCCGGATGCGTGCATCGTGCTGCACGTGCACGATCACTCGCTGGCGGACTTCGATGCCGATCTCATCGGCTCGAGGTTGAAGGACGCGGCGTTGATACTGGCCTGCAGCGACCATGTCGCCAACGGCATCCGACGGCGCTTCCCGGACGTGGCATCCAGGTGCCACACGCTCCACAACGGAGTCGACGAGGCGTTCCTGCAGCTTGCGACGAAACCCGCCGAATCCGATACGGTGCTCTTTGTCGGGCGCGTGGCGCCGGAGAAGGGCGTCAGCGTTCTGCTCGAGGCCTTTGCCCAGGTGGCGAAGCGCAAGCCCAATGCGCAGCTGCGCATGGTGGGGCCGTTCGACTTCGCGCCAAGGCAGTTCGTGGACCCGTTCGACAAGGACCCGGTGCTCGCGCCGGTGCGCAGGTTCTGCAACGAGCCGGCCACGTTCCGCACGCACGTGCTGCAGGCTGTTCAGGCGCTTGCACCGCGCGTTCGCATGGAAGGCGTCGTGCCCAACAACGAAATGCGTCGGCACTACGAGCAGGCGGGGGTGTTCGTCTTTCCGTCCGTGTGGCACGAGCCGTTCGGCATTCCGTTGATCGAAGCCATGGCGGCGGGATTGCCGGTCGTCACCACCCGGGGCGGCGCGGCCTCCGAGGTGGTGGTCGATGGCGAAACGGGCCTGCTGGTGGATCGGGGCGACGTGGGCGCGCTGACCGCCGCATTATGCAAGCTGCTCGACGACCCCGGGTTGCGCAGCCGGATGGGGCTTGCCGGCCGTGACAGGGTGGCCCGCCTGTTCACGTGGAACCGGGCTGTCGCGAAGCTCAATCATTTCTACGAAGACGCGACGCGTTGACCTCGGAAGGGAATCCGCCAATACTTTTCGCGCGCCGGAAGTGCTGGTTCATCCCGCTTGATTTCGAGGCGCATTCCATAGTGCCTCAGAGAGTTCGTCCCTTGCATGCATAGGCGGGATTTCGCGATCAATCAGCGGCTGGTGCTGCTTTCCGGATTTGCGCTCGTCATCGGTGTCATCGGCACGGTGAGCGCCTGGGTGCTGCTCGGCGCAATCAATCTCTTCACGAATCTGTTTTTCTATCACACGGTGTCGCTGGCGAGCCGCTCGCCGGCCGACAACGCACTCGGGCCGTGGGTGATCCTCGTGCCGGTGCTCGGCGGCGTGATCATCGGGCTCATGTGCCGCTATGGCAGCGAGAAGATCCGCGGGCACGGCATTCCGGAGGCGCTCGAAGCCATTCTGTACGGCAAGAGCCGCATGTCGCCGAAGGTGGCCGTGCTGAAGCCGTTGTCCTCGGGCATCGTCATCGGCAGCGGCGGGCCGTTCGGCGCCGAGGGGCCCATCATCATGACGGGCGGGGCCATGAGCTCCCTGCTGGCGCAGGCCTTCCACCTCACCTCGGCGGAGCGGAAGGCGCTGCTGGTCGCGGGCGCGTGCGCCGGCATGACTGCCGTGTTCGGCACTCCGCTGGCAGCGGTGTTGCTGGCGGTGGAGTTGCTCTTGTTCGAGCTGCGCCCGCGCAGCCTGCTGCCCGTTGCGCTCGCCTGCGGTGTGGCTGCGCTACTGCGGCCTCTCTGGGCGAATGCGGGCCCGCTGTTTCCGCTCGAAACCGTGTCGCCCACACCGCTCGCGCTCCTCTCCTGCGCGGCGGCGGGTCTGGCGTGCGGCGCGCTCTCGGCGGGTCTGACGACGGCCCTGTATCGGGTTGAGGACCTGTTCGGAAAGCTCCCCGTGCACTGGATGTGGTGGCCCGCCATCGGCGGGCTCGCGGTGGGCATCGGCGGGTATGTCGAGCCGAGAGCGCTCGGCGTGGGCTTCGATGTCATCAACGACCTGTTGACGAATCATCTGATGCTCTCGGCAGTCGTGGCCTTGCTGGCCGTGAAAGCGGTCATCTGGGTGATTGCGCTGGGCTCTGGAACCTCCGGCGGCGTGCTGGCCCCACTGCTGATGATGGGTGCGGGGCTTGGTTGCCTCATCGGCCCCTGGCTGCCGGGTGGAGACCCGCGCCTGTGGGCGTTGGTGTGCATGGCCGCCACGCTCGGTGGCACGATGCGAGCGCCGCTCACGGCAACCGCATTCGCCTTCGGCCTAACGCACGATGTGAACGCGTTTGTGCCCACGCTACTGGCAAGCGTCGTGGCGTACGGACTCACGGTCATCGTGATGCCACGCTCGATTCTCACGGAAAAGATTGCCCGCCGCGGTCGTCACGTGTTCCGGGAATATGGCGTGGATCCGCTCGAGCGGCACTTCGTGGATGAAGTGATGACCCGCGATGTGGTCTACATCGAGGGCTCCATGACCGTGCGGGATGTGCTGAAAGCCTATTTCGGGCCGAACCAGGCGCATCGCGCGTATCCCGTCGTCGCGGACGACCGGCTCATCGGCGTGATCGACCGCGAGCGGTTGAGCCGCGTGCCGGTGGAAGCCACCGGCTCGAGAGTCGCCTCACTTCTGCAGGACACCGAGGTCCACTATGCGCTGCCCGGTGAAACCTGCCGAGCGGTGGGCGCGCGCATGGCCGTGCTCGGCGTGGAGCGGCTGCCCGTTGTCGCCTCGGGTGAAGATCGCGCCCTGGTCGGCATCATCTCCCGCAGCGACCTGCTGAAGGTCCTGCGTCAGGTGCACGAGGAAGAGTCACGCCGCGAGCGACTGCTCATACGCAACACGTCGTCCGCGTAGGCGGACGACGTGTGCGCACGAGCAGAACGTCCGATCACCCCACCTTGACCGGAACGAAGATGCGCCCATCCCCGCGCTGAACGAGCAGGGCGACCGCGTGATCGCTCTTCTCCGCGGCCTTGCGCAGCTCAGCCACGTTCGTGATCGGCTTGCCGTTGGCGCCGAGAACAATGTCTCCGACGCGTACACCGGCGTCTCCGACGCGTACACCGGCTTCCGCGGCGGGCCCTTCGACGTGCTCGACCACGAGACCGTCCTCGACGTGCGCCTCACGCTTTTCCTCCGGCCTCAGGGGACGCACGCCCAGACCGAGCTTGCCGCTTGCGGCCGCATCGTCCCCCGCTTGCGCGAGCCGCGTGGAGCTGTCCAGCGCGCCGAGGTGAACCGTGAGGTCGCGCGCCTTGCCCTCGTGCCACACACGCAGCTCCACTTTTGATCCGGGCTTGTGGCGGGCAATCGCGAGCGGCAGCTCGCTCGAGCTCTTGAGCTCATGACCGTCCACGGCCAGGATCACGTCGCCGGGGCGCAAGCCCGCCTTCTCCGCAGGGCCGCCGTCCTGCACGCTCGAGATGAGCGCGCCTTCAGGACGATCGAGCCCGAAGGAGGTCGCGAGCCCCTGATCCACTTCCTGGATCGTGGCGCCGAGCTTGCCGCGGCTCACCGTGCCGGTTTCCTTCAGCTGCTCGCCCACATTCATCGCGACGTCGATCGGAATGGCGAACGCCACACCCATGTAGCCGCCCGTGCGGCTGAAGATCTGCGAGTTGATGCCGACGACTTCGCCGTTCATGTTGAACAGCGGCCCGCCCGAGTTGCCGGGGTTCACGGCGACGTCCGTCTGGATGAACGGCACGTAGCTGCCGTCGGGCATCGTGCGGCCCTTGGCGCTGACCACGCCGGCGGTCACCGTATTCTCGAGACCGAACGGCGAGCCGATCGCCACCACCCACTCGCCGGGGTGCAGCTTTTCGGGGTCGCCGAGTTTCACCGTGGGCAGATCGTGCGCATCAATCTTGAGCACCGCGACGTCGCTGCGCTCATCCCGGCCCAGCACCTTCGCCTCGAATTCGCGACGATCGGTGAGGCGCACGGTGACGTGCTCCGCGCCCGCCACCACGTGTGCGTTCGTGAGGATGATGCCGTCGGGACTCACGATGAAGCCTTGCGAACACGGCGCCCACGATGCCTACCAGCGCGACACCACCGAGCAGAAAGCTGAGAAGTGTGCCCCGAATGGATCTCACTGCGACGAGGCTACCCGGTAGCCCACGCCCCGCACGGTGCGGATGAAGTCCGCTCCCAGCTTGCGACGCAGGCTGTGAATGTGAACCTCCACTGCATTGCTGCCGACCTCCTCATCCCAGCCGTACAGGCGCTGCTCGATCTGTGCGCGCGAGAGCACGGCCCCGGGACGTTCGAGCAGCAGTTCGAGCACGGCAAACTCGCGGGGGGAGAGGGCGACTTCCGTGCCGCCTTTCGTCACGCGGTGCGCGGCCGGATCGAGCTCCACATCGAGATGCTGGATCTTCGGAGCGGCACGTCCGCCCTTGCGTCGCAGGACGGCCCGCACGCGTGCCGCGAGCTCCTGAAGCTCAAAGGGCTTCACAAGGTAATCGTCCGCGCCGGCATCGAGGCCGCGGACGCGATCCTCGAGCGCATCGCGCGCGGTGATGATGAGAACCGGCACGGTGTCGCCCGCCTTGCGCAGCGAGCGCAGCAGCTCGAGCCCATCGCCACCGGGAAGCCCGAGGTCGAGGAGAAGCAGATCGAACGCTTCAGTACGCTGCGCGTGCGCGCTGGCGCTGGCGGTGCGAACCCAGTCCACGGTGAAGCCCTGCGCGCGAAGGCCCGCGCAGATGGCGGCTCCGATCATCCGATCATCTTCGATCAGCAGTAGGCGCACAGGTCGGTGGATACACAGCGAAGCGCGGTTCATCCGCAGGCGCCGGCACGAGCCGCACGCGAGTAATCTCGGAAGGCGAGCCGAAGCGCTTCGGCGGGCCCCAGTAGCCGGCGCCGCGACTGATGTAGACCCACAGGTTCCCGAGCCGATGCAGCCCGGCCGTGAAGGGCTGCTGCAGACGAACGAACAGCATCCAGGGCCAGAACTGGCCACCATGCGTGTGGCCCGAGAGCTGCAGATGGAACCCGGCCGCTGCGGCAGCGGGAGCAGAACGGGGCTGATGAGCCAGCAGGATGCGCGCGCCCACATCCCCGGGTGCGCCGTGCAGGGCGCGTGCGGGATCGCTGCGCTGCTGCGGGTCGAAGTGGTGCGCGGTGTAATCCGTGACGCCCGCGACGACGAGCCGCGAGCCGCGGTGTGTGATCGTGACGTGCTCGTTCATGAGCACGCGAAAGCCGAGCCGCCGGAACTCGGCGCTCCAATCAGGCTCGCCCGAGTAGTACTCGTGATTGCCGGTCACGAAATACACCCCATGGCGTGCCCGCAGCCGAGCGAGCGGCGCGGTGTGAGATGCCAGCTCGCGCACGGAGCCATCGACGATGTCGCCGGTGAGCGCGATGAGGTCCGGCTCGAGGCTGTTGGCCGCCTCCACGATGGCGCTCACATAGTCGCCCTTGATGGTCGGGCCGACGTGCACGTCGCTGATCTGAACGATGGTGAAGCCGTGCAGCGCTTCCGGCAGCTGGGAGAGTGGGATCTCCACATCCACGATGCGCGCCCGGCGCCGCGCGTTGATGAGGCCGATCAAGGTGGTGGATGCGGCGAGGGCCAGTGCAAGTGCCGCGCTGGCGGGAAGCAGGGATTGCACCCGCGCGAATGGCAGCACGGCGAGTGCCACCAACAGCGCCACGTCCCTCAGCAGCGTGAAGACGAAGAGCGAAGAGAACAGGCCCATCATGAAGTGGCCGAGCGCGGCGACGCGATCGGCCCATCTTCGCGATTGCCAGTATCTCGCGGAAAACGCGAGCGGCATGGAAATCAAAGAGAGTGCGAGCAGCACAGCCCCGACTGCGCGAGCCAAGGTGCTGATCGGCAGGTCGGGCAGCAAGCGCCAGCCGACGTAGGCATGCAGGAGCGCGAGTATGACGAGTGGAACGAGCAGGGGGCGGCGTCTACGCATCCATTCATCGTAAGTGGCTGGCTGCCATGAAGCCATCGGCCGTTCGAGAGACCGTCGGGCGAATGGTGAAGTTCATGGTGCACCGGGTGACGTCAGGGCCACGTACAAGCTGCAGCGTGGCTTTCCACGGTCCGCAACGTGCTGGCTTTGACGAGTATGGCGTGGAAGCGGTAAGCCGTGGACCTGTGCAGTCGGCTGGCTCGCGGCGCGAGCATCTGCGAACCCGTGGCCGTGGTGGTGGCGCATCCGGACGACGAGATCGTTTCGCTCGGCGGTACGCTGCGACAGTTCTCGCGATTGCATCTGGTGCACGTGACGGATGGCGCGCCCCGCGATCTCGAGGACGCTCGTCGAGAAGGAGTTTCAACGTGCGCGGAGTATGCGCGCGCGCGTCAACGCGAGCTCTGCGAGGCGCTCGACGTGGCGGGTGTGAGGCCATCGCAGCAGCTTTGCCTCGAAGCGCCCGACAAGCAGTCGGCGGAGTGTCTTCAGGGAATCACTGAGCGGCTCCTGCCGGTGCTCGCGGCAACCGATCTGGTGATCACGCATCCCTACGAGCAAGGCCATCCCGATCACGATTCAGCGGCGTTCGCGGTGCAGGCGGCCTGTGCGCTCCTGCGCCGAGCGGGCGCAAGTGTGCCGGTCATTCTGGAGCTCGTGTCTTATCACGTGGTCCGGGGTCAGCCGCGCTTCGGTGAATTCTGGCCAGACGCGGAGTGCCCGGAGACGTTGATTGCGCTCTCGCAGCCGGCCCTCGCTCGCAAGGCGGCCGCGAGGGACTGCTTCAGGACGCAATGTGCGGTTCTTGCGAACTTTCCTCTGACGGCGGAACGCATTCGTGTGGCGCCGAGGTATCACTTCGCCGAGTGCGCCCCGCCAGGGGCGTCGTTCTACGATCGGCTGGGCTGGTGTATGACGAGCGGACGGTGGCGGGCGCTGGCCTCTGATGCCGCGCGTGCATTGCGCGTTCCGGAGGTGCTGTGAGACTCACCGTCGTCAACGTGGCTTTTCCGTTCGCGCCCGTCACGCGCGATCCGGTGGGCGGAGCGGAGCAGGTGCTCGCACATCTGGATCGCGCGCTCGTCGCAGCCGGGCATCAGTCGATCGTCATTGCGGCAGAAGGCTCCGACACAGCGGGGCGGCTCGTGGCCATGCCAAGCGAGCTGGAGCCTTCCAGTGAGCTTGCCAGACTGCGAATGTACGACGCCGTGCGCAATGCGCTCGGAAAGCTGTTGCGCGAGGAAGCAATCGATGTGGTGCACCTGCACGGCGTCGATTTCCATGCATACCTTCCCCCGGACGGGCCACCGGTCCTGGTGACACTTCACTTGCCCCTTGAGTGGTACCCGCAGCGCGCGCTGAACAGTGCTCGCGCTGACACGTGGCTGCTGCCTGTGTCGCAGGCGCAGGCAGACCGTGCGGGCGCGGGCCTGCGGTTTCTCCCGCCGATCCGGAACGGGGTCGAGATGCGCGCCCGGTCGGACGTGAAAAAGCGGCGCTTTGCGCTCATGCTCGGACGCATCTGTCCCGAAAAAGGGTTTCACGAAGCGCTCAGGGCGGCAAAGCTCGCGGATATGCCGCTGCTGCTGGCGGGCGTGGTGTTTCCGTGGGCCGAGCATGAGCTCTACTTTGAAACCGAGATCCTCACGCAGCTTGACGCGCGGCGTCGCTGGATCGGCCCTGTCACGGGTGTGCGCAAACATCGGCTGCTTGCTGCAGCCTCGTGCGTACTGGTGCCCAGTCTCGCGAACGAGACGTCATCGCTCGTTGCGATGGAGGGTCTCGCTGCCGGTACACCCGTGATCGCCTACAACCGGGGCGCGTTGCCGGAAATCGTTGAGCACGGCGTGACGGGCTACATCGTTCGCGATGCAGTGGAAATGGCGGATGCGATGCGCGCCATCGATCGGATCTCTCCCGAGGGATGCCGGCAAGCCGCGCGCAAACGCTTTTCGCTCGAGCGCTCGATGGCCGCATATCTGCAGCTCTACGCAAACCTGAGTTGCAGTGCTCGGAGCGCAGCAGGGTCACATGCAGATTCGGATCGCAGAGGAAGCGGACCTGCCGAAGCTCGAGTGGTGCGGAGCGTTCACGCACCATCGCGCGATCATTCAGGAGGCATTCGCGCTTCAGCAGCGGGGTGAGGCGCTCATGCTCGTGGCGGACCGCAACGGGTTTCCCGTAGGACAGGCGTGGATGGATTTCCGTCCCGAGCCGGGCCGCGTGGTCCCGAAAGTGTGGGCTGTGCGGGTGCTGCCGGAATGTCGGGGCAGCGGGATCGGCAGTCGTTTGATGCGAGAGCTGGAGCGATGTGCCTGGCGCAAGGGGTGCGTCGAGCTGCAGTTGTTCGTGGAGAAAAGCAATGCGCAGGCGCGCCGATTCTACGAGCGGCTTGGATGGCGCATCATCGGGGAGCGCTCGGACAGCTATTCGTACGTGACGCCTGCGGGGGTTCGGGAGCGCGTGCCGCAGGAGCTGTGGGTGTTCGCGAAGTTTCGTCCGCCTGCGCCGGCGTGATCCTCAATCGTCGGTGCAGCTCCGGCAAGTGGTGCATCCAGTGCTCGATGCGCACCTCCGTCGCCGGTCGGTTGTAGTACTGCCAGGGCAGAGCGCGAGCGTTGAGCCCCACGAAATGCGCTCCGCACGTTCCGAGATGAAACTGGTGCGGAGGGAAGGGCGAGCAAATGGTGACTTCCGAGGTCGGGATCACAAGCGGAGGACCGTTGAGCGACACCGCCGCGATCTGCAGTCCCTGCTCGTCGAGCTCGGAAGCAAGGCGCGCAGGCCGCCGCTCCAGCACGCGCGCAAGCGCGCGCTCCAGATCGAAGCTCGGTGGAATGCCGCGAATTCCGGAGTTGCGCGGCTCCGGGCCACACAGCTCGCCGAACGCGCCGTGACAGGCGGTGACATCTGCAGCCAGCACGCACGCATTCGGTTTCGTGCGCCAGACGCGGACGGCTTCGGGTTCGCACCACAGGATCACGTCATTGTCCAGCGCGAGTTCCAGCCGGTCCGGGAACGCCCGCAGCGGCAGGAGCTTCCAGGCGACACCCTCCGCCATGTGCGAGTCCAGGTGTGCACGCAGGACCGGCGGGATCTGGCGCGGTGCGGGCCACCATTCAACTTCAGCGGGTACGGCACCCGTGCGCCGCCGCGCTTCCTCTACGGAAATGCTGTTCACGTACACGACGTATCGTGTCTGCGAACCGAACACGCGGCATGCGCCGTGAATGGAGAGTCGGAGGGCTTCGAAACCGCGTTCGCTCACATCGCCAATCGTCCAGCGAATGCCGAGAGAGCTGCTCATGCCGCCTGTCAAGCAAACGACGTACCCCGCCTCGTCGCAGTGGTGTGTTGACGTCATTGCGACGCTTCCGCAGCTCGAGGCGTTGCGCGCTCCTTGGACGACGCTTTGGCAGAGATGTCCGGAGGCGACTCCTTTCCAGGCGCCGGCATGGATTCTGCCGTGGGCACGCCATTACGCGGCGAACCGCTGCGGCGCTGTCATTGCGGGTTCGAAGGAGAGCCTCGCGGCAATCGTGCCGTTCTTCACCTGGCGCGGTTCGCTTCTGCTTGCGGGAACCGGGCCCTCGGACTATGGCGACGGACTCTTCGCGCCAGAGGCACGCGAGCATGCGGAGACGATCCTCGCCGCAGTTTGTGAAGAGGCGATCAAGCGCGACTGCACGGAGATCGATCTGCAACAGCTGTGTGCGCAGTCTCCGCTGCTGAATGCGCCCGCCCCGGAACGCTGGGCGTCCGAAATCCAAGAAGGGGTCGTGTGCCCCGTGGCGCCTTTGTGCGGAGAGGACGGGCTTGATGCCCTCTCGAGCCGGTGGCGGAAGAACCTGAAGCGGGCTCGGCGGCAGCTCGAAAAGGAAGCCGCGTTCGATCTCGTGCTCACCCGTTCGCGAGAGGCTGGCGACACTGCTCGGGTGCTGGAACGACTCCACGCGCGTCGTTGGGAAGAGAAGGGCGAACCCGGTGTGCTTGCGGATGAGCTGATGCGCGGCTTTCTGCGGTCCGCATTGCCCGAACTGAGCGCGTCAGGGCTGTTGCGGACACATCGGCTGGCTGCACAGGGCAACACCATGGCAGTCGTGCTCGCGCTTCAGGACAGGAACCGGGCCTATTACTACCTGAGCGGCTTCGATCCCGCGTGGGCAGAGTGGAGCCCGGGTCTTGTCACGGTGGCGGCGGCCATGACGCACGCGGCCCGTGAGGGCGCGTGCGAGTTTCATTTCCTGCGCGGTCGGGAGGCATACAAGTACCACCTCGGCGCGCAGGATCGCGCGACATGGCGGCGAGTGTTGAAGCGCGTACCCGGATGATGGCGCAGGGTTACCGCGCCAGTTCCTCCCGCACGTACGCCGCCACGTCCAGCACGCTCTGCTCGTTGATGAGGTCCGGATACAGCTTCGGCATGGGTGCCTTCGGCTCCTTGATGAACGCAATGATTGCTGCGTCATCCCGCCGGGCCTTGAGCGTACTCAGCTTGTGGTCAGCGAGCATGTCGCCATCGTTGCCATGGCACGATGCGCACACCTGGCTGTAGAGCGTGCGACCGTTCGCAATGTTCGGCGCGCCGGCCGGCGTCGTTGCCGTTGTGGCGGACGGTGCGGCGACGGACGGAGTGCTTTTCGGATTCAGCGTCATGATCACGACGCTCGGAATGCCGAGATCGCCGAACGCATTGCGCGAGATGTTGCCGGAGGCCACGGCGAGATATTGCTTGCCTCTCGCTTCGTACGTGACCACGCCACCTGCCATCGCTCCGCCGGTGTTGATCTTGCGGAGGAGCTTCCCGGTCTTGCTGTTGAAAATGAGCAGATTGCCCGCCAGGTCGCCTGTGAACGTGACGCCGCCCGCCGTGGGCGTCACACCCGCGACCACGGGTCTTTCGGCGTGATACTTCCAGCGCACGGCGCCCGTTTCGGCGTCCATCGCGGTGACCCAGCCGGTGTTGTCACCCACGGGCTCGACGGTGCCGCCGAACACCACCTGTCCGGGTTTGTACTCCGTCTTTTCGCCCAGCTTCACGAGGAAGCACACATCGACCGCCCCCACGATGAGTGTGTTGTTGAGCCGGTCCAGCGCGGGACCGTTCCACTCGACACCCCCCGCGTAGCCCGGGCAGGACTTGACGCCTTCCTTCGTCGGGTATTTCGGCGCCTGCACGATCGTGGTGACGGGCGTGCGGAAGATGACTTTATGTGTATCGCGATCGAGGGCGGTGACATAACCGTCCTTGCCGCCGAAGGCGGCGATGTCCCGTCCCTTGTCGGTGCGATAGAGCACGGGCGCCGCGACGAGATCGAGATCCTGCCAGTCCTCCGGGCTCACCTGGTGCCACCACTTCAGCTTGCCGGTGGCGGCATCGAGCACCACGATGGAAGTCGTGAAGAGATTGGCGCCGGGCCGATAGGCCTTGTCGATATCCGGCCACGCATTGCCCACCGGCACGAACAGCTCGCCCGTGCTCGGGTCCACGGACATGGCGCCCCAGACGCCGCCGCCGCCGGTCTTGGCGGTCTCCGGCTTTTCCCAGGTTTCCGCGCCGACTTCGTCGCCCATGGGAATGGTGTTGAAGCGCCAGAGCTCTCTGCCGGTCTGCGCGTCATACGCCATCACGCGGCCCCGAACGCCGGATTCGCTGCCCGCGATGCCCATGTACACCACACCCTGCCAGGCGAGCGGCACCATCGAGGCGCTCTCGCCGAGGCGCGTGGTGCCGATGACATTCTTCCAAAGCAGCTTGCCGGTTGCGGCATCGAGCGCGAGCAACCGCGCATCTCCGGTGCCGCGAAACACGCGGCCATTCATCACGGCGACGCCACGATTCGAGCCGGACGCGCGCTCTTCGTCCGGCGTGTACGTGTGCTTCCAGCGTATCTCGCACGTGGTCGCATCGATCGCCAGGGTATTGCGCGCGGTGGCGGCGTAGATGACTCCGTCTACGACCACAAGCCCGGAGTGAAAGCTCGTCGGGCCATCGACCGGTACGCGGCACACCTCGCCAAGCTGCGCCACGTTCTCTGTGGTGATCTGCTTCAGTGGCGAGTAACGCTGCCCGTCCAGCCGGTTGTTATAGGAAAGCCACTGCGAGCCGGGTGTGGGTTCCTGCGCGCTCGCGGCCATCGAGATCGCAAGGACACCGAGCAGGAGAGACCTGTGGAAACGTGAGCGGGCCACCTGAATATCCTCATTATTGGAGTGGCCCTATTGTGAGAG
>JADGHX010000100.1 GCA_019683695.1 Steroidobacteraceae bacterium
GCGGGCACTTCAATCCCGCCGTGTCGGTCGGGTTGTGGGCGGGAGGGCGCTTTCCTGCGTCGTTTCTGTTGCCGTACATCATCGCGCAGGTGGTGGGCGGCATCGCCGGCGCGGCGGTGCTGTATCTCATCGCGAGCGGCAATCCGTCGTTCGACGTGCAGGCGGGCTTTGCCGCGAACGGCTACGGCGAACACTCGCCCGGCGGATATTCGATGACCTCCGCCATCGTGTCCGAGCTCGTGATGACGTTCATGTTCCTGCTGATCATTCTCGGCGCCACACACCTGCGCGCGCCGGTGGGGTTTGCGGGCATCGCGATCGGGCTCGCGCTCACGCTCATTCACCTCATCTCGATCCCTGTCACGAACACATCGGTGAATCCCGCGCGCAGCACGGGGCCCGCAGTCTTCGTCGGCGGGTGGGCGCTCGAACAGCTGTGGTTGTTCTGGGTGGTGCCGCTGATGGGTGGGGCAATTGCGGGCGTTCTGTATCGCGCGATATTCGAAACGGTGCCCGAGGCACCGCCGGTCACCGGGCGCGTCACCCCGACGTGACGCCAGCGGAAACCGGCGTCCGGAAAGGAACGCCGGCTCCAGGCCGCCGATGCGCGATCAGGTCCTGCCGGTCGGACGCGTATCGCC
Organism: Steroidobacteraceae bacterium; assembly: GCA_019683695.1. Classification (GTDB taxonomy): domain Bacteria; phylum Pseudomonadota; class Gammaproteobacteria; order Steroidobacterales; family Steroidobacteraceae; genus JADGHX01. Next base: position 642 of record JADGHX010000100.1, read on the forward strand.
CTGCTGCGTGCCCTTGTTGCCGCCGAGCATGCTGCCGACACCGCCGCCCGCGCCGCCGGCGCCGCCCGCCAAAGCACTCTCGATCTGCCCGCCGAGCCCACCGGGCAGGCGACTCTTGAGTTGCGACAAGACGACCTCCACCGCGGACCGCGCCTTGTCCTGCGGAATGCCGACCTTCTCAGCAACCATTTTGATTATGTCGTCCATTGTGAATCCTCCATCAGGGGAGTGAGACGCGCGCCTCGCTGGAGCGCACGACAGGACTGTGCGCCGTCGCAATCGGCATTCCGCGCAAGCGGCCGTGCGGGAAAGCTCATGCTACGGTCGCGCGAGTGATTTGATGGATGAGGGAGTCGCCAGAGCGGGTGCTTGCGGTCTATGCTCGCGCAAAACGCGGACCGGCTCGATCCGGCACCCGCGAAGGGGGGTCACGCATGAGATTCATGACGATTGCGGCTGCGCTCGCGTGTGCTCTCGCGGCGTTCGTGTCCGTCGCGCTGGGCTCGGAAGGGAGCCCGCAGCAGCTCGTGGCACAAAGCCTCGACAGTCAGTTTGTTTCCCACGATCCCGCTCGGGATCGCCAGAACCACCGGATCGATGATCCCCGACGTGCCATCGCGCAGCAGCAGCACCGCTTGCCGGACTGACTGCCCGCATTGACATTCCACCGGATTCGGTCGGCCAGGCCAGCGTCAGGGTCAGGCGCACCGTGTAGACAACAACAAAGAGATCCGCTCAGGGACTTGACCTCCGGGAGAACGCGCTGCGTCCCTCAACCGGCAGCGTTCCCCGGGGGAACTGTTTTGATAAGGAGTCAACGAGGTTCCAGCCCGAGCCACCGTCGCCCGAGCTGCGCCTTCATCTGGAACCAGACGAGCGGCGTTGTCGTGCAGACGGGGTCGACCTGGTATCCGGCACAGCGACCGGCGAGCGCGAGCCGTGTCTTGTCGAGCCGCACGACCCAGGTGTGGTTTTCGTTCCGGATGAGCTCGCGGTTCACGAGCGCGTTGTTCTCGAGATCCGCGTACTGCGTCGCCGAGGGCTCGAGCAGCAACACTTCACCGGAGAGGTGGAAGCGGCCTTGTTCCGTGACGTTGCGGCCTTTCATTCCCGCCGTGGAAACGGGGCCGGGAAGGGGAAGCGGGCCGGGCAGGTTCCAGCGGGCAGCATAATGCAGCTGATAGGTGCCCTCTTCGCGCAGCATGAGCGTGGTGACGACGACCAGGTCACCCTCCCCGCCTTCGAACTTCGCGTCCTGCAGCAGATAGCTGTGCTGCCACGAGCCGGCGATGCTTTTCGCCGTGGTCGGGACTTTCCCCGGCAGCACGACCTTCTCGTCGAACGGCGCAGGCGGCCGGCCCCGATCCGATCCGGAGACGAAGAACGGCCCCAGCACGGCAAGTGCCGCCGCGGTGGCCATCATGAATTGATGCATGGCGTTCCCTCCCGCACCCGCGGCACTTGGAGCGGAGCGCATTGCGGAGAGTTCCGGCACCACGCCCGACGCGGCGCGCGCCATTGCCGGGATGTTTCGGAATTGTGACCGGCAACAGGCCGGTCACTAACGCCGACGCGTGTTCTGCAGATAGCGGAAGTAGTCCGACTGCGCGTCGATCATCAACGTTGTGTTCTCACCGAGAGCCTTGTAGCTCTCCAGCGTCTTGAAGAACGAGTAGAACTCCGGATCCGCCGAATACGCGGCGCCGTAGATGCGGGTCGCCTCGGCATCCGCCTTGCCGATGATGGTCTGCGCGGTGCGCTCGGCTTCGGAGCGGATCGTGCGGATCTGGCGCTCCATGTCGCCGAGAATCTCCTGGCTGCGGCCCTGACCTTCCGCACGGAATCGCGCGGCGATGCTCTGACGCTCGGCAATCATGCGGCTTTCCACCTGCGCACGCACGGAGTCGATGTAGTTGATGCGCTTGATGCGCACGTCCACCAGCTCGATGCCGAGGTCGGGCGTTTGCCTCGCGGCGGCGGTGAGCATTTCCTGCTCGAGCACGGCGCGGCCTTTCCGGGGACGCTCGAGCTCTTCTTCCTTCACTTCGACGCCCTCCTCCGCCGGCAGATCCTCCACATTCACGCGCCAGTCGGCGGAGCGCACGATCTCCTCGATTTCCGTGCCGGAGACGATGTCGCGCACCACGGAATCCAGAATGTCGTCGAGACGCGAGCGCGCCCCCTGCTCATCGCGCACGGAGCGCAGGAACTGCAGCGGATCGCGGATTCTCCAGCGCGCCGTCGTATCCACGATGACGAACTCGCGGCCCAGCGTGGGGATCTGGCTCACATCGCCATCCCACGCGAGCAGGCGCTTGTCGAAACGGCGCACCTCCTGAATGAACGGCACGCGCCAATGCAGGCCCGGCTCCGTGATCACCGACCCGACGGGCTCGCCAAACTGCACCACGATGCCCTGCTCCGACTGGTCGATCACGAACGCCGAGCTCATCACGACGAAGAGCACCACCAGAACGCTGGCCACTCCCAACAACAAGCGGTTCATCGCGTGCCCTCCTGTTGCTGCTGAGTTGGCGTCGTTGCGCGTTGAGGCTGAGCGTCTCGCAGATTCAGCAGGGGAACCGGCGGCACCTGCCCGTCTCTCACCACGACCACGGATCCGATGCGCGGAAGCGCATCGTTCAGCGCCTCCAGATACATGCGGGTGCGCGTGACCTCCGGCGAGCGCCGATATTCCGCGAGCACGGCGTTGAAGCGATCCGCCTCACCTCGCGCGCGATTCACGCGCTCGACTGCGTAGCCCTCCGCTTCCGCAATGCGCCGTTGCGCCTCGCCCTGCACGCGCGGGATCGCCTGATTCGCCTGCTTCATGGCTTCGTTGATCATGCGCTCGCGCTCCTGGCGTGCTTCGTTCACCTCGTTGAAGGCCGGCTGGACGCGCTTGGGTGGCACCACGTCCTGCAGCTCGACCGTGATGACATGGATGCCGTTGTCATACCGGTTCATCGCCGCCTGGATCTCCTCGCGCGCCTTCGTCGCGATCTCCACGCGGCCGGTGGTGAGCACCTCGCTGCCGATGTTGTTACCGACCACCCGGCGCATGACGGATTCGGAGATATCCCGCAACGTGCGATCCGGCTCGCGCATCGCATAGAGATACTTGATGGGGTCCGAGATCCGGTACTGGACCACCCACTCCACATCGATGACGTTGAGGTCTCCGGTGAGCATGAGGGACTCTTCCGGGAACTCCTGCTGGCTGTAGCGCGTGCGGTTCTCGCGATCCGGCGCACCTTCCTGCGTGCGGAACCCGAACTCCTGCTTGAGCACGCGCTCGGTCGCCACGACTTGCACCGTGTCGAGACCAAATGGCAGCTTGAAGTGAAGTCCCGGCTCGGAGATGCCGGTGACGCGGCCCAGCCGCTTCACCACGGCGCGCTCCTCCGGCTGCACGGTGTAGAAGCTCGAGTACGCCGCCCAGAGCAACAGCACCACGAGCGCGATCAGCCCAAGCTGCCGCCCCTGCGCAGGCGTGGGCCCGCGCGGCGCGTCCGGATCGCTCGGCGGCGGAACACCGCGCGGGCCGCGTTCGTGCCAGCCTTTTCCCACCAGGATCTTGTTGAGCCACTCGCTGTCTTGCCGGGCCATTTATTCCCCCTTGTTCCGCGAACCGAACGGCCTGCAACTCGGTGTCAGCACGCAGCATGCACCCGCCAGCACAGCGCACGGATGTGGCGCACAGGCTAACAGAATCGCGCGATGCAGGGCCGATTCCGGTCGGGAATGCACACCGCAACGCGCCGGACACGCGCGTCGCGGCTGCAGGCGCGGAGGCGATGAGTTCCAGCACGCTCCTGCGGCGAACGATCACGTGCTCAGGGCTCGTGGCGCGCTCCGCGAGATCCGCTTCGCACAGCGCGAGAGCGCTTCAGGCTTCGCCTTTCATCTCATGCAGCTCCACGACCTGCGGCAGAATCGTTTCCTTGTAGAACGTGAGCGCCGGCAGGCTCGCGACATCCACTCCGTTCTGCCGCGCATACCGCTCGATCAGCGCATCGGAGTCGGTTTCATAGTGGCCGGGCTCGACTTCCACGATGGGGAACGTGACTTCCCGGCCCAGCGCCTGCCCGAGTGTCGCCTTCACCCGCGCAAACGCCGCCGCGTCGCGCGGATCGCACCGGATCACCTCGATCTGCCGGCTGAGCCCCGCCTCGACCCTGAACAGCCAGAACTTGAATGAGAACGGGCAACCGTCCTTGAGGTAAGCCTTCGCCGTGAACGTCGATGTGCTCATGAGTCTGCCCCCGGGAACGCCGCACGTCGGCGGCACTTATTCTTCTAAATGGCGCAAGGCCGGATCGGTGCCGTGAGCGCTCGTGGCAGGCCGGCCGGTTTGCTGCCGTGGAGCGCATCCCGTGAGAAAGGCTGTTTCGCTGGCCGCATCCGCCGTCTGCATTGTCGGTGGCGTTGCCGCTCAGGATGCCGGGCAGCCCGCCGGCGCGCGCAATTGCCCGATTCCGGCGACTGCACCCGCGCTCTACACCCGGCTGCACCAGATTCCGACCACGCCGGATCCCGGTGACCCGCAGCACACGGTCATCACGCCAGGCGGCATGGTGCTCGAGACGCCGAAAATGGTCGCCGCGGAAGATATGCTGCAAGTGGCGGCGCGCGATGCAGACACGCTGTGCTTCACACTCATCACGTTCGCGCGCGACTGGCACACATGCCAGCTGTCCGGCGTCGCCGTTTCAGCTTCGGAGCACGAGTACGTCTTCCGCGAGGCAAGCGCGGTTCTGCATTTCAGGCTGAGCAACGACGGCGCGATCGACGTCACGCCCGAAGGTGAAGGCTACCGTTCTCACTGCGAGCCGCGCGGCCGCATAGACCCGGCGCAGTTCACGATCGAGGCACACTTGTCCCCCAGCGATGCGCCCCGTAAGCTGGCTCCGCGTTCACGCGACACCCCCTAACGCCGCACACCCCCAAGGGGACGAACACAACGCGCCCCAATGCGGCACGACTCTCAGCGAACGAAGCCAATTCACCCCAACGCGGCACGACTCTTAGCAAACGAGGCAAAGTGCCAGAATGCGGCACGAGGCGAGCGGACGTGCGAGGGTGTGACGGGAGCTTCCGGCGCGCAAGGCACGCAGCCGCCCGCGCGTTTCACACCCGAAGCCTCTGACCAACTCGCCCGCCCACTCCCTCATTCAGACAAGCACCGGGCGGCGGCCATCAACTGCACCAGCCGATCCCGCGCGCCGGTTGCGAGCGGCACACCCTCGCGCGGCCGATCGCCGCCCCACCGAAGCCACATGTCTTCACGAACGAAGCCACGCCGCCCAACGCCGCACGACCCCAAGGGAACCAAGGCAAAAAGCGCCCGAATGCGGCACCAGCGAGCAACGTGCGAGGGTTCGCGCTCGCTCTCCCATCCGATCTCAGTGCCGCCCCCCTCGACCCGCGCCGCTCACGCGCAACGAGGAAATACGATCGTTCCAGTTCCCGCCACCCGCCGCCTGATGTGTCAGATCCGCGAGATCACCTTCCACGATCAGACGACGACCTTCGAAGTAGTGATCCTCATAGACGGCCACCCGCACGTTCCCGAATGTGCGGATGGAAGAGATCGTGTCGTTCCAGCCGAGCGCGCGCAGGTCGGGCACCTCCTCGCCCGCATCCCAGCACAGCGAGTCGCCCTGGAAGTTGACGTGCTTGTACACACAAACACTGTCCCGGCGCTCCGTGCTTCGCACGGGCTGCCGCCGGAAGCCGGCCTTGAACACCCGCAGGGAGTCGACTTCGTCATTCCACGTGCGGCGCCATTGCCGGATATCCGGGATGTCCCGGTCCAGCGTGACCTCGGCACCTTGAAAGTTCGGATGTTCATACAAGGTGATCTCGGCGCGGCCGAGAATGCGGACCGAGGAGATGGCGTTGCGCAGGTTGCCCAGATCGCGAACATCCTCCCCGACGCTGAAGCACCGCTCCCAGCCGCCATAGTTCGCGTGCTCGTACACGCACACCTGATCGCGGCCGGATTGAGCCCACGCCGCCTCCGGTGCCATGACGCCCAGAGACCCCATTGCACAGAGCGCAAGAGCGCAGAGACCATGTTTCATGACCGTGACGCGCCTTATTCAAGGGAGCTTCGGGGCGCACACGGTAGTCGGAACGGGCTGAGCAAATCCTGAACCGGCGCGCAGTTTCGCGATGAGCCCGGCGCGGATTCGGATGCCTCGTATCCCTGCGCGCGTCCCTGCGCGCGAGTCGGATCCCTCCATCGGCCCGAGCCCACTCAGGGCCCTTCCCTGCTCGGTTCGACGCGCGTGCCGGACGCACTCGGGACGACGGCCGCACGTCTGAATGTGACTCATGTCGCGTGCGCACGGTCGCGCGCGCAGTTCTGCCACAACCGGCACGTTGCGGCGACCGTGGTCCTGCGCCGGGGCGCTCAGCGAATGCTTCATACACCTCTGTCGTTACGCCGCTCTCCATTCCACTGCTCTCTGCAGCGAGGCACGCTCGTGCTGCGCGCGCTGAGTCCCGGCGATTAGAATGCGCAGCGTTCCGTCTCTCGCGGAGGCCGGATGAGCTCATCGAAACGAAGCTCGGGACGCAGGAAGACGCGGCCGTCGAGGCGCACCACAAAAAAGTCATCGCCCACGCCGGACCGGAAGGCGGCACGCACCAAGCCAGGCGCGGCCGGCCCTCGCAAGCGCGGCACTCAGGCCAGTGGCGGAGGCAAGCCGCGCGCCACGGGCCCGGGCCCGAAGCGCGCGGGTGGCGGCGAGAACGGGCGGCGTGGGGACGTGAGCGATCGTTTCGCGCGCACCATCGCGCCTCGCGAGCTGGACAACGACGAGAAGCGCAGGAAATGGGACCTGCCGCCGCTCAGCGAGCCCGACGCGCTCGGCGACTACATCATCGAGCTGGTGAACCGCGGCCCGCTTCCCGACGCGGATTGGGATGCGACCCTCAGCCCGGAGGAACGCAAGGCTCGCATCGCCCGGTATCGCGCCGCCGCTCTGACGGACGATTGCGGCCACGGCACGCACGTGGCGGGAATCATCGCCGGTGAAGCGCCGAAGGAGCGCGAGAAGCTCAAGGTGCTCGAGCGGCAGTTCACGGTGGATGCCAACGGCACGAAGCTCGGCGAATCGTTCATTACGCGCGACGTGTCGCCCGGCGCACTGCGCGGCGTTGCCCCGCGAACGCGTCTCGTCAGCCTGCGCGTCCTCGATTCGCAGGGGAAAGGCCGCGCGAGCCAGGTGATCCAGGCGCTGGAGTACATCCGCGAGTGCATCAACGACAACCCGAAGCTCCTGCGCGTGCACGGCGTGAATCTCAGCGTGGGATACGAGTTCGATGCGGAGCTGTTCGCCTGCGGCCAGAGCCCGCTCTGCACGGCGGTGGACAGGCTCGTGCAGGAAGGTGTGGTCGTGGTGACCGCCGCGGGGAACACCGGCTACGGCTCTGTCGCCGCGGATGTCGGCGCGGCGAAGGTGGGCCTCTCGAACACCATCAACGACCCCGGCAACGCCGCACTCGCGATCACGGTGGGCTCCACGCACCGGGATTCGCCGCACTTGTATGGCGTCTCGTACTTCTCGTCCAAGGGACCGACCGGAGATGGCCGGCTGAAGCCGGACCTCGTGGCCCCGGGCGAGCGCATCACGTCCTGCGCGGCCGGTGAGAAGCGCGCGAAGGCGGCGAATGGCGTCGCCATTCAGCCGGAGCTTGCGTACTACGTGGACGAGAGCGGCACGAGCATGGCCGCGCCGCATGTCTCGGGCGCCATTGCCGCCTTTCTGTCCATCCGCACGGAATTCATCGGGCGTCCGCTCGAAGTGAAGCGCATCTTCCTCGAGAGCGCCACGCCGCTGAATCGCGAACGCTACTTCGAAGGACACGGGCTGGTGGATCTGATGCGGGCCATCCAGCGAGTGTGATTGGCATCTCGGGTCACCGCTCCTGACGGTGGCTCACACAGGGAGAGTCACATGCAACTGCCGAGTTTCGATGTCGAGTTCACCCGATCCGGTGAGGTGTTCAGCGCGCCGCAAGTGGACGCGCTGCTCGCCGCGGTGCCGGGCCTCACGGACCTGTTCGTGGTCTCCCACGGCTGGAACAACGACATGGCGGACGCTCGCAGGCTGTACGACGCGCTGTTCCGGAGTATCTCGGACATTCTGGATATCGGCGACGGCGTGGTTCCGGGGCTGGCGAACCGCCGGCTCGGGGTGTTGCGCGTCTTCTGGCCCAGCAAGAAGTTCACGGATGAAGAGCTCATCCCGGGCGGCGGCGCGGCGAGCGCCACGAAGGAGAACGATGCTGCGCTCATCCAGCAGCTCGAAGCGTTGAAGACCGACCCGGAGCGGCTCGGCGGGCACGACCGGAATCCGGTGCGGGAGGTGGCGCTCACTCAGGCGCAGCAGCTCGTCCCGAAGCTCGAGACGGACGCAAGCGCGCGGCGCGAGTACGTGATGCTGCTCCGCTCGATTCTGAACCCGGCAGACGCTCACGCGGACGATGGCTCGGAAGAGTTCTTCAGCCGCGATGCCGAGGAGTTGTTCGACGGGCTGAAAGGCAATGTCGTGGCGCCCGGGGCCACCAGCGGCGGAGGTGTCACAAGCGTGCACGGAGCGCCGGGCGCTGCATCGGGTGGCGCCGCCGGGTTGAAGGACCTGCTGGAGGGCGTGAAAGCCGCCGCGCGTCGGCTCGCAAACTTCACCACGTATTACGCGATGAAGGAACGGGCAGGCCTCGTCGGGCGAGCGGGGCTGGCGCCCGTGCTGCAACGGGTGCGGGATCGCAAGAGCGACATCCGTCTGCATCTCATCGGCCACAGCTTTGGAGGTCGCCTGGTCACCGCCGCAGCCAATACGCTGCCGCCGAACACGCCTCGTGTCACCCTGTCGCTGCTGCAGGCCGCGTTCTCGCACAACGGGCTTGCGGAGAAGTTCGATGAGAAGCGTGACGGCGCATTTCGCAGCATCATTGCTCAGAAACGCGTGTCGGGTCCGATCATCATCACGCATACGAAGAACGACAAGGCGGTGGGCATCGCGTACCCGCTCGCCTCGCGTATCTCGAGAGATCAGGCCGCCGCACTCGGGGACGCGAACGATCCGTACGGCGGCATGGGCCGGAACGGCGCGCAGCGCATGAAGCCAGGCGAATGCGTGTTCGGGGACCTGCTTGCGGTGGGAAAGCAATACGCGCTCGCGCCCGGCAAGGTGTTCAATCTGAAGGCCGACGCATTCATCGCCGACCACGGCAGCGTCACGGGCGTGCAGGTGGCGTACGCGATTCTGAATGCCGCCCGCGTGGCCGACGATGCCGTCGCGTTGACGTGACCTCGGAAGCGGAACGTCAAAGCGAACCGGCAGGGCTCCTTCGCGAGCCCCGCAACCGCGATCAGGCCAGCGCCTTGATCTTGCTTTCGCTGTGCTGCTGCGCCTCCCACAGGCGGGCGTAGCGGCCATTCAAGCGCAACAGTGCGGCGTGCGTGCCGCGTTCCACGATGGTGCCGCCGTCGAGCACCACGATTTCATCGGCGTGCACAACCGTGGAGAGCCGATGCGCAATGACGAGGGTGGTGCTCTCCTTCGAGATCTCCCGCAGGTTGTGCATGATCTCGCTCTCGGTGCGGCTGTCGAGAGATGACGTGGCTTCGTCGAACACATAGATGCGCGGCTGCTTGATGGCCGCCCGCGCGATCGACACACGCTGCTTCTCGCCACCGGACAGCTTCACGCCCCGCTCGCCCACCTTGGTGTCGTACTTCTCCGGCAAGCTCATCACGAAGTCGTGCAGGTGGGCGAGCTTCGCCGCGCGCTCCACATCCTGCTGTGTGGCGTTCGGCTTTCCGAACGCGATGTTGTACCCGATGGTGTCGTTGAACAGCACCGTATCCTGCGGCACCACCGAGATGGCCTGCCGCACGAGCGGCAGCGAAAGCTGCGAGAGCGGAACGCCGTCGAGCAGAATCTGCCCACTGTCCGGCTCCACGAGTCGCACCAGCAAACGCACGAGCGTGGATTTGCCTGCGCCGCTCGCTCCCACGACGCCCAGTGTCCTGCCGGCGGGAACCTCGAAACTCACGTTTCGCAGCACGGGGCGATCGCTGCGATACGCGAGGCTCACATTCTGGAACTCCAGCCGCCCGGGCCCGCGGGGCGCGGCGTGACTGTTGGCCGCGTGCGGCTCGGTGGGCTCCCGAAAGATGTCCACGAGCTTCTCGAGGAACGCGAAGCCCTGCGAGAGCTGCTGCATGGCGTAGCCGATCATCTCCAGCGGCTGCACGAGGCGGAACATGTATGTGTGGATCAGCACGAAACTGCCGATGGTCATTGCGCCCTTCTGCACCTGGCTGGCCGCGTAGAACACCGCCACTGCAAGAAAAGCCGCGAAGATCGTGGCGATGAGCAGCCCGATGACGGCCCGCAGCCTGAAGAAGCGCATCCACTCTGATTCTGTGCGGAACAGGGAATCGTCGAACCGACGCCGGACCACGGATTCGGCGGTGAAGTACTTCACCGTCTCGTAGTTCAGGATGCTGTCCGTGAGCACGCCCCACGCGTCGGCCTGCGAGGTGGACGCGGCGCGCGCCGAATCCATGATGCGCACGGCGCCCCAACTGAAGGCAAGGCCGTAACACAGCATCGCCACGCAGAACAGCGCGAGGAACACCACCTGATCGAGCGTCACGAGCACGACGGCCACCGTTCCGATCTCGATGGCGACCGGCAGGATCGTCATCACGAGCGTCTGGAAGATCATCTGGTAGCCCTGCAGGCCGTTCGTGAGGGTGCCGGTCATGACGCCGGTCTGGCGATTCATGTGATAGCGCAGCGGAAGCTGCATCACGTGATCGAACAGCCTGTCGCAGAGGCTGCGAAACATCCTGCGGTCCGCCTGCGCATGCACGAACGCGCGCATCTCTCCGAGCGCGCGCGCGAGCCAGTGGCTCAGGATGTAAAGCACGAGCAGCAGGCCCAGCGAAACCTTCTCGCCAGCGCTCTGCCGCGTGAGCCCGTCCACAACGAATTTCAGGGCCACCGGCCCCAGCGCGGTGACGATGGATGTGGCCGCCACGATGAGCAGGGCCAGGCCCAGCCGCACCTTGACGAAGCGCGTGGCGCCCACCCAGATGAGCGCCGCGACCTCCCGCACCGATTTCCAGTTCACTGCCGGCTTCTTCGTCATCACACACTCCCTGTCGGACGGCGCCCTGAAGCGGGCTCAAGCGTAGCACGGGCCAGGGCCCGGGCCGGGGAACGTGAGGAGGATGGAGGCCGGCGTGACCGGCTGACAGGCGCGATGCGAGGAGCGATGCGCCGAGGCCAGCAGAACGCCCCATCGCTCCGCCGGGCCACTTCAGGACGGCACTACGCGTGCGTCCCGTGCCCGAGCTTGGACTCGCCGGACTAGCAAGGCCTGACGCGATTGAGCTGCAGGATCCACCGATACTCTGCGGGTGCGAAGTGCGAGAGTGCGGCTGCACGCCAGTCCACGGCCTGCTCGAGATAGCGCACGCTCTCTGATGGGATGCCGCGTTCTGCCAGCGCCTGAAGCGCCTCCGACAGGTTCGCCTGTGCGCTCGCCCGCTCGTCCAGCAGCCGCTCGCGTGCAGCGCTCTGCAACGCCTGCTGGAACACGTCCACCGCCTCCTCCAGAAGCGGGATGCCCGCGATGCCCGGCGTGCGGCACCCGAGAAGCGTGAGCGCACAACCCAGGTTGCTCATCCCGATGAACCACTCGTCAAATTCCATGCGCCGGCGGGCGCGTGAGCAGGCATCCCGGAAAACGCGCACGGCGCGCTCGAGCAACTCGTTGCCTTCCGCTCCGGACAGGCCAGTTGCGTCCACCACGAGCTGCACGCCATCTGACCCCGCGTGCACTTCCCGGTGCGAGCTCACCCCGACGCGTGCCGCAGCAGGAAGCGGCTCGCGAACGTGACGCAGCTTCTGCTCGCAACACGCAGTGAGTGCGGTCTCGAACGCGCGGAGCGCCTCCGTGTACATCTGCACCCGATCGTCTTCGGGCGCGTTGAGCGCGCGCAGTCGTAATGCCGAACCGAGAACAATGTGCAAGACCATCCAGCGCGTGGGCTCACCTTCGGCGGCTGCGCTCCGGATCGCGTCACGCAGGATCTCGAGGCTGCCACTCAGCAGTTGCTCGATACTCGGCACCTGCGCGGCCAGCTTCAGAAACGTGTCTTCCGTTACCTGCATGTCGTCCTCTCTTCCCGCTTCACCTCGATGCTGGTCGTGCCGTCGGTTGTGGCCGAGCGTAACGCGCGACCGCATAGTGCTTGCGGTCGAGGCAAAAGCCACCGTCTATGTCCAACGAAATCCGCGCCTGTCGCCATTTACATACAGGCCGGATCCTCGTGCCCGGAAGAAGGCTCGGACTCACTCCAGGCGGCGGGAATCTTCCCTGCAGCCTGGACTGCGCCGTGACGCGCGCTGCCGTCGAAGACGGGTATCGTGAAGGCCGTTCGTCTCTTCCCCCGGTAAGACGAAATGCGTCCGATGCTCCGTTATCCGTACAGCCGCCCCTGGGCGCGCAGGGCGTGGTGCGCAAACAGGAACGCGGCTGCGTTCCACGACTGCCCCCGCATGCCCCGAGGTGTGAAGCGCTTGCCGTGCAGCCACTCGTTGAAGCCCCATCGGTTCAGGGCGCAGGCGCGCGCGAGTTGCAGCAGGCTCGACCGCGCCTCGCGCTCGCGGCCGTGGGCGGCGAGCGCTGCAACCCAGAAGCCGCCGATCATGGGCCAGATGCCACCATTGTGATACTGCCAAGGTGAGTTCTGCCGGTGGCGCGCCATGAACGGCCGCCACAGCGCGCTCCGCCTGCGTATGGGCCGCACCACAGACTGCAGCGGATACGGCTCGTGCACGCGGTATTTGCGAAGCGCACGGAGAATGCGCTGCGCGAACGCCTCGTCTGCGAGACCGTAGAGCACGGCGAGCACGTTTCCGAACGCGTCGCCCTCGTCACCGTAGAACGAGAAGTTCACGAAGCTCAGATACAAGTCGCCGTTGCGCGAGCTGCGCAGCACGTATTCGTTCAGCAGACGCGCCCGGCGGTATTCGGCAATGCCTGCGGAGAACGGATGAAACAAGCCATTGAAGCTCGCACGCGTCTGCGTGGCGTTCGGCAACTGGTACAGGCGTTTTACTTCGTACCACAGCGCATTCGTGTAGAGCACGAAGCCGGAGCGCGGCATGATGTCCGCCCAGTCGCTCGCCTCGTTCTGCTGCAGGAGGAAGAAGCGCTGATGCTCCTGCGCCTGGAGCCACTGGATGGCGAGGCGAATCTGCTTCGCGTAGCGGCGCTTCAGTCCGCGAGGCAACCCGCGCGCATCGAGCGCGTGGAGTGCAATGAGCCACCACAGCGTCGAGTCGATGCAGCCCAGGTACCAGAAGTCCGCCTCCTGATTGCTGGCGTCCACGAACTTCGGGATCTGGCCGTTCGGCGCCTGGTGTTCCGCCAGCGTGCGCAGGCCGGTGACGGCCGCACGCTCCAGCACCGCATCGCCGGACACGGCCATCCCCAGCGCGCACACGGCCGCATCACGGCCGAAGATGGCCGAATAGCCGCGCTTGTTCGAACGGGCGCTCGGTGTGGCCGCGAGAATGCCGGCGGGCGTGAGATTGCGCTTCAGCAAGTCGATGGAGCGCGCGTGACATTCGGCCAGGAGATCTGCGTCCCGGCCGCTCGAAGTCGCGTCGTTTGGCATCGACCGCGCATTGTAGGTCAATTGAAAAGACGGCCGGCAGGCAAGGCGTGACGTGCGCCCGCCTGCAGGAGCGGCGCGCCGCGGGGCGATCTTTTCAAGGACAACGCACATCCGCGCCGCGCGCGGGGAGCGGCGCGGCGCGGTCCGGCGTACGGCAGCGAGTCGTCAGTTCTTGATGCGAACCTTGACGTTGCGGCCGAGTGCGACGGCGGCGCGACTGATGGTGGACAGCGTCACCGACGGGTCATCACGCTTCAGCAGACGATGCACCACGGCCCGACTCGTGCGCATGCGGCGCGCGAGCTCCGACTGAGACATTCTCTGCTTCTTCATGGCCCGATGCAGTTCAGAGGCGAGCTCTCGCTTGATCGCAAGCGCCGTGGCCTCCTCCTCGGCCAATCCGTTCGTTTTCACCATCACTTGAGTGTCGCGCTCCGCGCGACGTGCAGGCTTCTTCCGAGCCATATTGCTTGCAGCCTCTGCCGCGTCAGGGTGCGGCGAAATCAGTTCAACACAAGGCGTTCAACAGAAGGCGCGGTGACTCTAGCATACCGGCTGATGTGACGCGCCCTCCGTATCATCACTGTATGGAAATCGTACATCTCATCCAGTCCGCTGTTGCTCCGGTGTTCCTGTTGTCCGGAGTCGGAGTCACCTTAGGCGTGCTCACCAATCGCCTTGCTCGTATCGTGGATCGGGCACGCTTCCTCGAACAGCACGCTCAGAACGAGGTCGCGCACAGTGAATCGACAGATGCAAGTCTACGCGTGCTGGCGCGCCGTGCGCATTACATAAACGTCGCAATCAATCTTTGTACGATATCCGCACTACTCGTCTCGCTCGTGGTGATGTCGCTCTTCGCCAGCGCCTTCGTGCAGCTGGACATGGCGGTGGCCATCGCCATCGAGTTCGTCCTCGCCATGATCTGTCTCACAGGCTCGTTCGCCGCGTTCCTGTTCGAGACCCGGCTCGCCATGCGCTCATTGCACTTCGGCCCGAGGCGCTAGCGCAGGGCGCCGCCAGGCCGGCGCGCAAACGCGCATTTCTCGGCAAAAGCAGGCTTTTCCGCGCTGTGCGGCGCTCCGGAGCGCCCGTACTGTCGCTCGCATGGACACGGAAGCGCCACGCGCGGGTTTGGGAGAAATCCGAGTGCTCGGTGCCGGGCACCTCGCCGCGGCGGTACGCACGCAGCTGCGCCTTCTGGGCCTGTATGCGGAACGAGACTGCCCCGCCGACAGCGCGCCTGCGCTCCTGGTCGCCTGTATGGATTACGAGTGCCCCGCCTCGCTCGCAGACTTTGCCGCGCGCGCCACGGGCGAGCGCGCCGTCGTGCTGCTCGCGTGGACCACCCATCGTGATGTGAGACTTCTTGTCCTACCTGCTTCAGAGCGTTGCACTTTTCGTCGCGATTTGACGCATCGGTACGACTTTGGTCGTAGTGACCGAGCACGCGGTTTTTATTTCGAGCCCTGCCCGCTGACTCTCAATCCAGACACCCACGCCAGGACGCTCGCCCGCTTCGGCGCGCTCGTCGTCACACGCGAGCTCTGCGCGCTCCTGCTCCGCGGGCCCACACCACGAACGCCGGCGCCTGTCGCCAAATTCGATGCACTTTGACGCAATCCCCGTGACCCGCTGCCGTAGCGACCTTCGGCCCACCCGCCACACGAAGCGCCTTTCCCCGCGCAACCTCACGCTCCGCGCCCACCTGCCGCAAAGGACGTAGGCGTCAGCGAGACGGCAACGCATCACCCCCCGCCGCACGCGCAGCCGCTACAAACGCTGCCCCCACCGAAGCAACGCGCCTCGCGACCTCACGAACGAGGGCAAAGCGCCCAACGCGGCACAACTCTCCTACCGATCGAAGGCAGTGCGCCCAAATGCGGCACGAGGCGAGCGGACGCGCGAGGGTGTGACGGGAGCTTCCGGCGCGCAGGCACACAGCCGCCCGCGCGTTCCGCATCCGCAGCCTCTGAGCCCCTCGCCCGCCCACTCCCTCATTCAGACAAGCACCGGGCGGCGGTCATCAACTGCACCACCCGATCCCGCGCGCCGGTTGCGAGCGGCACACCCTCGCGCGGCCGATCGCCGCCCCACCGAAGCCACGCCTCTTCATGAACGAAGCCAAGGCCTCACAGCGGCACGCCCCACAACACACCCTCGCGAACGAAGCCACAACAGACGAACGCGGCACGAGGCGAGCGGACGTGCGAGGGTGTGACGGGAGCTTCCGGCGCGCAGGCACACAGCCGCCCGCGCGTTTCGTATCCGAAGCCTCGGACCAACTCGCCCGCCGACTCCCTCATGCAGACAAGCACCGGGCGGCGGCCATCAACTGCACCACCCGATTCCGCGCGCCGGTTGCGAGCGGCACACCCTCGCGCGGCCGATCGCCGCCCCACCGAAGCCACGCCTCTTCACGAACGAAGCCACGCTCTTCACGAACGAAGCCACGCTCTTCACGAACGAAGCCACAGCCCCTGAAGGCCGGCACGAGCCGAGAGGGCGCACCCAACGCACCCGACGCGTCCGCCGCCCCGCCCGGCGCACCCGGCACCCGAATCTGGTACCCTGCGCACCCTTTTTCGC
>JADGHX010000298.1 GCA_019683695.1 Steroidobacteraceae bacterium
CTCCTCGGCCTCCTTGGCGCGGCGGAACTGCTGCACGATCCGCTCGACGTGATGGGCCGTGCCGTGCAGGGCGATCATCAGGAGGGTGTCTTCCGTTTCCGGGCAGGCGATGCGCGTGAGCGCCCGGACCTTCGAATAGCTCAGCTCGCCGCGTGACATGGCCGCGGAGATCTTCGGCAGCTGTTCCAGCGCATGCGCCACGCGCACCTTCTCGCGCGCGGCGCCGAGTGCGATCCCGCACTTGAAGTTGAGCCAGTGTGCGCACGAGAGGCAGCCGGCTTCGGCCCACCCGTTGCGCCGATCGAACTCGGCGATCAGCACGAGCCAGCGATGCTGAGCCGCGTTGAGGTGGCCGGCCAGCTCGGTGATTTCCGCCTCGAGCTGCGCGAGCGTTCGCGCGGATTGATTCTGAGGTTTCCCGTCCATGGAACCAACTCCCGATGCGTGGAAGACAGCAGAATTATAGCGTTTTCAAACGCAGGTCTCTACTTCAATACACGCAATATGAAGGACGCGAGTTGTGCGACGTGCGCGATGTTTCAGAACGTGCGCGTTGTTGACGTGTACACGATACGTGAGGAAGTCGCGGCCGAGTCGCGCACGTCGCCATTTCGGTTGAAGAATGAAGGAACGAAAGGAGAGGAAGCGGAACAATGGAAGAGAGAAAGAAGGATCGGAAGGTCGCGGAGAATGAGGGCCGGGCAGCACGCGCTGCGCGTGGGATCTGCGCCGCTCGTTCCCGCGGAACGAGCGCTTGAAGCCTGCATCTCTGCCCTCGCCGGCGCACGCCCGTGTCGCGTGTTTGGCTGACGGCGCAGCGATAGCAATTGCCCGATGCGCAGGGCGGTGCTCGCACCTTGTGCCTGCGACGTGCACCTTCCGCCCGCGCTGGCACATGCGCGGATCCGTGCGGGCGGCAGCGCGCCTCTTCACTCGGAAGCCGAACGAAGCTCCTGCATCCGATTCCGCGCAACGCCATCGACCAACCGCACATCCCCTTCGTCAAACCCCATCTTAATTTATTTGTGCCCCGGCCCCCCGCGGGCGCCGCCCCCGCGGGCGACGTCGCCACTTCGGTTGAAGAGACAGAAGTGGAAGAGCGCAGCTGTGTCACGTGATCCAACGCGCCAGCGGCGCGACGCGACGCATTCACGGGCTGAGCGGCGTTGATGTACCGTTGGTCGCGCCGGCGCGCCGGGGCGCGCTGCAGGTGAACTGTTCCGTCGCGGCGGTCAACGGTGACGACCGCCCGGCCCAGTCGTTCGCTTCCGCGTCGCTCGTGAACCGCGCGGCGGTCCAGTTCCTGATGCGAGCCAGCAGGTTGTCCGGCGCGGGCCGGGGCGGCACGTGCCGCATCTGCGCGGGCGCAGGGGTGGTCTGCCCGGGGCCCAGCACGACGATGTTGGCCATCATGCCGTTGTCCTCATGCTCGGCCAGGTGGCAGTGGTAGACGAAGCGGCCGACCATCACCGGATTGGTGAACGGGATGATGAGCTTCACTTCGCCCGGAACGCCGTTCTGCTGATAGGGCACGTCGATCGTGTCGCGCAGGCCGGTCTCGTCGATGTCCTGGTTGTTGATGGATTCCACGAGGAAGTCGAGCTGGTGAATGTGGAACACGTGCCGCTCGCCGCTCACGTTCCGCACGGTCCATTCCTCCACGTCGCCGAGATTCACGACGATATCGTTGCGGTTCACGTCGAACGTGCGGCCGTCGATGAAGAACGTGTTGCCATCCTCGGTTTCGGAGAACGTGATGGTCCGCTGTCGCGTGATCGGCAGCGCCGCGATCGATTCGATCGTGGGCCCGGCCGTCGCGCGATTGACCGCCGGCTCGGTGAGGCGGCTCATGAGCGCCGGGTCGGCCATCGAGGGGCCGCTCACCTCGAGCAGCGCCAGCTCCACATCCGGGTTCGGGTCGCCCTGCGGGCCCGTATCGACTTCGAGCGAGCGCACGGCGTAGCGGCCCGGGTTCTCGGGCGCCACGATCACCACCGTCGAGCGCGAGGCCGGGGGAATGAATACGGAGTCGACCCGCTTCGGTGCCACGAGCACGTTGCCGTCGCGGCCGATCTCCCAGATCTGCGCGCCCTCGATGGCGAGGTTGAAGAAGGCGTTGGCGCCGACGTTACCGAGATTCCACACCTGCAGCTCGCCGGGATGCATGGGTAGCACGCCGCCCAGCACGCCATTGATGGTCTTGGTGCGGGGTGCGCCATCGTCCGCGCCGGGCAGCTCGATCTCCTTGAGCAGCAGGTTGCGCTGAACGAGGCCGGCGAAGCCGGGATAGTGATCCTCGAGCAGCCCGTCGATGAGCAGCAGGCCGGACATTCCGCTCAGGATCTGCGGTTCCGTGAGGCCGTGCGGATGCGGGTGGTACCAGTGCGCGCCCTGAGGATGATCCATCGGCACCTGCCAGCGATAGTCGAACTCCGCCTCGGGCATGATGTGGAGGTAGATATCGTCCGCCGGCGCCACGGGCGGGATGGCCATGCCGTGATAATGCATGTTCGTGGGTAGTGCGCCGTCCATCTGCACATCCGCCGGGCCGGTCTGGTTGATGAGCTTCAGTTCGAGCACATCGCCGCGCTTCAATTTCAGGACGGGTGGCACGTACGTGCCGTTGTACACGTTGGAGGTGAAGGACTGGCCCGCCACCATCACACTTGCCGGCGCTGCGGTGAGCGTCGCCTGCAGCACGCCATTCGTGCTTTCGAGTATCGTGGGCTCGGGAACGAGCACGTTCGCGGAATCGTCATCGCACCCCGCCGGTGCAAGCC
>JADGHX010000101.1 GCA_019683695.1 Steroidobacteraceae bacterium
GGCCAGGTCGATCCGAACAACATCACAGGGGAGGCCACGCGCATGGGGCTCTTAACCGAGTTCAAAGAGTTCGCAATGAAGGGCAACGTCATCGACCTGGCGGTCGGTGTCGTGATCGGCGCCGCCTTCGGGAAGATCGTCAGCTCGCTCGTGCAGGACGTGATCATGCCGCCGATCGGGCTGGCGATCGGCAACGTGGATTTCCGGGACCTCGCCGTGAATTTGGGCACGAATCCTTCCGGTGAGCCCGTTCTCTTCCGTTACGGCGTGTTCATCCAGACCGTATTCGAGTTTCTGATCATTGCGGGTGCCCTCTTCCTGCTGATCAAGGGCATCAATCGCCTGAAGCGGCCGAGCCCCTCCGTGCCCGTCCCGCCCACGAAGACCGAAGCGCTCCTCGAAGAGATCCGGGACCTGCTCGCCAAGCGCTAACGCCGCCGCGCCCGCGCCACCCGGGCGCGGGACGCGCGAGCACTTTCACGGGCCCGGCCTTCGCGCCGGGCCCTGCGCACTGACACAGCGCTCGGAGCGCGCGTCGGGTCGCAGCCTGATGCGTCTCAGGCGTTCCGCATGCGCCCGATGCCGCCGGGCGGGCCCATTTGCGCAGCCGCTCCGAGAACTCACCTTGGGCGACGGTGAGCGTCTGCTGGGCGTTGATCTCGTCCACAAGCGGGAACTCGAGGCTCGACAGCCTGAATCGGCTGCTGCGTCGGCGGCGCAGCCCGTTGACTGTTCGGGTGATTCGCTGGCTCGCGCGAAACGAAAGGCTCACCCGGCGCTCACCGCCGCGAAGGCATCGCGGGTGAGGTTTTCGCAGCCGGTGCGTGTGATGGCGAGATTGTCTTCGATGCGAATGCCGCCGAAGGGGCGGAACTGCTCGACGCGCGCCCAGTTGATGTGCGCGCCGCGCGCATCCGCCCGGGCCTGCTCGAGCAGGGCATCGATGAAGTACAGGCCCGGCTCCATCGTGACGACGAAGCCTTCCTCGAGCACGCGCGTCAGGCGCAGATAGGGATGGCCGGCCGGCCGCGGAATTTCCCCGCCTTCGGGCGTGCGCAGGAAGCCTCCCACATCGTGTACCTGCGCGCCGAGCAGGTGGCCGAGCCCGTGCGGCAGGAATACGCTCGAGAGGCCGATCTCCACCGCTTTTTCCACGTCACATCGGATGATGTCCGCATCGTTCAGCAGCTCGGAGAGCAGCCGATGGCAGGACAGATGAACGTCCCGCCAGTCCACGCCCGCGCGCACGCTCGCGCACAGGGATTGCTGCAGCTGATCCATTTCCCTCACGAGCGCGGCGAAATCCGAGCTGTCATGCGCATACGTGCGCGTGATGTCACTCGCGTAACCCGCGAATTCCGCACCAGCATCGATCAGCAGTGAGTGCCGTTCCGCTGGTGGTGTGCGCTCGAGCACCTGGTAGTGCAGCACCGCGGCGCCCGAATTGAGCGCGATGATGGGGTTGTATGGCAGCTCCTGTTCGCGCTGCCCGCACGCGCGGAGAAAGACCAGCTCGATGTCGAACTCGCTGCCCCCTTCCCGGAATGCCCGCTCGGCGGCGAGGTGACCCCGTGCGCCGCGCCGGTTCGCCTCGCGCAGGCAGGCGACCTCGTAGGGTGTCTTGACCGCACGGTCATAATCCAGGCGCGTGACGAGCGCCTGCGGGTTCATCGCGCCCACATTCCAGGAGGTGATCTCCGGAAAGGTCTCTCCCAGATACGCGACACGCGAGAGGTCTGCCGGCAGATGGGGGCGCGCGGAGGCGCGATCCGGCACGGGCCGCACGTCGACGTGCGCCGTCCAGTAGCTTTCCGGCAGATCCGCCGGCTTATGCCAGTAGTCCTGCGGACGATGGAACAGAAGCAGGGGACGTCGCCCCGGCTCCACATACAAAAAGCAGTCCTGCACATCCGTCAGCGGTACCCAGATCTTGAATGCGGCGTTGGCCTTGAACGGGTAATGCTGATCGTCCAGGAATACCGGGGGCGGTGAACCGGAGTGGATGAGAAGCCCCGTGAATCCAGTCACTTCGAGTGCGCGCGTGGTCCGGCGCATCAGTACGTCCAGATGTCCGGCGTAGGTTGCCTCGAGGTCGTGCGCGCAACTGTCCATCGGACTGCCCTCGGAAAAAACGCTGTGATGGCGCGATTGTAGTCATCCCGCACCTGTCGGTTGGAGCAGACAGGAGCGTGAGCGGCAGTTTTCATTCGAAAGCTGAGCCTATAGAATTCCGCGCCACGTTTGCGGTCCCGAACCGGACGCGGAACGTGCTGATGCCAACACTCACCACTCTTGCTTCTCGGGGTACGAACGAATGAATACCAAACTCGCTCTTGGCGCTCTGCTCGCTGCGCTGATGATCACGGCCTGCGCGAAGCAGGAAGCGGCCAGCACCGACACCGCTCCCGCTGCCGAAGCGCCGGCGGCTACTGAAGAAGCGGCTCCCGCCGAGCCGGCTGCCACCGCCGCCGAGGGCAGCGCCGAGGCCGCTCCGGCTGACGCCGCCGCTGCTCCCGCCAGCGGCGAGGCTGCTGCAACGGCTGAGGCGGCGCCGGCTCAGTAAGCCAGACGCCGGGCGCTGTAGCTCGCGAGAGAACTACTGCGCAGAAGGTTCGCTCCAAACGGCCCGGACAGGTGCGCGAGCTCCTGTCCGGGCCGTGTGCTTTCTGGTACAGGATGTCGTGTGAGCTCGAGTGTGACTGTCAGTGTGCGCGACGCGCGGGCCTCGGAAGGCGACCGGGCCTGGATCGAGAGCGTGTACCGCGACTATCTGGATGACCTCGCGCCGCTCAACACCGGCATCTTTCCCGTGCTCGGCGAGGTGGGGCATCGCGAGCCCGATCAGCTCACGCGCTGGTTCTCCGATTCGAGCGCCGTTCCGCTCGTGATCGTGAAGTCCAACCGGCCCGTGGGCTTCGCCATGATCGCCCGCGGCGGCCCGGCGCCGGGCCAGTCGCCGGTGGACTATCGAATGGCGGAATTCTTCATCACGCGCTCACAGCGGCGCCTCGGCATCGGGCGCAGCGCCGTGCAGCTCATCTTCAATCGCTTTGCCGGACGGTGGGAGATCACCGAATACCTGCGCAACCCGGGCGCCGTGAGTTTCTGGCGTCGTGTGGTTTCGGGCTACACGCACGGCAACTATCAGGAACGCATCGTGAACGGCGAAGTGCGCCAGTTCTTCGAGTCCGGCGTGGCGGCGCGCAGATAGATTTCAGCGCTTGCGCAGGTGCGACTTCGCCTGGCTGCAACTGCCGCAGCCGTGGGTCAGCTCTTCCCTCACACTTTTTCTCAAGCGCGCAACCCAACGGCCCCAGAAGTGCGAAGCGTCCGCGCTAAGCGCGTTCAGCATCTTCAGCTTCGCCGCGGCGGGCGTCAGTCTCCAAGCGGCAAACACCGTGCAGCTCAGCACGATGAGTCCCACTGCGAAGCTTTGGAGGAGCGATTCCATTACGAGCCTGCTCCCAGCGCCACGGCCGTGTGATACGTGACGAACGACGCGAGATACGCGAGCGCGAACAGATAGCCCGCCATGATCAAAGGATAGCGCCAGGAGTTGGTCTCGCGTTTGACGACGGCGAGCGTCGACAGGCACTGCGGCGCGAACACGTACCACGCGAGCAGCGAGAGTGCCGTCGCGAGGCTCCAGGTGGAGGCGATGAGGGGTGAAAGCGCACCGGCCACGTCATCGCCACTCGCAGACATCGAATACACCGTGCCCAGCGCGCCTACCGCAACCTCGCGCGCAGCGAGGCCGGGCACCAGTGCGATCGAGATCTGCCAGTTGAAGCCGATCGGCTCGAAGATGTACTGCAGCCCGCGCCCGAGCATGCCGGCAATGCTGTACTCGATGGCCGGACCGGTGGCCCCCGGCGGCGGCGCCGGAAAACTGGAGAGGAACCAGAGCACCACCATCAGCGCGAGGATGATGCCTCCCACGCGTTGCAGAAAGATGCGCACGCGCTCCCAGAGGCCCAGCAAAAGGTTGCGCAGATTGGGCGTGCGGTATTCCGGCAACTCCATCAGGAGCGGCCGGTCGGCGCCGCGCATCACGGTGAGCTTCAGCACGAAAGCGACGAGCATCGCCGAGAGCACGCCGGCCACATAGAGCGCGAAGAGCACGAGTCCCTGCAGGTTGAAGATGCCGCCCACGGAGCGCATCGGGATGAACGCTCCGATGAGCAGCGCGTACACGGGCAACCGCGCGGAGCACGTCATGAGCGGCGCGATCATGATCGTGGCGATGCGATCGCGCGTGGAGGGAATGGTGCGGGTGGCCATGATCCCCGGCACGGCGCACGCAAAGCTCGACAGCAACGGAATGAACGCGCGGCCCGACAGCCCCACCTTGCCCATGAGCCGGTCCAGCAGAAAGGCGGCGCGCGGCAGGTAGCCGGAATCCTCGAGCACGAGGATGAAGAAGAACAGGATGACGATCTGCGGCAGGAACACCAACACGGCGCCCACCCCGGCGACAATGCCATCCACCAGCAGACTTCTCAGCGGACCCTCGCTCAGCGTGCCGGCGATCCACTCGCCCACGGCGGCAACACCCGCCTCGATGCCGTTCATTGGCAGCTCGGCCCAGCTGAACACCGCCTGGAACATCAGGAACAGGATGGCAGCCAGGAGCAGCGGCCCGCCGACGGGATGAAGCACCAGGCTGTCGAGCCGGCTCAGCACGGCGAGGCGCGCGGGAACGCGATAGTTCACCTCGTCCAGGATGCGCCGTACCTCGCGCTGGGTGGCCACGACATCGGCCGTGGTGAGCGTGGGCGGATCGATACGCCCGACGCGCTGGCTGAAGTCGTGCCGATCGATGGCCTCGACCAGCTCCCGCTCCCCGCCGGGCCGGACGGCGACGGTTTCCACCACCGGCACGCCGAGTGCCCGTTCGAGCGCTGCACGATCGACGTGGAAGCCTCTGGCGCGGGCCAGATCGCTCATGTTCAGCGCCACGATGAGCGGCCGCCCGAGACGCTTCAGGTCGAGCACGAGCCGCAGATTGAGCCGCAGGTTCGTGGCATCGACCACGCACACGAGCAGGTCCGGCGGCGGCTCGGTGGCGTGACGGCCGAGCACCACGTCGCGGGCGATGGCTTCGTCGAGGCTCGTCGGCTCGAGGCTGTAGGCGCCGGGCAGATCGAGCAGCCGGTAGGTGCGCCCCGTGGCCGGGCCGATGAAGCGGCCCTCTTTCCGCTCCACGGTGACGCCGGGATAGTTCGCCACCTTCTGGCGGCTGCCCGTGAGGCGATTGAAGAGGGCGGTCTTTCCGCAGTTCGGAACGCCGATCAGCGAAAGGCTCAGGGCTTCCGCCGGGGCGGCAGCAGCGTTCATGGCGAGGCGTCGGGCGAGCTCACTTCAACCCAGACCGTTTCGACTTCCCGCCGCCGGAGCGCGAAGGTCGTGGTGCCTACGCGGACGACGAAGGGATCGCCGCCCGGCATGGCCTGAGCGAGCACTTCGATGCGCTCGCCCGACACGAAGCCCAGCTCGATGAGCCGTCTTTCGACGGGGCTGAATTCACGCGCTTCCGTCCCCACGCCGACGACCGCGCCCGTGGCGCCCGGCATGAGCGCGCTCAGGCTGATGGAGCGAGGTTCGAGGGAAACGCCCTTCGGCGTGGCGGAAGCATCCATGGCCCGGAGCATAGATGAGAACGGTTCGCATCGGCAATTGCAGCTCGCCGGCCAGACCATCTTTGCGGGCCGCCCCCGGGCGCCGGGCACACGCCAGCGATGTACCGAAATCCACCCGGTGGCAGTGCCCGAAGGGGCACGGCGGCAGTGGCCCGGCACACCGTGCGTTGGCAAGCGCCGGCAGCGCCGTTTCGCGCGCGGCGGTCAGCGCCGGGAGCCCGCCGCCTTCGCCGGCGTCGCCTGTTTCCCGAGCAACGGGCGCAGATACTGGCCGGTGTAGGAGCGCTCGTTCTGCGCCACCTGGTAGGGCGTGCCGGTCGCGATGACCGTGCCGCCGCCCTCACCGCCTTCGGGCCCGAGGTCGATAATCCAGTCGGACGTCTTGATGACGTCGAGGTTGTGCTCGATCACGACGATGGTGTTGCCCTCGTCGCGCAGCCGATGGAGCACGTCCAGCAGTTGCGCCACGTCGTGAAAGTGCAGCCCGGTGGTGGGCTCGTCCAGGATGTACAGCGTGCGGCCCGTGGAGCGCTTCGCGAGCTCGCGTGCGAGCTTCACGCGCTGCGCCTCGCCGCCGGACAACGTCGTTGCGTTCTGACCGAGGTGCACGTAGGACAGCCCCACGTCCACCAGCGTCTGCAGCTTGCCGGCCACCCCGGGCACGTTCTGGAAGAAGCGCAAGGCTTCTTCCACCGTCATCTCGAGCACTTCGCGAATGTTCTTGCCGCGATAGCGGATCTCGAGCGTCTCGCGGTTGTAGCGCTGTCCCTGGCACACATCGCACGGCACGTAGACGTCCGGCAGAAAGTGCATCTCCACCTTGATGACACCGTCGCCCTGGCACGCTTCGCAGCGCCCGCCCTTCACGTTGAAGCTGAAGCGGCCGGCGTCGTAACCGCGGGCACGCGCTTCCGGCACGGCGGCGAACAGCTCGCGCAGCGGCGCGAACAGGCCGGTGTAGGTGGCCGGGTTGGAGCGCGGCGTGCGCCCGATGGGGCTCTGGTCGATGTCGATGATGCGATCGATGTGCTCGAGGCCCTCGATGCGCTCGCACGGCGAGGCATCCATCATCGTGCCGTTCAGATGCGCGGCGGCATGCTTGAACAGCGTGTCGACCACCAGTGTGGACTTGCCCGAGCCGGAAACGCCCGTCACGCAGGTGAAGAGCCCCAGCGGCACGTCCACTGTGACGTTGCGCAGGTTGTTGCCGGTGGCCCCGACGATGCGGAGCTGCTTGTCCGGCGACGGCGGGGTCAGGATCCGCGGCAGCGCGATCTGCTTTCTGCCGCTCAGGTACTGTCCCGTAATCGAGGCGGGGCTCGCTTCGATCTCCTGCGGCGTGCCTTGCGCCACGAGCTGGCCGCCGTGCACGCCCGCGCCCGGGCCCATGTCGAGCACCTGGTCCGCTGCGCGAATGGCGTCTTCGTCGTGCTCCACGACGATGACCGTGTTGCCGATATCGCGAAGCTGCTTGAGCGTGGCGAGCAGCCTTCGGTTGTCGCGCTGGTGCAGGCCGATGGACGGCTCATCGAGGATGTACATCACGCCCGTGAGGCCCGAGCCCACCTGGCTCGCGAGCCGGATGCGCTGCGCCTCGCCGCCGGAGAGCGACTCGGCGCTGCGATCGAGCGTGAGGTAGTCGAGCCCCACGTCCACGAGGAATCGCAGGCGATCGCTCACATCCTTCACGATCTTGGTGGCCACCTCGCCGCGCCAGCCGGTGATGTTCAGGCCCTGGAAGAATTCGAGCGCACGCCCCACGGTGAGATGCGCCACATCGGGAAGGCTCCGATCCGCAATGAACACGAAGCGCGCGGCTCGGTTCAGGCGCGCGCCCTTGCAATCCGGGCACGGCTGCATGCCGAGATACTTCGCGAGCTCCTCGCGCACGGTGCTGGATTCCGTCTCGCGATAGCGGCGCTCGAGGTTCGGCAGAATGCCTTCGAAGCGATGCTTTCTGCGCGAGGTCCTGCCCTTGCCCTCGGTGTAGCGGAACTCGATTTCCTCATCGCCACTGCCATGGAGCACAACGCGCTGCACTTTCGCGGGCAGCTCCGTCCACGGCGTTTCGATGTCGAACTTGTAGTGTCGCGCCAGCGACTGGATGAGCTGAAAGTAGTACGCGTTGCGTCGATCCCAGCCGCGAATGGCACCGCCCGCCAGTGACAGCTCCGGATGCGTGACCACACGCTGCGGATCGAAGAACTCCTTCACGCCGAGCCCATCGCACGTGGGGCACGCGCCGGAGGGGCTGTTGAACGAGAAGAGCTTCGGCTCCAGTGCCGGCACACTGTAGCCGCACACGGGGCAGGCGTGCTTGCTCGAAAAGACGATCTCCTCGCGCTGGGGGTCGTCCAGGAACGTGATGCGGGCCAGGCCGCCCGACAGGCGCAGCGCCGTCTCGAAGGATTCCGCCAGGCGCTGCGACATGTCCGGCTTGATGCGGAAGCGGTCCACCACCGCTTCGATCGTGTGCTTGCGTTTCGGGTCGAGGCGCGGTGGTGCGTCCAGGTCGTGAATGCGGCCATCGATGCGCGCGCGCACGAAGCCCTGGCTCGTGAGGTCGCCCAGCACCTCCGCATGCTCGCCCTTTCGGTCCGACACCAGTGGGGCGAGCAGCGCGGCGGCGGTACCCTCCTGGAGCTTCAGCACCTGATCCACCATCTGGCTCACCGTCTGCGCGGAGAGATCGATGCCGTGGTCCGGGCAGCGTGGCACGCCCGCGCGCGCGTAGAGCAGACGCAGGTAGTCGTAGATCTCCGTGACCGTGCCGACGGTGGAGCGGGGGTTGTGCGAAGTCGCCTTCTGCTCGATGGCGATGGCGGGGGACAGGCCCTCGATGCTGTCCACGTCCGGCTTGTCCATCATCGACAGGAACTGCCGCGCATACGCCGAGAGCGACTCGACGTAGCGCCGCTGGCCTTCCGCGTACAGCGTGTCGAAGGCCAGCGAGGACTTGCCCGAGCCGGACAATCCCGTGATGACGATCAGCCGGTCACGCGGCAGGTCGACGTCGATGTTCTTGAGATTGTGCGTGCGCGCCCCGCGTACGCGGATCTTCTGCATATCGAGCCCGGAAGGCCGCCAAGGCCTCTTGAATGAAGGAAAAGGCGAGTGTAACTGGGGGCGGGCCGGGGACTTCCAATGTTGCACCGGGCATTTCCGGGCGAACGCGCCGGGAATGGGGCTCGTCCGGCGTCACGGGAGGCCCGGCAGGTCGTCTACAATGCCCGCCTTCACTTTCGGGAAGGGGTTATCCATGGCGCGCGGGGTCAACAAGGTCATTCTCATCGGGCATCTCGGGGCGGATCCGGAGACGCGCGCCATGCCCTCGGGCAGCACCGTCGCCAACCTTCGCCTCGCCACCACCGAGAACTGGAAGGACCGCCAGACCGGCGAGCAGCAGGAGCGCACGGAGTGGCACCGCGTCGTGCTCTTCGGCCGCCTCGGCGAGATTGCGGCGGAATACCTCCGCAAGGGCTCCCAGGTCTACATCGAAGGCAGCATTCGCACGCGAAAGTGGCAGGATAAACAGGGAATTGAGCGGTATTCGACCGAAATTGTCGCGAACGACATGCAGATGCTCGGCGGCCGGGGCGGCGCCGAGCGCGCCACGGGCGGAGGCTATGGCGCCAGCGCTCCGCCCCGGGACGTGGAATATGCCGAGCCCTCCGGAACCGGGGGCGGCACCAGTAGCCGCGCCGAGGACTTTGACGACGACATCCCGTTCTGAGCCCGGGCACGGCCGGTGCCGTGCCTGCGTGGCTGCTCACCGCGGTCCTGCACCTGTGAGCGGTCGCCGCGCACCGCTGCAAGGCCTGCCAGCCCCAGCCCGTCTCGCTCGGCACCTGCCGTGCCGTAAGCCGGGCGTGCAGTCCCGTGAACCTGGGGAGCGCGTCGCTGCAGCCGGGCTGCGGAAGGGGCAGCAGACAGTCGCACGCAGGTCGCTGAGAGGCGCGAATTTGCTGACTGGCCAAGCCCGTCTGGCCGCGCCGAGGCTGCAGGACCTCGCCGGCCCAGGTGCCTCAGAGCGAGCGCAGCGCTCGAGCTCCGGAGTCCGCTGCGCAGGCCCGAAGGGCCTGCAATCCCTCGCGCCCGCGTGCCTCGGCGCGGCTGAGCTGCCGGGTCCGCTTGGCGGCCTGCCCCGCCGAGGTCCGGCCGCCGCTGCCGCAGATTTTGCCGCTCTCGATGCGAGCCCGGCCGGCAGGCTTTAGAATTTCCGCCCCCTGAATCGTCGACCCTATGTCCGGCCGCTATTTCATCAAGACGTTCGGCTGCCAGATGAACGACTACGACTCCGCCAGAATGGCGGACGCGCTCCACGCGGCCGAAGGCCTCACGGCGACGGACGATCCCGCCCAGGCCGACATCCTGCTCATGAACACGTGCTCCGTGCGCGAGAAGGCGCAGGAGAAGGTGTTCTCGCTGCTGGGCGAATGGCGGCAGCTCAAGGCGCGCCGCCCGCACGTGCTCATCGGGGTCGGCGGTTGCGTGGCGAGCCAGGAAGGGGACGCCATCACCGAACGCGCGCCCTTCGTCGATCTGGTCTTCGGCCCGCAAACCGTGCACCGGCTGCCGGAGATGATTGCGGAGCTGCGGCGCACGGGGCGCCCCGTGGTCGACGTGAGCTTCCCGGAGATCGAGAAGTTCGACCGCCTGCCCGAGCCCCGCGCGGAAGGCGCGACCGCCTTCGTGTCCGTGATGGAGGGCTGCAGCAAGTACTGCAGCTTCTGCATCGTGCCGTACACGCGGGGCGATGAGGTGAGCCGGCCCTTCGAATCGACGATGGAAGAAGTGCGGCAACTGGCTGCGCAGGGCGTGCGTGAGATCACGCTCCTCGGCCAGAACGTGAATGCCTATGCCGGTGCGATGGCGGATGGGTCCATCGTCGATCTGGCCACGCTCATTCATCACGTTGCCGCGGTGCCGGGCATCGAGCGAATTCGCTTCACCACGTCTCACCCGCTGGAGCTCTCGGACAGCCTCATCGAGGCGTACGCGAACGTGCCGAAGCTCGCGAGCCACCTGCACCTGCCCGTGCAGAGCGGCTCGGACCGCGTGCTCGCGCTCATGAAGCGCGGCTACACCTCGCTCGAATACAAGGAGAAGGTCCGGAAGCTCCGCGCGGCGCGCCCGGGCATCAGCATCTCCACGGATTTCATCGTCGGCTTCCCCGGCGAAACCGAGCGGGACTTCGAAGCCACCCTGCGCCTGACGCGCGAGGTGAACTTCGACCAGTCCTTCAATTTCATCTACAGCCGTCGGCCCGGCACGCCGGCCGCCTCGCTGCCGGATGACACACCGTACGAAGTGAAGCAAGCCCGTCTCGCGAAGCTTCAGGCGCTGCTTGATGCTCAGGCGCGCGCCATCAGTGAGGGGATGGTGGGAAGCGTGCAGCGCGTGCTCGTGGAACGGCACGCCCGCAAGGACGCGCGCGAGCTCGCCGGGAAAACCGAGAACAATCGCTGGGTCAACTTCGCCGGACCGGAATCGCTCATCGGGCACTTCGCCGACGTGTTGATCACCGAAGCCAAGCCGCACAGTTTGCGCGGCAGGCTGCACGCCGTGCCCCCATCTCAAGCACCGCTTGCCGCGGTGGGTACCTGAAAACACAGTGGCCGCCAACTCTCCCTCGACAGCCAGAGAATTCAACCTCGACCCTGCGGACAACCTGCGGCTCGCCAATCTCTGCGGGCCTCTGGATGAGAACCTGCGCCAGCTCGAATCGCGGCTGGACGTGGAAATCCGGCGCCGCGGCGGCAATTTCCGCGTGCGGGGCCTGCGCGCCGCTCAAGCGGAGGACGCGCTGCGCCAGCTGTTCGAAGCGGCGGATGAGGGCGAAGTCACGCCCGAGCGCGTGCACCTCACGCTGCAGGAAAGCGCAGCCGGCGCCGCGCCGGCCGATGCCGCGAAGGATGAGCTCACCGTGCGCGTCGCGCGCGGTGGCATCCGTGCGCGCGGCAAGCATCAGCGCGAGTATCTCGCCCAGATCCGCGGTACCGATCTCACCTTCGGCGTCGGCCCGGCCGGCACCGGCAAGACGTATCTGGCCGTGGCCTGTGCCGTCGAGGCGTTGCAGACCGATCGCGTTCGCCGCATCGTGCTCGTGCGTCCGGCGGTGGAGGCGGGCGAGCGCCTCGGCTTCCTGCCGGGGGACCTCACGCAGAAGGTCGATCCTTACCTGCGCCCCATGTACGACGCGCTGTACGAGATGATGGGTTTCGACCGCGTGGCCCGTTTCATCGAGCGCAACGTCATTGAAGTGGCGCCGCTCGCGTTCATGCGCGGCCGCTCGCTCAACGATTCGTTCATCATCCTGGACGAAGCGCAGAACACCACGCCGGAGCAGATGAAGATGTTCCTCACGCGCATCGGCTTCGGCTCGCGCGCGGTGGTCACGGGCGATGTCACGCAAACCGATCTGCCCGCCGGGCGGCAGTCGGGCCTCGCGCACGTGCTCACCATCCTGCGCGGGGTCGAAGGCGTGGCGTTTACCTATTTCGACTCGCAGGACGTCGTGCGTCATCCGCTGGTGCAGCGGATCGTGAAAGCGTACGAGATGCGGGGCGAGTCGAAATGACGGGGGCACACGTGGACATGCAGAAACGCGTGCGCACGTGGTCGCCCCCCAGAGCGGACATCATCACCTGGACGAACGCCGCGCTCGGCCGTCGCGCGCGCAATCGGGAAGTGGGCGTGCGCGTCGTCGGGCGTGCCGAGAGCCGCCGCCTGAATGCACGCTATCGCGGCAAGGACTATCCCACCAACGTGCTGTCGTTCCCGGCGCCGCCGTTGCCGGCGCCGCCCGGCGCCGTCTCGCAGGCGGTGCCGCTCGGCGATCTGGTCATCTGCCCGCACGTGCTGCGGGTGGAGGCGCGGCAGCAGAAGAAGAGCCTGCGCGCGCACTGGGCGCACCTCGTGGTGCACGGCGCGCTGCATCTCATCGGTTATGACCACGAGCGCATTGCCGATGCGCGGCGGATGGAGCGCCGCGAGATCGCCGTGCTGCGCCGTCTGGGTTTTGCGAATCCGTACCGGAGCGCGGATCAGGTCTCCGGGAGGGCTGTTACATGTCGAAGGAGATGAACGCCACCGGGCGCTGGTTCAGGAAGATCACGCAATCGCTGGGTGAGCCACAGGATCGCGAGGATCTGGTGGCCATTCTCCGGGCCGCGGGCGAGCGCGGCGTCGTCGATGACGATGCCGTTTCCATGCTCGAGGGCGTGCTCGAAGTGGCGGATCTGCAGGTGCGCGACATCATGGTGCCGCGCGCGCAGATGGTCTCGGTGCGGCGCGACGATCCGCCGGGGCGCATCCTGCCCACGATCGTGGAGTCCGGGCACTCGCGCTTCCCGGTGATGGATGAGGATCGCGACGACATCGTGGGCATCCTGCTCGCGAAGGACCTGCTGCGCATGTATGCGAGCGGCACGAAGGAGCGCTTCGACATCCGCGAGTACATGCGTCCCGCCGTGTTCGTTCCGGAATCCAAGCGCCTGAACGTGCTGCTGAAGGAGTTCCGCCGTAACCGCAATCACATGGCGCTCGTGGTGGACGAGTACGGCGGCGTGTCGGGCCTCGTCACCATCGAGGACGTCATCGAGCAGATCGTCGGCGAGATCGACGACGAGTTCGATGTCGAGGACGACCAGAACATCCGCCGCGAGGGCGAGCGCGAGTACACCGTCCGCGGCATCACCCGCATCGAGGAGTTCAACGAGTACTTCGGCGCGAACCTCTCGGACGAGGAGTTCGATACGGTGGCCGGGCTCGTGATGAAGCAGCTCGGGCGGCTGCCCCGGCGCGGTGAGGTGGTGATGCTCGACGGCTTCGAATTCCGCGTCACGCGCGCGGACCGCCGGCGCATCGACAGCCTGCGCGTGATCAGCCCGACAGACGTGCTGCCGATGGAAGAGCGGCAGACGAATGGGTCCTGAGGTCATCGCCGGCGCGGACAGACCCGAGCCCCGGCCGGCGGCGCTCCTGCCCGCCCGGCTGATCGTTTCGAGTAACGCGCGCGTGAACCGCTACGCGCTGCGGCTCATCGCGTTCGCGACGGGAGCGCTGCTCGCCTGCGGCTTCGCGCCGCTGCAGTGGTGGCCGCTCGCAATCGTGTGCCCCGCCGTCCTCATGTACCTGTGGGAGTCGGCCACGCCCCGCGAGGCCGCATGGCTCGGCTTCTGGTTCAACTTCGGTACGTTCGGCGCCGGCACCTACTGGCTCTACACCGGGCTGCACACGATGGGCGGCGCGCCGGCCTGGATGGCGTTCGGGCTCATGCTCGGGCTCGTCTCGATCATGGCCCTGTATCACGCGGCGCTCGGTTACGCCGTGGCGCGCTGGCTGCCTTCCGGAGGGGCGCTGCGCTGGATGGTGGCCCTGCCGGCCGCATGGCTGCTCGTCGAATGGTGGCGAGGGTGGTTCCTCACCGGCTTCTCGTGGCTCTCGCTCGGCTATTCGCAAACGGATACATGGCTCGCCGCATTCGCGCCCGTGCTGGGTGTGTACGGCATCAGCGCCATCCTTCTCGTCAGCGCCGGCGCGCTCGTTGCTG
The DNA here is from genome assembly GCA_019683695.1 of Steroidobacteraceae bacterium. GTDB lineage: Bacteria > Pseudomonadota > Gammaproteobacteria > Steroidobacterales > Steroidobacteraceae > JADGHX01. The sequence goes on from JADGHX010000101.1 coordinate 14,194, forward strand.
TCGTGCGGGGCTCCGTGCGCACTCGCGTGATTGCGTGCGCGGTGCTCGTTGCGCCATGGGTCGTCGCGCTGCCGCTGAGCACAATCGAGTGGACGCGGCCGTCTGGTCCGGCTGTGAAAGTGGCGATTGCGCAGGGTGCGATCCCGCAGAACCAGAAGTGGCTGGACACGAACCACGACGCCACGCTCACGCTGTACCGCGAGCTTGCGGAACGCGCGTTCGGAACGCCGCTCATCGTGTTTCCGGAAGCCTCGCTTCCGGATCTGGCGAACGATCTCGTTCCGTACCTGCGCTCGCTGTACCACGACGCAAGCGCAAAAGGCTCGGACGTGGTGCTGGGCATACTGCGCATGGACGAGCACGAGCAGTACTACAACTCCGTGCTCGCGCTCGGCAAGCAAGTGCAGTGGTACGACAAGAATCACCTCGTGCCCTTCGCCGAGTTCTTCCCTGTTCCACAATTCGTGCGGTCGTGGCTGAGGCTCATGAGCCTGCCGTACTCGGACTTCACACGAGGTGGCGATGCGCAGCCGCCCTTGCGCGTGGCGGGGCTGCGGCTGGCCGCAACGATCTGTTACGAAGACGGCTACGGCAGCTCGCAACTGGCGGTGCTGCGCGAAGCGGACGCGCTCGTGAATGTAACGAATGATGCATGGTTCGGCCGCGGCAGCGCGCGGCACCAGCACTTCCAGATTGCGCGCATGCGCGCCATCGAGGCGCAGCGCTACATGCTGCGCGCCGCAAACGACGGGATTTCAGCGGTGATCGGTCCGCACGGCGAGGTGGTCGCGCGCGCGCCGGAATTCCAGCAGCATGTGCTCGTGGCGAGCGTGACGCCGTACACCGGGCTGCCGTTTTATGCCCGTGTGGGCAACTGGCTCATCATTTCGCTGGCCACGATTGCCCTCGCGGTCGGGTGGGCCGTCGGTCGCCGGCGGGCGTCCGCCGCGCAATCGCGCTGAAGGAACCTGCCCCGGGACAGGCCTGTTGCACTACCGCTGGAAAGCCGGAACCTCTACAGTGACCTCCGGTCTTAACCGCCACGCTCGGCCCCCGGGGCCGCATCCATGAATCGGAGTGATGACGCATGACCTCTTCGAGCTCGGCCCGACGGGCCGCTTTCCTTCTGGTCCTCTCCATCACCGTGGGCGCCTGCTCTGTCGATTCCCGAGCGCAGCAGCCGGAACGCGCCGCCGCCGCCTCTGCACCGGCTGCGCGGCAGGTGCAGGAGGCGCCGGCCAGCACGGCGGCCGTGGTCAACGCATTGCCCAACTTCGCGCCACTCGTGGAGCAGTTCGGTCCCGCCGTCGTGAACGTGGACGTGGTGCAGTCATCCCAGCGCTCCACGAGCGGGCCCTCGCCCGATGATCCGTTCTACGAGTTCTTCCGCCGCTTCGGCGTGCCGGAGGGCCGCGGCCAGCTGCCGCCGGCGCGCGGATCCGGCTCGGGTTTCATCGTCTCGCCGGACGGATACATTCTGACCAATGCACACGTGGTGGCCGATGCCGATGAGGTCACCGTCACCATGACGGACCGGCGCGAATACCCGGCGAAGGTGGTGGGTGTCGATCAGGCGACCGACGTCGCCGTCATCAAGATCGACGGCAAGAATCTGCCTACCGTGAAGATCGGCGATCCCTCCAAGCTCAAGCCCGGCGAGTGGGTGCTCGCCATCGGCTCGCCGTTCGGCTTCGAGAACAGCGCCACCGCAGGCATCGTGAGCGCCACCGCGCGCTCGCTGCCGAGCGAGGGCCCCACCAACTACGTGCCCTTCATCCAGACGGACGTGGCCGTGAACCCGGGCAACTCCGGTGGCCCGCTCTTCAACCTGCGCGGCGAGGTCGTGGGCATCAACTCGCAGATTTTCAGCCGCACCGGCGGCTACATGGGTCTGTCGTTCGCCATTCCGATCGACGTGGCCATCGACGTGCGCGACCAGCTCATCAAGACCGGCCATGTCACGCGCGGCCGCATCGGCGTGAGCATCCAGAACGTCGACGGGCAGCTCGCGGATTCCTTCGGCCTCGATCGGCCGCGCGGTGCGCTCGTGAGCTCAGTGGTGAAGGATGGCCCGAGCGAGAAGGCCGGCGTGAAGCCGGGCGACGTGATCCTCGCGGTGGATGGCCGGCCGATCGAGGTGTCCTCCGAGCTGCCCACGATCATCGCGCGCATCAAGCCGGGCACGAACACCAACCTCACCGTGTGGCGTAACGGCAAGGAGCAGGTGCTGAAGGTCAAGGTGGACGAGCTGCCCGAGCCGCAGCTGCGCACCGCGAGTCTGGGCGGCAAGGGCCGCGAAGCGGATCAGGCGAGCAAGCTCGGACTTGCCGTGCGGCCGCTCGCCCCCGAGGAAAAGGAGCAGATCGAGACCGAGGGCAACCTGGTCGTCGAGCGGGTGTCCGGTCCGGCGCTGGCCGCGGGCGTTCGCCAGGGCGACATCATCCTGGCCGTGAACAGCAAGCCCGTGAAGACCATCTCGGAGCTCACCGAAGCGGCCAAGGCCGCGGAAAAGACCGGCAAAGTGCTGGCGCTGCGCGTGCAGCGCGGCGCCGACGGCGGCATCTTCTACCTGACGCTGCGCCTCAGCTGATCAGGCACCCACCCGCCCGTTCGAGCACAGGGCCGCGCCGGCATAGCCG
>JADGHX010000102.1 GCA_019683695.1 Steroidobacteraceae bacterium
CCACAACGCCCTCTTCAGGAGTGCGTTTGTCGAGCACAACGGCATCTTCCGCCGGCAACCGACGGGCGGCAGGCAGCCACGGCACGATCCCGAGCCCTTCCCACCCCGTGCGTTGCTCGATGGCGGCATAGCCCTCGGCGAACAACCGCACATCGCCGCGGAACTTGTTGATCAGGAATCCGCGGATCATTGCGGCATCCGCTGGATCGAGCACCGCGCGCGTGCCAACCAGCGAAGCGATCACGCCTCCGCGGTCGATATCTCCGACGAGAATCACCGGAACCTTCGCCGCGCGTGCAAAGCCCATGTTCGCGATATCGCCCGCGCGAAGGTTCGTTTCGGCGGGGCTGCCGGCGCCCTCGACGATCACGAGATCCGCTTCGCGCCGCAGCCGTTCGCAGGACGCGAGCACCTCATCAAGCAGCGAGCGCTTGTCGCACGTGTAGTCGCCTGGCTCCAGGGTGCCGACGACTCGCCCGTGCACGATGAGCTGCGCACCTGTGTCGGATTGCGGCTTGATGAGCACGGGATTCATGTCCACGGTCGCAGGCACGCGACACGCGAGTGCCTGCAATGCCTGGGCACGCCCGATCTCGCCCCCTTCCGCGACCGCGGCGTTGTTCGACATGTTCTGCGGCTTGAAGGGCCGAACGCGCAGGCCTCGATTCGTGAAGAGCCGGCACAGCCCGGCGACGAGCACGGACTTGCCGACATCCGAACCGGTCCCCTGCAGCATCACTGCGGCCATGCGAGCACTCCCACTGCGAGCCAAAGCAGCACGCATGCGCGCCAGTACACGCGCCGCCCGGCACGAAGGCTATGGGCATCCGGTCGCGGGCCCTTGCCCAGCAGTGGGCGATGAGCCGGCACTCCGTCGTACGACACCGATCCACCGAGCTGGCGCCCCAGCGCGCCCGCCATTGCGGCTTCGGGCCAGCCCGCATTTGGAGACGCATGGTGAGGCGCGTCCCGGAGCATCACGCGCACGCCGCGCACGCCGGCCACGCAGATGAGCAGGCCCGCAAGGCGCGCAGGCACGAGATTCATCAGATCGTCCGCACGTGCGGCAGCCCAGCCGAACGCGCGATGACGCGCGTCCCTGTGCCCGATCATGCTGTCCGCTGTGTTGATGAGCTTGCAGATGAACAAGCCCGGCAGGCCGGCCACCAGAAACCAGAATGCGGGAGCGACGATGCCGTCGCAAAAGCTTTCCGCGAGACTTTCCACTGCGGCCGTGGCCACACCTTGAGAGTCCAGCTCGTGAGTATCGCGCCCGACGATGCGGCCGACGGCTTCACGCGCGGCGGCGAGATCTCCGGATTCGAGAGGACGCAGCACCGCGCTCACGTGCTCATGCAGGCTGCGTTGAGCCAGCATGGCCGTGCCAGCGAAAATCAGGAGGAGTATCGCGGGCTCCCACGCCAGCGCGAACTGCTCCAAAGCCCAGCCGCACATACCCACCACGCTCACCAGTGCCACTACTGCAGCGACGCCGGCGATCCGCCGTGCCGCTTCACAACCTTTGTTCCACGACCGGTCGAGTGCCGCTATCGCTCGCCCCATCCACACGACAGGGTGGCGCACTCTGCGATACACCGCGTCGGGATAGCCCACCGCCGCTTCGATGAGCAGAATCAGCGCCAGCTGCAGGGGCCGATCGGAGATCATGGCTGCCACCTGCGCAAAGGAATCACAAAGGACTCGCCTTCCACCGCGCGCCCAATGTGCACATCGACTTCGAAGGTGGTGCGCAGAGGCTCGGCTTTCAGCATGAGCTCACGCTCGCCTTGCGCGACGATCTTTCCTGCCTTCAGCAGCACAACGTCATCTGCCACGCGTGCAGCGTGGCTCAGGTCGTGCAGCACAACCACCACACCGGCACCCTTCGCGGCGACCGTGCGCAGCAGAGCGAGCACGTCCAGCTGGTGTGCCAGGTCCAGGCTGGCCAGCGGTTCATCCACGAGCAGCCACTCCGGCTCACCGGCGAGCACTCTCGCGAGCAGTGCCCGACTACGCTCACCACCGGAAAGCTGCTTCGCGCTTCGCGAGGCGAACTGACTGACATCTGCTGCGGCCATCGCGTTCGCAATCGCGCTGATGTCGCGTGACTGCTCGCCCCACCGCCCCCGATGAGGCAGCCGGCCCAAACTGACGAGCGTGCGGACGTCTATATCCCAGTGCACTTCGCCGAGCTGCGGAAGCAGGCCGATGCGTTGCGCGCGCTCACGCGGATGCAGGGATGCGAGGTCTGCGCCGTCGATGAGCACGGCGCCTCGATCCGGTCGGCGAAGCCCGGCGAGGCTGGCGAGCAATGTGCTCTTGCCCGCGCCGTTCGGGCCCAGCAGCGCCGTTACTCGGCCACGTCGGAACTGGGCGCTCACATCGTCCACCACCGCACGGCCGTGGAAGCAGATCTGCACACCTTGTGCGCAAAGACCCTTCATACCAGCGATCGCCGCATCCGAACGAGCATGACGAGGAAGAAGGGCCCGCCGAGCAGCGACATCGCGATACCGAGGCGCAACTCGCTTACGGTGGGCGCGATACGCACGAGCGTGTCCGCCACCAGCAGCAGCAGCGCGCCGCCGAGCGCGGACGGAAGCAGAATGGCGGATGGCCGGCTGCCCACGAGCGGCCGCACCATGTGCGGCACCATCAGCCCGACGAATCCGATGATTCCCGACGTGGCGACGGATGCCCCAACGCACAGCCCGACACCGAGCACCACGAGCCACTGCAGGCGCCGGAGATCGACGCCCATCGAACGCGCGGCCTGCTCGCCGAGTGTGAGGGCATCGAGCGAGCGCGCTGTACCGGCCAGCAACAGAGCGCCCGCAAGCACGAGCGGCAAAGCAAGCCGAACGTCGTCCCAGCTCCGATCCGTGAGTGCACCCAGCAACCACGTGACGATCTGGGACGCAACGAATGGCGTGGGCGCGAGACTGATGGCCAGCGTGGTCAGCGACCCGGCGACGCTCGCGAGAATGATGCCGGCGAGTGCGAACAGGACGAGGCTGCCCGAACGCCCTGCGAGCAGCGCAAGCGCCAGCATCGTGATCGCCGCACCCGCGAGCGCAAACGCGGGCAGCAGCAACATCGATGCTGCGAACCCGAAGTACAGCGAGATCACAGCGCCGAGCGCCGCACCCGACGAGATGCCGAACAAGCCCGGATCCGCGAGCGGATTGCGCAGATAGCCCTGCATGACCGCGCCGGAAAGCCCGAGCGCAGCGCCGATCAGCATCGCGAGCACCGTGCGCGGAATGCGCAGCTCCGCGATGATGAGCCATCGCGGATCTGCCATCGACCACGCTTCCGCGGGCAGCCACACCTTGCCGGCGATCAACGAAAAAGCCGCGGCGATGACGAGCGCTGCCATGAGGGCCGCGTTGAGTCGCACTTGCGTGCTCCTGGACACGGTACTCAGGCCCACAACCAGTGTCTGGCTCATTACCCCTCCAGCTCGCGACGAACGGCGGCCAGCCGCGTCACCGCCTCTGCAATCGTGGGTCCGCCACACTGCAGAAGCCGGAAGGGATACGTCCGGAACGGCACGTGAGTGGCCAGCTTCTCCACGGCCGGATGGCCGAGCATGCGATCTCGTCCGGCCTCGCCGGTGCCCACCGACAACACGACGTCCGGCGGTGAGGCGAGCAACGGCTCGAGCGGCAGCACGTCCCATTTCGCAAGCCCGTAATCCGCGCTCGCGTTGCTGAACCCCGCGAGCCGCAGCAGCTCATCGGCCAGCGTGCCCCGACCCGGCACCATGCCGCCGCCTTGCCAGATCACGGCGCGAAGGGGCCGGCCCGCGCGCGGCCGGGCTGCCGCAATGGCGTCGTGAATGGCGGCGACGAGCTTTTCACCACGATCGTGCGCGCCCACTGCGTCCGCGATCAGCTGGACCTGACGCGTGCTCTCGGCCACGCTCTCCGCGACCGGGAGCATGATGAGGCGCACCTTCAGTCGCGCCAGCGTGTTGATGGTGGATGGCGCGACGTGCGGGCCGGCGAGCACCAGGTCCGGCGCGAGCGCGACGACTTCTTCCGCCGTTCCCGAAGTCACTGCAAACCGCTCGGCGAGGTCGAGCGGGATCGAGGTCGCCTGCGGATCCTGCGAGTAGTGGCTGATCGCAGCGATCTGCTCCGCAGCCGCGACGCGTACGAGCACGGCATCCACGCACGGGTTGATCGAAACCACTCGCGGGCGGGATGCGCCGGCGGCAACCGAGCACATCACCCAAAGCAGCACGGCGGTGAGCATCCTTTTCAATACTCGACTCCCTTCTGCGCCTTGAAGCCCGCCTTGTACGGATGCTTCACCTCGGCGAACTCCGTGACCAGATCCGCAAGCTCAATGAGCTCCGGCCGCGCATCACGGCCGGTCACGCAGATGTGCTTGTCGAGCGGGCGTTCCTTGAAGAAGGCAACGACTTCGTCCAGGGGGAGCGTTGCGTCGCGGAGCACGATGTTCAGCTCGTCCAGAATCACGAACGAGTACTGCGGGTCGAGAATCAGCGCCTTCGAACGCTCCCACGCCGCACGGGCGGCGGCGATGTCACGCGCACGGTCCTGCGTATCCCATGTGAAGCCCTCTCCCATCACCTCGAATGTGACGCTGCCGGGATGGTCCCGGAAAAAGCGCTTCTCTCCGGTTTCCCACTTGCCCTTCACGTACTGCACGATGGCGACGCGCATACCCCAGCCCACGCTGCGAATCGCCATGCCGAATGCTGCGGACGACTTGCCCTTTCCGCGGCCGGTGTGAACGATGAGCAGGCCGCGCTCGAGCGTCTTCGTCTGCTGGATGCGCGCTCGCGCTTTCTGGACACGCGCCATTCGTGCGTTGTGCCTGGCGAAATCTTCCGGTGTCTCGGTCATGGTGCGTACCTCGATGGGAGCGCTTCGGAGAGCCGCGTCCACTGCCACTCCTCGCCTGGCAAACCGATGCGCAGGAGTGCGGGGTCGCTCGTGAACGGGCGCGTGAGAATTCCGTGGGCGCCCAACCGCATGAACACGGCTTCGGCACCCGCGTCACAACGCACGAGCCGATAAAGAGGCGTGCCGCCCTGCACGTGCAATCCGGCGCGCCCGAGAAGCGCATCGAGACGAGTGGCGGCCGCCTGAAGCCGCGCGCGCTGCAGGGTTTGCCATTCCCGATTGCGATACGCGGCGTGACCGATCGCAATCGCCGGGCCTGACACGGGCCAGTCCCCCAATGCTCGGCGAAACGCCGCAACCCATTCCGGCGGGACGATCGCAAACCCCAGCCGCACACCGGCAAGCCCGAAGAACTTGCCGAACGAACGCAGGATCACGATGCCGCGCCGATGCACGGGACAGAGCGTGTGATCCGGCACCGCGTCCGCGAACGCCTCGTCGACGACCAGCGTGCCGCCACGATGAGTGAGCTCATCCGCCACCGCGAGCAGCCGTTGGCGCTCCACCATGCGACCATCTGGATTGTTGGGATTGGCCAGAATCAGAACGTCGTGCTCGCGTGCAGCGCGCTCTAGCTCGTTGACCGTGATAGGCACTGCGCATTCCGCGCTCCACGCAGCGACGTGTCCCGAATAGCCCGGCCGCACCACCGCGACGCTCCGATCGCGCCACACGTAGGCGAGCGTGCGCAGGGCCAGATCGCTGCCGGGCGTCGCGATGACGGTGGACGGCGTCTGCACACCGAAGCTGGCCGCGGCCTCCGCTTCCAGCTCGGCGAGCCGCGCGGGCTCTGGCAACCGCGTGAATACCGTGGGCGCGAGCGACTCGTAGCTATACGCCCACGGGCTGATTCCCGTGGACAGGTCTATCCACGGCTGCCGCGCCTGCGGAAACGCGAGCCGCGCCGCTTCGATGTTTCCGCCGTGAGTGCGGAACACGCCGAAATCCGCGAGCGCCGTCATCGGATCAATACGCGAAGCGCACGCCGACATACGCCGCACGGCCCGGCATGCCGTAACGGGGAACGGTCTCGTATTGCTCGTCCAGCAGATTCTCGATACGCCCCTGCAGCTCGACCGTTTCGGTCAACGCGTAGGCGAGGCGCAGGTCCACCAGATCGTATGCGTCGATGCGCTGAGTGTTCGCAGGATCATCGAACGCCCGGCCGACATGCGTGTACGTGATGCCGGTTTCGAGGCCGAAGGGCCAGCGGTAATCGACAAGGGCACTGAAGGTATCCTGCGGACGACGCACGAGCTCATTGCCGTAGGTGGGGCTCGCGGGTGAACGGTCCTCAGCGCTCAGATGAGTGAGGTTGGCCTCCAGCGACAGCGCTTCGATGGGCCGCAGGAGCATCGAGAGCTCGACGCCTTCGGCTCGCGCGCGTGCAACGTTGTCGTAGGTGCCGAACGGGCGATCCGTGCAAATGCCGACGAGCGGCGCAAAGCACGACACGAAGTTGATCAGGTCGCGCGCATCGCGCCGGAACGCGGTTGCATTGATCTCGAACGTATCGCCGAAGAGCCGCTGCGTGATTCCGGCCTCCCAGCTGCGCGCGGACTCGGGCCGCAGCAGCATGTTGCCGTATTCGCTCTGCAGCTGATAGAGCGTGGGCGCCTTGAATCCTTCACTGAAGCTCGCGCGCAGCACCGTGGCGCCGGCATTGGGCGTCCAGGCCGCACTGGCGGCCGCGGTGGTCTTTCCGCCGAACATGTCGTGGTCGTCGTGACGAGCACCCGCTGTCGCCGTGAGCCCCTCCACAGGTTCCGCGATCAGCTGCAGGTATGCGCTGTCGATGCGCGCCTCGCCGCGTGTGGGCGGGCCGCCGAAGCTCGCACTGGTGAAGCGCGAGCGCTCCGATTCAGCGCCAAAGGTGGCGCGCAGTGCCTCGGTGATCTCCAGAGTCCCCTGATACTCGAAGCGCGTGTTTCGCCCGGTGGCATCGAAAGTCTGCGTGATGAAAGCGTCCGGGTCGATGTTCTCCCGATCCGTGTGGGTGTAGGCCACGGCAACACGGTTCTGGAAGCGCCCCTCGAGAAGCGCGGCGTTCAGGGCGGAATAGCTCACCAGCTCGCGCGTGCGCGAATACTCCCGCGTGTCTGCAAGATCGAAATCCGGCGGGGGAAAGCCATCGATCCCGACTCTTCCGTTCGCGTACCACCCGCGCAGATCGATGGAAACGGTGTCCGACAGGGCAATGTTGAACTTTGCGTTCGCGCCGAAGTTGCGGAACCCATCGCGCTCGGTGCCGCCGCGCCGCTCGCTGAGCGCGGAAATGCCGTCCGTGCGGAACTCTCCGGCCCCGACGCTCGCCGAGACGCGACCAAACTTCTGTGAAACGTTACCGACGATCTCGCGCGTGCTGCGCCAGCCATACTCCGCGCGCGCATTGGCGGCGAGCTCGTCTGTGGGCTCGAGCGTCGTGAGATTGATGACACCGCCGATCGCCTCGCTGCCCCAGAGCACCGATTGCGAGCCGCGCAGCACCTCCACATGTGCGATGTTGCCGACGAGCAGATTGCCGAAATTGAAGCCGCCGCCGGGCGCGGACGGATCGTTGAGCTTCACGCCGTCGATGAGCACCACCGTCTGCTCGCTTTCCGCGCCCCGGATGTGCACGGACGTGCTCGTGCCAATGCCACCGTTGCGCGTCACCGTGATGCCGGGGAGATTTCGCAGCAGATCGGTCACCGCGTCGCTCTGACGGCGAGCGATCGTCTCGGCATCGATCACCGAAACACTGCGGCCTACCTGCGCAAGAGGCTCCTCGGTGCGCGTTGCGGTGACGACCACGGTGTCGTCCGCGTGGGCCGAAAAGGAGACGAGAGCGAGAACGGAACTGGCAGCAAGCTTCAACGTCGGGCGCATGTTTCCCCCTGGATGAACCACAGAGGGATCGCGCACGGCAGTGGCGCAGACTCGCGAACAGCGCGTGGAAGGCCCCCGCGCACACGACCCCAGACCTTGTCGTCACGCGAGGAGAAGCCCTCGATCGCCCAGCACACCCCGTCTGCGCGAAGGACCGACTGCGGCAGGCAGGTCTCCTGGCTTCCGGGTCACCGCGCGGGCTCAGCCTTCCCGAATGAGGTCATCCGGTGGCGCACTCGAGCCTTTGCTCGCCGGTCACAGTTGCGGGGGCAGCCCCGGCTCATGGAACGTGGGTCCACTTCCGGGTTCCCTTTTGATCCCGTGTTCTGGGAACCTGTCGCGGGCGCAAACATAGAGCACGCACCCCGGAGAGCGCAAGAGAAAGGCACGTTGGATGAGTTCACACGCAGGATCGGTCGCGCTGTTCCTGGGCGGCGCCCGTTCAGGCAAGAGCCGGCTTGCGCTTGCGCGCGCGGAAAGCCTGAGCGGCGAGCGGGTCTACATCGCGACCGCCGAAGCGCTGGATGCCGAGATGGCCGAGCGCATTGCGCGGCATCAGGCAGATCGAGGCCCGCACTGGCGGACGCTCGAAGTGCCGGTTGCGCTACCTGAAGCCATTCGCAGTGAGGGCGTGGCCGGACGCGTGCTGCTCGTGGACTGCCTCACCTTGTGGCTCACAAACCTGATGCTCCGTGAGCACGACATTGCCGATGCGACCACACGGTTGCTGAGCGCGCTGGAGCAGCAGCGCGGCACCGTGCTGCTCGTTTCCAACGAAGTGGGGCTCGGCATCGTTCCGGAGAACGCGCTGGCCCGGCGCTTCCGCGACGAAGCCGGCCGGCTCCATCAACGCGTGGCCGCCATGGCGAACGAGGTCCTGTTCGTTGCCGCCGGGCTCGCACTGAGAATGAAATGAGCGCCTGTTGATCCCGACGCAGGGCATGCGCGCCGGAACATATAGACCGGAAGAACTATCGCGATCTGAATCCATGTGATCACCCGGTCGGGCCTGACTGCGCACCTGTCCGGTCATCGAACCCACTCGACCAAGGTCGCGTGATGCATGTGTTGACATGCGGGTGTTTCTACGGGATTGTCACTCCGCCATGCATCAGAACGGTGAACGCGGTTCCCGCACCGGGTAGCGAGAAGAAGGGTGATGCATCTGGCGTGCTTCAAGAGGGGGCGCCTGTCTCACATCGCAGGCGTAAGCGGTTTGCAGCATTGGAAGCAGGATCGAACACATGGAGGCGCACAATTCGGAGTGCCCGGCCAACATCCGCGTACTTGTTGCAAGTGATGTCCGGCTCTATCGCGAGGCCCTGGAGCAGATGCTCCGAGGAACCCCGGGAATCGAGGTGATCGCAAGCGTCGGGGGGGCGGAACCCAGCCTCGATGAGATCCGGGATCACGCACCCGACGTCGTTTTGCTCGACATGGCCATGGACGGTGCCTACGCACTGGCGCGCCAGGTCGCGCGCACCTCCCGGAACACCAAGGTCGTGGCACTCGGCATGCCCGAGGCCGAAGCGGCGGTGATCAGCTGCGCGGAGGTTGGGATTTCGGGTTATGTCACGCGAACAGGCTCCGCGAATGATGCCATCGAGGCGATCCGCGCGGCGGCGCGCGGCGAGGTGCGCTGTTCGCCGAAGATCGCCGGCTTCCTGTTCCGGCACATCGCCGCGCTCTCCGGCGAGCGCAACGGCACGGATCCGGTCGCAGGGCTCACCGCGCGGGAGATGCAGATTCTTCGCCTGCTGCAGCAGGGGCTGTCGAACAAGATGATCTCCCGCAACCTCGGCATCGAGCTGCCCACGGTGAAGAATCACGTGCACAGCCTGCTGAACAAGCTCGGCGTGCACCGGCGCGCGGAGGCGGTGTCGCTCCTGCATCGCAAGACTCTGCACGAGTCCGCGCCTCAATTTCTGCGTCAGTCGACGCCGAAGTAGAGGTACGGGGATTAAAGGCACGCGCATCGCCGGGCAGGAAGTGCGACACGCCGCCCTCACGAGCGTGTGCGATCACGCCTGTGGTCGCGGCGCGCTTCCGCCTCGCTCGATTCCGGCCTTTGCTGTACCAGGACAGCCCGCGCTCGACGACAGCCCGCGCTCGACGGCGGCGCCACTCGTGTGCCGGCCCATGGCACAAGCACGCACGCCCATGCCCGGCGGGCATTGAAGCCTACCGACCAGGGTCGCGCGACAACGCCAGCACCAGGGCAGCTGGCATCCGGTGTGCCGAGCGAAAATGAGCGTCCGCGACAGTTGTCGCCTGGTCCCTGACATACGCCGCCGCATGATTCCGGCGGCGTGAATCAGCGCAATCCGTTCCGCCTACCGCGCCGGCCTCGCGATTGCGCCCGAGACCTGGTTGTCACTGAGCGGCACGAGTTGCCCGCGGATCTCGCCCGCTGGGTTGGCGACGGTGTGCACGTTCGCGTAGATGAGCCCGGCGAACGCGGCCGCGGTGAGCGAGGCGATGTTCCGCACCGGCATGCCGATGAGCTGCTCGCAGGCTTCGGCACCTGCTTCGAGGTCGGTGTTCACACGCGTGCCCTCGGCAAGCAGACCGTTGACGTCCGCACCCTGCTCGTTCAGCGGCGCAAGGAAGAGGATCACGGGGCCGTTCTCACCTGGTCGCGCACAGTGCAAATGAGCCTGCGTAACGCCAACGCCATTCTGCACCTCGAGACGGAAGTTCAGCGAGGAGAGATCGAGCGCCACTCCGATCTGAATAGTGCCGGTGGCTGTGGTCTGAACACCTGGCGAGGGCGTGGTGGGCGCATCGGGCGGCACGACCTCCTGTGCGCCACTCAGAATGGCGCCCAGCCCGAAGGTCTGAGTATCCTGCGCCGGAACCATCGGGCTCATCAGCAGCAATCCCGTCGCTGTGGCCAGCTTTGTCGCATAGCTTGCTCGCCTGTTCATGGCAACTTCCTCGGTCGAGTACTGATCCGCGCGGGCGCACGCACCCCACGGCCCCTGTGGCGCGCAATGTGATCCGCGGAGGATCAACAAACAAGCAATGCGGAGCCGGTGCGGTATTTGATATCGCGAGTGGCGAGCGTGAGCGAAGCTCGCGCCGAGATCAGGATCGAGACACCCTGCTTCGCTTGAATGGTTCGATGGAACAACGGCTAGCCAGCCGCGTGATGTTCCTGCTCGACGGCGAGCGCTTCGGCTTTTGTTCGGTGCAGCGTGCCGGGCGCCTCTTCCGGTGGACTGTAAATCGTGAAGAGCTTCAGCGGCTCCTTGCCCGTGTTGATGAAGTTGTGACGCGTGCCCGCCGGCACGACAACAAGCGAGTGCTTGCTGATGCGGCTACGCTGCCCGTTCAGCACAGCTTCTCCGCTGCCCTTCACGAACACCAGCACCTGGTCGACATCGTGTGTTTCCTCGCCGATCTCATCGCCGGGCTCGATGCTCATGAGCACGAGCTGGCTGTGATCGTTCGTGAGGATCTCGCGGCGGAAATCGGTGTTCGACTTCGCCAGGTCCTTGATGTTTTCGCTGAAGGTGGGCACGGGGCGCTCCGCAGGCGATGACTCAACGTTGCAGGTTCCGATAGCAACGCTTCGACATCGCGGTCGGTTCCTCGCGACCGTATGCGCAGGAAATATCAGGCGCGCGCCGACGCCTTGACTCCATGCGCCGTTGCACTTGCCTCAGTGTGCGGCTCACTCCTTGCCCTGCTCCTCGCCCGGTTCCCAATCGCCCCGCTGCGATTCGAAATCCTGAATCAGCTCCCGCGCGGCCGCGACGTTCCGCTCTTCCACCATGATGGCTCGCGTGTTGTAGCCGTGAATGGAGGGGCCCGGATACAAGCTACCGAACCCGGCGCTGTGCACGAAGCATTGAATGTCGTGAGCCTCCAGCATCGCCACCACGGTGACGAGCTCCGGCTCCGAGGTGGGCGAAAACACCTTTACCAAAGCCATGATTCGAGCCCCGGTTGGTTGCGAACGGCAGGCACCGTATACCACTCCCGCCCGTAGCGTGAGAAACTACTGGCCGGGGTCTCAGGGCATACAGCGGGTGGTTGCCTGTCACACGGCAGCGCCATAGCCGCCGCCTCGCGAGAACGACAACAACGAGGACGAATCAAGAATGAACAGGAAGGATCTGCGCCTGGCCGCTCTGGCTGGCGCGCTGCTCGCACTATCCGCCTGCACCACCACTCGCCAGGTCGCGGATTCGGCGTTCCGGCCGCCGGAAGGCAACTATCGGCTCATCATCGTCCAGCCCGATATCTCCGTCGGCGTGCTCACCGCCGGCGGAGCAATCGAGCCGCACGAGGAATGGACCCAACAGGCGCGGGAAAACGTGCTGAAAGCACTCGCCGCTCAGCAGGCCAATCGGGGTGGCGCAACCAAGGTGGCCGCCACGCGTGAAGAGACCGGCGCGGATCCGGAGCTGGTGAACGACCTCATCTGGTTGCACAAGGCGGTGGGCACATCGATTCAGCTGCACAAGTACGCCCCGATGCCGCTGCCCACGAAGAAGGATCGCTTCGACTGGACGCTGGGCGAGAAAGCCGTTGCGTTTGGTGCCGCCACCGGCTTCGACTACGCCCTGTTCCTGCGTGCGCAGGACTCGTTTTCCTCCGGCGGGCGCGCGGCCTTGCAGATTGCAGGTCTTCTGACGTGCTTCGTCGGCGTGTGCGTGATGCCCCCCGGCGGCCAGCAGATTGCCTTCGCATCGCTCGTGGACCTGAAAACCGGCCGCGTGGTGTGGTTCAACGTGCTGACCTCGAGCGTGGGCGATATTCGCTCTCCCGAAGGGGCCGAGCAGATGGTCTCGAAGCTGCTGGGCAAGATGAAGCCTGGAAAGGGCGTCAAGGCCGCGGCCCCAAGCACCTGACCCGAGCGCCGACATGGATTCCAACAGGCGTCTCCTGCTCACACGCGGCCTGTGCGGCTGCGCCCTGTGCCTCGTTGGCTCTCATGTCCTTGGCAGAGTGCTGCCCTCCTCGATGGTGCCGCTCGTGGAGGCGGGCTACGAGCCTGTGGAGACGGACGAACGCGGGCTCTGGCAAGAGTGCGATCGACTCGAAGACGCCATCTCGCATTCGAACCTTCTGATCAAGGACGCTGGGGTCAATGCGTACGTGCGCGGTGTGATCGAGCGCCTCTTCGGAGCCAACGCGGGTGATGTGCGCACGTATCTCGTGCGTGATCCGGATTTCAACGCCTCCATGTTCCCGAACGGCATGATGCTCGTGCACACGGGATTGATGGCGCGGGTACGTAACGAAGCTCAGCTTGCAGCCGTTCTCGGTCACGAGGCCGGGCACTACTTGCGTCGACACAGCCTGCGGCAGTGGCGCGACATGAAGGCGAAGACCGCAGTCATGAGCGTTCTTGCGCTGGCAGGGGCGGCGGCAACGGGCGCCACGGGCAACAACTGGTACGACATCGCGAACGCCATCAATAGCACCCTGCTCCTCAGCGTGTTTCAGTTCAGCCGCGAGATGGAGAGCGAAGCCGACGCGTATGGCTTGAAGCTCCTGTTCGAGAACGGTTACACGCCGGATGCGGCGGCGAGCGTATGGGCCCAGCTGATCGAGGAACGGAAGGCGAGCGCTGCCGCTCGCAAGAAGCGCTACAAGGATCACGCCGCGTCTGCGTTCTCGACACACCCGCCCAGCGAGGAGCGAATGGAGGATCTGGCCGCCTCCAGCCGGGAGCTGCAGGGCGATGACGGCACCGTTTCACGTGACGCCGGACTCGAACGCTGGCGCGCCGCCATTGCGCCTCTGCGCGCGATGCTGCTCGATGAGCAGATCAAGCTGAACGACTCCGGGGCCAGCCTTTATTTGCTCAACAGCCTTGCGGCGGACGGCTGGGACGGCACCCTGAAATACTACGAGGGCGAGGCGTATCGATTGCGGGATGAGCCAGGCGACAGTGCGCGGGCGTCGGAGGCCTATGCGGCGGCGATCCAGTTCCCGGACGCGCCCGCCGAGGCGTGGCGGGCACACGGATACGCCCAGATGAAAGCCGGGAACATGGAGGAAGGTCGCCGCGCGTTGGCGCGATATCTGGAACTGAGCCCGGATGCGGTGGACGCTGCGATGGTGCGGTTCTCCCTGGGACGATGAGCTTCGAAAGAGGTGAGTTGCATGCGAACGCTGATTCTTCTCGTGGCGGTTCTTGCGCTGGCGGGATGCGTGACGGGCTACACGCTCGTGTCACCTGCACCGGTGAAGGTTGCGAAGAGCACCATGAAGGTGACGCCTTCTCTTCCGTGGAACCGTGCGCCGAAGAGCGCGCTCGACGTGCCTTCGCAGGAGGTGTGGACGCAAAACGGGCCGTTGCTCGATGAGATCACGTTCATCGGCGGCGTGACTTCGGGGCAGGCGATTGCGAAGCAGCGCCCCAAGGATGATCGCAAGGTGCCGGTGTTCCGCGCCGACATGAGTCCGCAGGATCTTGTCTCGATGATCGAGTCCTACTATCGCATTCGAGGCGGCGCCACGATCTTCACGCCCACGGGCGTGAAGCCGGTGACGTTCCTGGGCACGACCGGCATGCAGCTCGACTATGAGTTCGTCTCGACGGACGAAGTGAAACGACGCGGGCGCTCAGTGCTGGCGGTGGTGGAAGGCAAGCTGTACCTGATGTCCCTCGATGGGGCGGCGCTTCATTATTTCGATGCCGCGCTTCCGGAATTCGAAGCGCTTGTGGCGTCGGCTCAGATCGGCTGACGCGCAGCGCCTCACAATCCGGACTCTTCCATCAGCGTACCGTTCTCGAACTCGCACGGCTTGGGGTCGTCGCAGAGACTGTCCGCCGGCTGCGGCGTGCGTGAGTACAACTCCACTGCGCGCACGTGACTGCGCATGACACGCGCCATCACCTTCATTTGTGTGGCATGCGCACTCACTGCTCGCAGTTTCGCTTCGCGCGCGGACTCATCGAGCGGAAACTGCTCCCAATCCATGCCCACGCCGCGGGGCGGCACCGTTAGCGGGAGATCCGGCCGGTACGCGCGCGGCCGCGGCCAGCCGTGGCCGCCGTGCACGATCCAGAACCGCGTTTTGTCCAGCTCGCCGCGTGACTGCATGGTGCGCCATGTGAGCAGACCGGTGGCGCGATGGTCGGGGTGCGTGTCTTGCGTGCTCGGGGCCAGGACAAGCGTGGGTTTCACCCGATCCAGCACGTCGTGGAAATCGCGCACCAGGTCCTCGCCGTCGTAGCTCGCGCCCTCGCGCACGGCGAAGTCGTACACGACCGACTGGTCACCCGTGAACTTCGAGCGCCACGGCGTTGCCGGGAAGTAGTGATCGAACAGCAGGCTCAGGATGCCGCGATCCGGATAGCCGAGGAAGAACAGTGAGTCGGGCGGCACACTGAGCACGGAGGCCGCCGCCTTCGCTTCGCCGGCCCGCTTCCGCCCGAGCTCGATGTATGCGCCCGCACGCGGCCGGATCTTGTGCTCGACGACCATCGCGTCCCACCGGAACCCGTCGCCGTTGGTCACCCAGACAATTGCAACGGACGCGCCGACGCGCCGCGCGGTGTCGATGAGTCCGCCACAGCAGAGCGACTCGTCATCAGGATGCGGCGCGACGACCAGCACGGAATCACTCGGCTGGATGGGGCGCAGCGCCGGAAACTCCGCGGCGTTCGCGGCGGCCGAGGCGAGGAGGATGAGACACACCCATGCCGCTTGGCATCGCATGGCGCCCTCCTTGTGCGCGTCGGTGGAGCGCAGACAGTTGGGTACGCGCGAGCATATGCGCGGGGGTGCGCGTTCGGAAGCGTGGCGAGGGAAGTACACGCGCGCAGACTCGGGTCAAGCCCGTCTTCGCCTGCACCCTCCTGCGATGCTGATCGGAAAGACGCGAGCCGCGGCTCTGCGGCTTCAGCCTTGGCGATGAAACACGTACGGCGTGATCCCAGCAATCCTGCAGATGAGACGGCGAATGCCGAGGGCGTGACCGATGGCGACTACGATGTTTGCGCAGTTGGAGGCTTCAGGTCGTGCGGACACGCCGAATGCGCCGCCGGGTAAGCGACTCGTGCGGCGCCTGTCAGTCGGAAAGCGGCACGAAGGTGGTGCTCCCTCGATGCTTCATGCCGCGCCGGGCTCGCAGTGGCCACTCGCATCGTGCGCGGGCTGATCGTCACTTGCCGAAGCGCCGTATTCGAGATGGTTTGTTCCGGAAAAGTGGGCGCTCGAACGAAGCCAGTCTGGCCACTGTTCGATCGATTTGCGGGCCAGCTCAATCTGTTCCGCCAATCCGGCCGTGCGCTGACGCTCAGTCATGTTGGCTTTCCTTGCTGTGCCTGCTGTGAGATGGGATGAATACCCAATCGCCTGAAGTGCTCTCGAAGAACGGTACCAACTGCCAGGTCCTCGATCAACAGGTACGAGGCTACGAACCTCTTGAGTCTGGGTTCCGCCTTGGCGGGCTGCCACATCTTTGCGCGACCGTGAGCATCTTTTCTCGCGCCCGGCAGCAGGCGGAACACCAATGGATACAAACTGGGAGAAATTCCGACGAAAGGCTCGAAGGCAACCTTGGTGCTTGACCGCTCTTCCGCATCTACTGTGAGGGAATCACCATAGAGCTCCTCAGCGACACTTTTCGGGTACGGCTCCACGTACACGACCCTTTTTATGCCCGCCGCAACGATGTGGCGCGCGCATAGATGACAAGGGAAGGTCGTACTGTATAGCGTGCTGTCCCGGACGCTTACACCCCGGCGCGACGCATCCGTGATGGCCGCCATTTCGGCGTGGACCGCCCGCCCGTACTCCAGAAGATTCTGCAGACGTGTTCCCTTGAATACGCCATTCTGCGAGAGCAACTCCGCGAGTTTGCGCGGCTCGCTTGGCCAGCCCTCGGGCGGAGTCCATTTATCCGTCCCCGACACGAGCTTCGCGGAAAGCTCTGCAAAGATCTTGTCCCGAAACCGCACCGCGCTGTCATATCCCTGTTGAAAGTCACGCACGTCCGGCTCATCGCCAGGCCAGTAAAGACCCCCCCTCCCG
>JADGHX010000103.1 GCA_019683695.1 Steroidobacteraceae bacterium
ACGAAGTCGAACTTCGTTCCGGTATCCCCTACGACCTGGATCATGCACTTCCCGACCCGCGACTCGACGGTGTAACGCACATTCGGCTCGTAGCGGAAAAAAAGAAACTTCTTCTCGCACCTCAGCTTGATCTCCGAGACGCGCCCGCTGAGCACGACCACCTCGAAACTATTTCGAAACAGCCGATTGAACCATGAGGTTCCCTTTTCGATTTCCGCCTCGAAATGCACTGGCGGGCCACCCTCACGCAGACGCTCGACCTGATCCATCGCGGGCCGCCAGGCCGCAATCTGCTCCTTGGATGCGTGTTCCTGGAGTTCCTCCCAGATCTCGAGGGCTCTGCCGAGGTCGTTCAGCCTGAGTGCGAGTGCGAGTAGCGCATTGAGACTGGAAACGTAGGTGTTCTTGGCGAAATAGAGTTTCCAGTCACGCCGCACATGATAGAGCGCGGCCAGAAGATCGGCGTACTGCTGACGCTCCGTTCCCCACTTGCGATGATAGTCGTAAAGGATGAGATGCTTGTGAACGTGTGCGTAGATGCTAGTGACTTCCAGCTTTGGAATCTGTTCGTCCGCCGCGGCTTTGTCGCCACGCTCGATGCTGTCCGCCAGCGCCTTGTGGGCTCGGGCGAACCTCGGGGTCGCGACTTTCCTCACGTTCGTGTAGAGCGGGTTCGTGGCATAAAGCAATGAAAGGTCGAATCCGCCGTGCACCGGAGTGGACCCGTCCCTTGCCGGACGAAATCGAGCCTCCTGCACTGCGCGGATCGCGTCCTGCTCGAACGGCTCGCCGCCAATCGATTCGACGACCGAGAT
This sequence comes from Steroidobacteraceae bacterium, assembly GCA_019683695.1. Taxonomy (GTDB): domain Bacteria; phylum Pseudomonadota; class Gammaproteobacteria; order Steroidobacterales; family Steroidobacteraceae; genus JADGHX01. The sequence goes on from JADGHX010000103.1 coordinate 816, forward strand.
CTCGTATGCCTTGCCGTTGGGATCGACCATGAAGTTGAGGTGCACCCATCCCTCCTTTTCCATCGGGTCCTGCCCACGCGGATAGTGGAGTGTGGGAAAGTCTTCGATGGACGGGGCTTGGTAGACCTGCACATCTACGGGCTCGGTGACGGATGCGCGCGCATCGGCGACAGCGGAGGGATTGGCGGAAGGGTCTCCATCAGCGACAGTGGCTGCCGGGGCTGCATCGTTGGCAGGGACTGCATCGGCTGCCGAGGTGGGCGTTACGGCCCCGCATGTCAGGATCGCGAGAATTGCCGCGCAAGTGAATACGGTCTTCCAGCTGAGTTTCACGGCGCCTCCCTGTGATGTTTCATTGATTTTAGCCTCGGCTGCAGGACGCGCCACAACGGGAAGTGCGAACGCGTTCACAACCGATCTTCCCTGATGAGCTCGACGCCTTTGCGGGGGCGCGGTGACGCAGATCTATCGGTCGGCGTGAACTCGTGCCGACTCAATTCATACGTTCCATTGAGCCGTCATCGACGATGCTCACCCAAGCGTGCTGGCGCTCCTCGTACACGGAATGCCGTGGCCTGGGAAAGCTCGGGTCCGCGAAATTACCCACGGCCACCGCGACAAACTCCGGAGTCGAGACAAACTCCCAGTACACGGTCGAGCCGCACGTGGGGCAGAAATGGAAGATCGCCGTGGTGCCGCTGTCTCCCGTGCGTGCGAATGTCGTCGAGTTGCCCTCGATAGCAACATCGTCACGATGAAAGCGCGCTTGCGTCCCGAAGACGCTTCCGGTGCGTTGCTGGCAGGCGAGGCAATGGCATACGGAGATACGCACAGGTTCGCCCGTGCATGTCACGCGAAGCTGGCCGCACGAGCATGTGGCTTTACGCGTCATCACCGTGATCCTCCAGCCGTTGAGGCGTCAACCGACGCGTGGAATTAAAGGTCGGCGAGTGCTTCGCGCAATTACGCGACCGTCTCTGAAGTCAGCACGGCGCAGACGTCGAGGTCTCGCGTGACCAGCGTCGAGCCGTGCAGCATGCCTGCGAAGCCGCCGACGATTACGAAGTCGATGTCAGCGTCGCGCAGGCGATCGATCAGACGGTGAAGTTGATTCACGCAGTTTCCGCCCCGCTCTTTCCATTTCGAGCAGCAGCTCCAGCGCCGCCTGGTGCTGAAGCACCCGCTGCTCGTACGTATAGCTCAGACTCGTTCGGATGAGGCTGATGTCGAAGCCGGCGGCTTCTGCAATCTCAGTGGCTGTCGGGGAGTCGGCGGGCATGGCGGACGGATTCCAGCCGCAGGGGCCGGGGCTGCCAGTCAGGTGGGATACGGCCCCAGCAAGCTGGATGACTCGAGCGCACCGACACTGGCGGCGAATCCGCCAGACAACGGCCGCATGGGGCAACCAGGCCCTTGAATCACGAGAAACGGACTGGCGGAGCGGACGGGACTCGAACCCGCGACCCCCGGCGTGACAGGCCGGTATTCTAACCAGCTGAACTACCGCTCCGACTGGGCGGGTGCGTGGGGAGGTGCACCCGTGGACCCGCGCGGCCACCCCGGAGGGCCCGGCCGAGCGAGGGGGCGCATCCTAATCGATTGATGCGCGGGCCGCCAGCCTTGCGGGGGTGGAAAACCGCGCCGTCTACCCTCTCGCTGTGCCCCGTGGCCGGTCGCGGCCCGCCCCCGGCAAGGTCCGGCGACGGCCGTCCTCCTCGCGGACGCAAATCGGCACTTGCAGGACGCCCGCCAAACAGGTCTCATGCGCGCCGCCGCGGAAAGCGTCCATCGCCCGCGCCGGCAGACCGCACGGCCATTCCCGTTCGATCCGTTTCGATCCGGCTCCGCCCCACCCTCGCGGTGAGGCACGTCGGCCTCGCGGGCCGCAAGGTCGCGTGCCTGGAACGGCACGTGCTCCGGCTGCGGGCGGAAGTGGCGCGGCGGTTACATACGAAAGGTCTATGTCTCAATCGAAACCGATGACGAGCGGAGCGTCCCTCGTCGCTCTCTTGTCGCACATTTGCGTGTACGCGCCGGCAACTGCCCGAGCTCACACGCTCGTTGCCGGAGCGTTGGCGCCAACCGACACCCGCGTCCATTGACACCGTACCGCAGTACCGTGGCGCCCCGGCGCGATGCCCGCGCGGGGGTTCGGCACGCGCACTGCCCCGTTTTTTCATCAGGAGTCGAAAGTCGATATGAACCTTGCTGCAGTTTCGACGGGCCGCAATCCTCCCGAAGAAGTGAACGTCATCGTCGAAGTGCCCGTTGGCGGCGAGCCGATCAAGTACGAGATGCACAAGGCGTCCGGCGCGCTGATCGTGGACCGGTTTCTCTACACGGCGATGCGCTATCCGGGCAATTACGGCTTCATCCCGCACACGCTGTCGGATGATGGCGACCCGTGTGATGTGCTGATCGCGAACCAGCGTGGCGTCATTCCCGGCGCCGTGCTCGCGGTGCGCCCCGTGGGCGTGCTCCGGATGCAGGACGAAGCGGGCGGTGATGAGAAGATCCTCGCCGTGCCCGTGCCGCGCCTCACGCGCCGCTACGAGAACATCCGCAACTACACGGACCTGCCCGAGATCACTCTCCGCCAGGTGCAGCACTTCTTCGAGCACTACAAGGACCTGGAATCCGGCAAGTGGGTGAAGGTGCTGGGCTGGGGCGACGCGGACGAGGCCAAGCGCATCATCACCGAGTCCATCGAACGCGCACGGCAGGACAAGGCCCGCGCAAAGTAAGGCGACGCGGCCCTCCCCATGGGCCCGCGCACCCCTCCGCAACGGCGGCGCCCGGCGCACCTCACACGCCGGAGCCGCCCCCGCCATTGCTCTCGTTCACGAGCAGGCACTCCGTGGCAAAGAGGCTCGCGTGAACCGACTGCGCCCGCACGAAGCGACACGCGGTCACCTTCCGTGCAGAGGGTCGTAAAAATCACGCCGGCGGCGGGTCTGCCGCCATCAAGACGCGGGTCTGCCGCCCACACCTTCCACCACGAGCACGGTGTACCGCCCGCCCCGCCTTCCATCACGCGGAGCGTCGCGCGCAGGCACACGGTCGGCGGCTGCGAGGTCTCGATCCGCTGCCCCCGGCAAATAGATGCAAGACCCCCGTCTCCTCCCAAGGCAGAATGCAGGCTCCGTGACACTCGCGCTTGCGGCACCCTTCGCAGGCATGGAGTGGCGTCTGGAGGTGACGACAATGCGCCGACGAACTTTCCTCGCAATGCTCCCCGCTGTGGCCGCGGTCCACGCGCACGCGCAGATGCGGGCGCTCAACCCCAACCGCAATCGGCCCGACGTGCGCAGCGGGGACCGCGTGGACGGCGCCACCTTCGCTACCCGATCCACGGTGTGGGGCGTGCACGGGGCGGCAGCCACATCGCACCCACTGGCGACGCTCGCGGCCATCGACATTCTCAGAGCCGGCGGCAGCGCGGTGGACGCGGCCATCGCCGCGAACGCCTGTCTGGGCTTCCTCGAGCCCACCGCAAACGGCATCGGCGGCGACTGCTTCGCCATGCTGTGGGATCCGCAAGAGCGCAAGGTTGTCGGCATCAACGGCTCGGGGCGCAGCCCTGCCGCCCTCACGCTGGAAACCGTGCGCAGCCGTGCGCGGAACGGCGTGATTCCGATCGGCGGAGCGATCTCGGTCTCGGTGCCGGGCACGGTCGCCGCGTGGTGGGACCTGCACACACGCTATGGCAAGTTGCCGTGGAAATCCGTGCTGGCGCCGGCGATCGCATACGCCACGGAGGGCGCGCCGGTGGCGCAGACGGTGGCCTACTACTTGGACATCAGCCTGCAGCGGTTCATGGATCCCGAACGCGGTGTGGAGGAAACGGAGAACTTCCGCAAGATCTGGGCGCCGGAGGGCCGCACGCCCCGCGAAGGCGAAGTGTTCCGCAACCCTGCCCTCGCGCGCACGCTGACACTCATTGCAGAACAGGGGCGCGACGCCTTCTACAAAGGCGAGATTGCCGAAACGATCGAGCGCTACTTCAAGCGCATTGGCGGCTGGATGACGAAGGACGACCTCGCCGCTCACACCTCCGAATGGACGCAGCCCATCGTCACGGACTATCGGGGCGTGCAGGTGTACGGGCTCGCGCCGAACACACAGGGACTCACCACCCTGCAGATGCTCAACATCCTCGAGCAGTTCGATCTGAAGGAAATGGGCTTTCAGTCCGCCGCCTGCATACATCATGCGGTCGAGGCGAAGCGGCTCGCGTTCGAGGATCGTGCCCGCTACTTCGCGGACCCGCAGTTCGCGCAGACGCCCGTGGCCTGGCTCAACTCGAAGGAGTACGCGCGCGAGCGCGCGAAGCTCATTCGCCCTGATCGCATTCTCACGCCGGTGCATCCCGGCGAGGCACCGAGCCACGGTGACACCACCTACCTCTGCACCGCCGATGCCAACGGCATGATGGTGTCGCTCATTCAATCGAACTACTCGGGCATGGGGTCGGGCCTCATGCCGGACGGGCTCGGCTTCATGCTTCAGAATCGAGGCGTGCTGTTTGCGCTCGAGGACGGGCACCCGAACATCTACGCGCCCCGCAAGCGGCCGTTCCACACGATCATTCCGGGGTTCGCGGTGAAAGATGGCGAGCCGTGGCTCGCCTTCGGCGTGATGGGCGGCGACATGCAGCCGCAGGGTCAGGTGCAGGTGATCACGAACATGGTGGATTTCGGCCTCGCGCTGCAGGAAGCCGGCGACGCGCCGCGCTGGCATCACGAAGGCTCGAGCGAACCGACGGGCGAGCGTCAGAAGGGCGTCGGCCTGCTGCGCCTCGAAACCGGCGTGCCGCTCGCCACGCAACGAAAGCTCGCGCGCCTTGGCTGGAAGCTCGGCGAAAGCGACGGCGGGTTCGGACGCTACCAGGCCGTGGAGCGCTGGCCCGGCCGCTACGCCGCAGCGGCAGACATGCGTGCGGATGGCGCCGCCCTTGCCTACTGACGTGAACGCCCGTCAAAAACGTTCGCTGGACGAGAAATGGGCTGGAGCCACTCGGTCCACGGCGATGAGCAGTGAGGCTCCCGCGCGCGCACCGCAGTTGCTGCTGCAGTAGGGATCGGCACTCTCGCGCGCACGGCGCGTTCACGCGGGCGGTGTCGGCTCGATCGCAGGCCGCGCACGCCGATGAAACAGCGGGTACAGCGGCACGCCCAGCGCCAGAAGCAGCAGCGCGGCGCCGGCTTCCGTGGGGCTCTCGAGGAACGCGCTCACGAGAATGCCCGTCATCACCAGCACGAACAGCAGCGGCACCCACGGATAGGCAGGCACGGGGTATGGCCGCGCGGCTTGCGCCATCTTGCGCCGGAGAACGATCAGAGCCATGCCGGACAATCCCCAGCCCAGCACGTACATCAGCGTCGCAAGGTTCGTGAGCTGATCGAACGTACCGGAAACTGCGAACAGCACGGCAAACAGGCCGTGCAACACAATGGATGTGGAAGGCACCCCTGAAGCCGCGCTCACGCGCCCGAAGCACTCGAAGAAGAGCTTATCTTTTGCCGCTGCGTACGGCACGCGCGCACGCGTCAACAGAACACCGTTGAGCGATCCCACGGTGGAGATCAGAAAGATCAGCGCAGCGATCGCCAGCGCATCAGACCCGAGGAACTGCTGAGCCGCCCGCGCACCAACAGCCGGCGCGTTCGGGTATGCGGTGGAGCTGGACGTGACCACCGCGTCGAATGGCAGCGCGTAGAAATACGCGGCATTCACCAGCAAATAGAGCACCACGACGAGCAACCCGCCACCGATGACGGCCCGCGGCACATTTTTCGCGGGGTCGCGCACTTCCGATGCCGTCATCGGCAGGTACTGCCACCCGCTGTACGCCCAGAGTGCCGCAAGCATTGCGGCTCCGAACGCGCTTGCTGTGAGCGCCGAGCCAGCTGCATCGCTCGCGCCTCCTTGCGTGGCAGTCGCAAGATCCTCCGCCCCACCCGCCGGCACGAACACGAACACGCCGATGATCAGGCCCACCAGCGCGACGACCTTCAGCGAGGTGAGAAACGTCTGCACGCGTCCGCCGAACGCCACCCCAGCGAGATTCACTGCCGTGAAGATGACGATGACTGCAATGCCCAGCACCTGCCGCAGCCCGAACTCCCACACGAACGACTCACCGAAGAGCCGCACGTCATATTGCACCCAGGCCGCCGGCAGTGGCGTGAGGTCCGACAGGAAGATCGCAAACGCCGCGCCATACGCGGCAAGGCTGGCCGCGCCGATCACGAAGCTCATGCACACGTACAGGAAGCCCGACAGATCGCCGAACGCCGCGCGAAGGTAGAGGTACTCGCCGCCGGCGTGAGGCATGAGCGTGCCCAACTCCGCGAAACACAGCGCGCCGAACGTCGCGACCAGCCCCGCGGCAGCCCACGCGGCCATGACGAGCCCGGGTGACCCTACAGCCTGGGCCATGGGTGCGGACTTCAGGAACACCCCCGTGCCGATGGTGATCCCGACGACGATGGCGATGCCTCGTGTGAGCGTAAGGTCGCGGCGCAGCTCGGTCATGCGGCGAGCATAGCACTCGAGGAAACCCGAGCCCGCGTGCCGTGCTCCGGCCATGCGCCCGAAGCGAGGCATCCTTCACCTCGAAGCTCGTTAACGGCGACTTTCCGAACGACGTAGCAGGTTCGCGCGCTCGTACCTTCATCCCGACCCGGCGCAGGATTCCGGCGGCTGAAGACCAGCCAGCCGCAAGGACGGGGACATCGCGGAGCGTTCACAGGACCCCTCGTGAGAGCAGGTTGACGGGGTTTCGCTCAGCCGCCCGTTCCGCCAGACTGCGCGCATGGCCACACGAACCGGGAGCGCGGATCTTCCCCTGCATGGCGGACGAGTGCCGGCGTGGCTCGCCACACGCATGGCGACGCTCGGGCGCGTGATCGTTGAAGCGATCACGCTCCACTACGGGCGAGACGAGGTGCTTCGCCGGCTGTCGCATCCCTTCTGGTTCCAGTCCTTCGGGGCCGTGATGGGCATGGACTGGCACTCCTCCGGCATCACCACGAGTGTGCTCGGCGCGCTGAAGCGCGGCTTGCAGCCTGTGCAGCACGAGCTGGGCCTGTACGTCTGCGGCGGTCGCGGGCGGCACTCACGGAAAACCCCTCTCGAGCTGCAACAGGTGGGCGAGCGCACCGGGCTCGATGCAGAGCCGCTCGCGCGCGCGAGCCGCCTCATCGCCAAGGTGGACAGCGCCGCGGTTCAGGACGGCTTCGACCTGTATCTGCACGGATTCATCGTCACTTCGGAAGGCAAGTGGTGCGTCGTGCAGCAGGGCATGAGTGATGCGCGGCGCGAGGCGCGCCGCTATCACTGGCTATCGGAGAATCTCGAGAGCTTTCTGCACTCACCGCACACTGCCATCGACGGGCGCAATCGTGGCACCATCGTCAACCTTGCCGATGCGCGTGCCGAGCGCAGCCGCCGCGCCGGCCTGGAACTGGTGCACGCCGGGCCCGATCGCACGATCCACACGCTGCGTCGGTTGCGCGAATCGACGAGCGCGGCATTGAGCTTGTTCCCGGAATTGGACGCCGTCGGCTCGGATTCGATACCTGGCGAGCCCGCACTTCTCGCGCCCTCACCGGCATCGACGCACGCCGTGCCCTACCCTCATCTGCGCATGCCCGCGCGCCACGAGGTGCGTGCGTCCGACGTGGAGCTCAAACGGCTCCATGCCGTGCTTGCTGCCGCAGCCGATCGCGGGCCGCAGGATTTCACGGATCTGCTGCTCACGCCCGGCGTGGGCGCGCGTACGGTGGCGGCGCTGGCGCTCGTCGCAGAGGTCGTGCACGGCGCACCCTGCCGGTTTTCGGATCCGGCCCGCTTCTCGATGGCTCACGGCGGCAAGGACGGGCACCCCTTCCCGGTGCCGCTGCGGGTGTATGACGAGACGATCCGCGTTCTGAAGAGTGCAGTGGATCGCGCCCGCCTCGGCCATGCGGATCGGCTCGCCGCCATTCAACGGCTGGATGCTCAGGCACGCACGCTGGAAAGATGGGCCACGGGCCCCGGCTTCGAGGACTTCGTCGCGGCCGAGCGTGCACGGTCGCCGGGATATGGCGGCCGCACCGTGTGAAGGGCTCGCGCGTTGCGCGCGCTAGGCGATCGCTTCGTCCACCACGCTCTGAGCCTCCGCAAGTATCCGTCGCAGATGCTCTTCACCGCGGAAGCTCTCGCCGTAAATCTTGTACACGTCTTCGGTGCCGGAAGGCCGCGCAGCAAACCAGCCGTTCGCCGTCGTCACCTTGATGCCGCCGAGGGGCGCATTGTTGCCCGGCGCGCGATCCAGCACGCCGGTAATGGGGTCGCCGGCCAGCGTGGTGATCTTCAACGCACTGGGTGACAGCTTCGCGAGCTTGCGCTTTTGCTCACGCGTTGCGCGCGCCTCGAGTCGACTCGACAAGGGCTCGCCAAGCTCCGCGGTGAGAGCGCGGTAGAGCTCGCCGGGGTCGCGCCCCGTGCGTGCTGTGATCTCTGCGGAGAGTAGCGCTGGCGCGATGCCGTCCTTGTCCGTGGTCCACACGCTCCCGTCACGACGGCTGAAGGAAGCCCCAGCGCTCTCCTCCCCTGCGAATGCCAGCGCGCCACTCAGCAGGCCGTCCACGTACCACTTGAAGCCAACGGGCACTTCATACAGCTTCCGGCCGAGTCGCGTCGTCACGCGATCGATCATCTGGCTGCTGACGGCCGTCTTGCCGATGGCGGCCGCGGGCTTCCATTGGGAGCGATTCCGGAAGAGATACTCGATCATGATCGACAGGTAGTGGTTCGAGGGCATGAGGCCCACGCTGCGCGTGACGATGCCATGCCGGTCGTGATCCGTATCGCACGCGAACGCGACATCGAACTTGTCCTTGAGCCCGATCAGGCGCTGCATGGCGTAGGAAGACGACGGGTCCATGCGGATGCGCCCGTCCCAGTCGAGCGTCATGAAGGCGAACCGCGGATCGACCTCGTCGCTCACCAGCGTGAGATCGAGCCGGTGCTGCTCGGCGATGCGCGGCCAGTACCGCACGCCCGCTCCGCCAAGCGGGTCCGCACCCAGGCGGATGCGGGCCCCTCGAATCGCGTCCATGTCGATGACATTGCCGAGATCGGCGACGTAGCTGCCGAGAAAGTCGAACTCGTGAGTCGTCGCTGCGCGGCGCGCGGCCGCCAGCGTCATGCGCTTCACGCCTGCGAGGTTCGCTTCGAGAAGGCGGTTCGCCTCGGTTTCGATCCAGCCCGTCGCTTCGGTGTCCGCCGGGCCGCCATTGGGCGGGTTGTACTTGAAGCCCCCGCTGTCCGGCGGATTGTGGGAAGGCGTGATGACGATGCCGTCCGCGAGCCCGGTTTCGCGCCCGCGGTTGTGCACGAGAATCGCGCGGGACAAGGCGGGAGTCGGCGTGAATTCGTCGCCAGCGGCAATCAATACCTCCACGCCGTTTGCCGCAAGCACTTCAAGCGCGCTTGCGAATGCGGGTGCCGAGAGTGCGTGCGAGTCGAATCCGAGAAAGAGCGGCCCGGTGATCCCGTGCCGCGCGCGGTACGCGCAAATGGCCTGGCTCATCGCCAGCACGTGAGCCTCATTGAAGCTGCATTCGAGGGACGACCCCCGATGGCCGGATGTGCCGAACGCAATGCGATGCGCCGGTAACGACGGGTCCGGACGCTCCGTGTAGTACGCGGTGATGAGACGGGGAATGTCGGTCAGCAGCCGATGGGGCGCCGGTTGGCCGGCCAGTTCGGATACGGTTGTGCTCAAGGTAACGCTCCGCTTGCTTGTGTCGCGCGGCTCATTGAGCAGCGATCAGCGTGCCCGATTCGGCTCGGACGTTCGAAAGTTGTGACGCGCGCCGCGCTTCAGGGACAAGAGGATGACGCATAGCCGCCCGGTCGGTCCGCAATCCGCGATCCGACAAGTGCGAAGACCCACCACCGGGTGCGGCAACCCCCGGCAGAGGCAGCGATCCGGCGAGTGCGGCGTTCCGGCAGCTGAGACGATTCAGCAGAGCCGGCGATCTGGCAGATGTGGCGATCGGACAGACGTTGCGATCGGATGGGTGGGGCATTCGGGCAGATGCAGCAATCCGGCAGATGCTGCGATCGGGCGCGCGGCAACGATCCAGCAGGTGTGGCGGTCCGGCGGATGCGGCGGTCTGGCAGGTGCGCAATCCGCCGAGTGCGACACCGCGGATGTGCATGCGGCGATCCGGCGAACGGTTCGAGCGTTTACTGAAGCGACGGCTTTTCGGGCGCGCGCCCGAGTGCCTCAACCCTTCTCCCCACCTGGCTCCATGAGGACCGCACCATGAATCTGACCGTGTCCATCGGCCCCGTCATCGCCCTGATCGCCGGCATCCTGATCCTGATCGTGCCCCGGCTGCTCAACTACATCGTGGCGATCTATCTGATTCTCGTCGGCCTCATCGGCCTCTTCGGCAGCCGTCTCACGATGTAGGCGCGATCGTCGCGTGCCTTCCGCGCAGACACCGGCGGGATGGCGCCGGCGCGCCGAGGCGACTTGGCCCGTTGGCCTGGGAGTGGCGCCGAAACCGGCGCCACGGTCTTACACGCCGTCCCGATGCGCGGTGGCCGCGGCCGCAGGCGGTGAGCTTTCCGGGCGGCTTGCGCCGAGGAGCCGGTCCACGAGCTGGCTCATGTACTCCGGCGACTTCGTCTTGCGCGCAATCAGCGAGTACACCGCCGGCACGACGAACAGCGTCAGGAACACCGAAACCAGCGTGCCGTAGAACACCACCACGCCGATGGGCTTGCGCTGCTCCGCGCCCGCACCGGTTGCGAGCAGGAGGGGCAAGGCACCGAAGGCCGTGCAAAGGCTCGTCATGAGGATGGGGCGCAGACGGATCGTGGCGCCTCTCACGATGGCGTCCGTGAACTCCACGCCGCGATCACGCAGCTGGTTTGCGAATTCCACGATCAGCACGCCGTTCTTCGCGGCGATGCCAATGAGCATGACCACCGCGATCTGGCTGAAGATGTTGATGCTGAGCCCGTACAACTTCAGCCCGAACACCGCACCGAGCATGGCGAGCGGCACCGTCACCATGATGATGAGCGGATGGATGAAGCTCTCGAATTGCGCCGCGAGCACCAGGAACACGATCGCCAGCGCGAAGAGGAAGGTCGTGTAGAGCTGACCACCGCTCTTCAGGTATTCGCCGGACTCACCGTTGAACGCGAGGCTCGCCCCTTCGGGCAGGTGCTCCCGCACGGCATCCTGGAACCACTTCACCGCTTCGCCCATCGTGTAGCCCGGGGCGAGACCTGCGGAAATCTCGATGGTGCGAATGCGGTTGAACCGGTTCAGGGTCGTGGCGCCGGAGGTCTCCTCCAGCGTCACCACGTTCGAAAGCGGAATGAGCTGCCCGGTGCGATCCGAGCGCACGTAGATGTTCGTGAGATCCGTCGGGGTGGCGCGATCCTGCGCCGGGCCCTGCAGAATGACGTTGTACTCGCGGCCGCGATCCACATACGTGGTCACGATGCGCGAGCCCAGCATCGTCTCGAGCGTGCGGCCCACGGTTTCGAGCGACACGCCGAGGTCCGCCGCACGGTTGCGGTCGATGGCCACACGGATCTGCGGCTTGCGCTCCTTGTAGTTCGAATCCACGTTGATGAGCCCGGGGTTCTGCTCGGCGAGCTCGCGAATGGTGTTGGCCCATTTCGAGAGCTGCTCGTAATCCGGGCCACCGATGCCGGCGATGACCGGCTTGCCGAAGCCGCGCCCGAGCCCGCCCGGTGTGAAGGTCACCACGCGCACGCCCGGCAGGCTCGCCGCCTTGGCCATGATCGAGCGGCCCACATCGCCCGCGCTTCGCGTGCGCTCGTGCCAATCCTTCAGCACGATGAACACGCGCGCGGAGTTCACGTCGCCGCCGCCGTTCCAGTTGCCGGGAACACGCACCATGAGGCGCTCGATGTCCCCATACTGCTCGCGCTCCTGCTGCGCGATGGCCTCGAGCTTGTTCGCGTAGGACATCGTGTAGTCGAAGCTCGCGCCCTCGGGGGCTTCGAGCAGCACAACGGTGCGCCCGACGTCCGCCGTCGGCGCGAATTCCCGAGGCAGGAAGTGGAACGTGAGGCCGCCCAGCGCGACGAGGGCCGCAACGGCCCCCACGATGAGCCACGGCCTGCGGATCAGGCTGCGAAGTCGCCGCTCGTAAGCCTCACCCAGCTTCCTGAAGAAGCGATCCACCGCCGCCGCCAGGCGACTCGTCTTCATCTGGCCCCAGGAGGTCTTGGACGCCAGCATCGGAGTGAGCGTGAGCGCGATGAGCGCCGAGAAGAGCACGGCGGCCGCAAGCGAGAAACCGAACTCGCGGAACAACATGCCGATGTCGCCGGGCAGGAACGAGATCGGCACGAACACCGCCGCAAGAGTGAGCGTGGTCGCGATCACCGCGAAGCCGATCTCGCGCGAGCCGTTGACGGCCGCCACGATGGGGGACTCGCCTTCCTCGCCGCGGCGGAAGATGTTCTCCAGCACGACAATCGCGTCGTCCACCACCAGGCCGATGGCGAGCACCAGGCCGAGCAGCGTGAGCACGTTGATCGAGTACCCGAGCGCATACATCGCCGTGAACGAGGCGACGATGGACACTGGGATGGTCACCGCTGGAATGAGCGTCGCGCGCAGGTGCCCGAGGAACGCGTAGATCACCACCAGCACGGAGATGAAGGCGAGGACGAGCGCGACGACCACTTCCTTCAGCGCGGCTTCGATGGCCACGCCGCTATCCATGTTGATGACGAGCTCGGCACCCTCCGGAAGGGTGGCCTGCACGCGCTTCACCGCCTCGCGCATCGCGCGCGCGAGCTCGAGCAGGTTCGCCTGCGATTGCGCCTCGATGGCGATACCCACGCCGGGGCGCCCGTCCGCTCGCATGACCGTGCGTTCGTCTTCGGCGGCGAGGCGCACCGTCGCCACCTCGCCGAGGCGCACGAGCTGGTTGTCCGGGCCGCGGCCGATCACGAGGTTCCGGAAGTCCTCTTCCGTGTCGAGCCCCACTTCGGTGCGCAACGAGAATTCGCGCGACTGGGATTCCAGACGCCCGGCGGGCAGCTGCACGTTCTCCCGGCGCAGAGCATTCTCGATGTCGGACACCGCGAGGCCACGGCCCGCAAGCTGCACGCGATCGATCCAGATGCGCATGGAGTAGCGGCGGCCGCCGTTCACGGCGACGCGCGCCACGCCCGGCACGGTGGAGAGCTGGTCCACCACGTATCGCTCGGCGTAGTCCGTCAACTCGAGAATGTTCATGTGTTCCGAGTTGAAGTTCAGGAACATCACCGGGTCGGCGCCGGAGTCCGCCTTCGCGACTTCCGGCGGGTCCGCCTCCTCCGGCAACTGATCGATGACGCGCGCGACGCGATCGCGGATATCGTTCGCGGCGCTGTCCACGTCGCGCTCCGGGGAGAACTCCACGCGGATGTTCGAGCGCTCGTCCATGCTGCTCGACTCGATCTTCTCGATGCCCTCGATTCCCGCGATGCGGTCCTCGATGACCTGCGTGACCTTGTTTTCGATGATGTTCGCGGCCGCGCCACGATAGGTCGTGGTGATGGACACGATCGGCCGCTCGATGTCCGGGTATTCCCGGATCGAGAGCCGCTCGAGACTGACCAGCCCGAAGATGCCCAGCAGCAGGCTGATCACCGTCGCGAAGACCGGACGACGAATGGAGAGCTCGGAGATGCGCATGGGTATGTGTGTCAGGTGGCTTCGGCGTCGGCAACCGTCGCGCCATCGCCAGGCACTTCGACAACCGCGATGCCGTCACGCACCTTCTGCGTGCCTTCGACGATGACGCGCTCACCCGCGGTCACGCCCGTGGCGATCTGCACCTGGCCCACGCGGCGGCGGCCGAGCGTCACCTCGCGCCGGAACGCCACGCCGTCCTTCACGACGAAGACGAACGTGCGACCCTGCTCGGGCACGATGGCCCCCTCCGGAACGAGCAGCGCCTGCGCGACACCCGCGTTGATCTTCGCGGTCATGAACATCCCGGGCTTCAGCACGCCATCCGGGTTGGGCAGCTCGGCGCGCACCACGATGGAGCGCGTGACCGGATCGACGCGCGAATCGAGCGTGACAATGCGGCCCTGGAAAGTGCGGTTCGGCACACCGGCGATCTGCGCGGTGATGGGCGTCCCCGGCGCGATGCCGAACATGTACGACTGCGGCACCGTGAAATCGAGCTTCATGACCGAGGTGTCGTCGATCGTGCAGATGACAGTGCCCGGGTTCACGAGCCCCCCGACACTGATCCGCCGGAAGCCGATGCGCCCGGAGAACGGCGCGCGAATGATGGTGTCCTCGAGCCTTGCCTTTGCCGCCGCCACCCGCGCCTCGTTGGTCTTGAGGGTGGCTTCGAGCTGATCCATCTGCGACGCCGAGATGACGTTGGTCGCGAGCAGCTCCTTGCTGCGGTTGTACTGGCTGCGGCTCTCGGCGAGCGCCGCCTCGGCGGCCGCCAGATCCGCGCGCACCTGCGCGCTATCCAGCTCCACGAGCACGGTGCCCTTGCGAACGAACTGGCCTTCCTCGAAATGAATGGCCGTCACCGTGTTCACGCTTTTCGAGGTGATCTCGGCGGACTCGTTCGCCACCGCGTTGCCGATGGCTTCGATCTCGAGACCGAGCTCGCCGAGGGTGACCTCCGCCGTGACGACATTCACGCTCTGCTGCGCGCCGGGCATGCCCATGCCACCGGGCGCACGGCCAGGTGCATTCGGGGCACCCGGCGCACCTGCCGCACCGGGCGGCCGCACCGGGATGGGGGATTCGGAGCACGCTGCCAGAGACAGCAACAGCGTGACAGACACCGCACCCAGCAAGGGCGCGATGCGGGTTCGGGCGCGCGATGAACACGCGGCACGTTCGCAACGTGCGGATGGCCGCATTGGAAAGGAAACCTCGATCGTGGAGCGGCGGAATCTGTCTTGAGGTGCAAACAGGGGCAAGCGAAATGTTATCAATCGCACGTGCAGAGTATGAGTTTCGGGGGTCCACCGGCTACGGTATGGGTTGATTCCTTCGCGTGTGATGCGCGTCGCGAGTTCGTTCGCCAGTCGGACGGCGGGAGCGAGGCGCGGTACAGGAACCGCGCCTCGGGAACGCAGGCCTCGAAGGCCTTTTTCTTCAAGTGACAGGTGTTGTGCCGCGCCGATATCGAGCCACTTCATCCGGCACGGGTGTTCCAGGCGGGAGCCGTTCGTCGGGCACGGGCGCGCACGCGGCGAGCGTCAGAGGAAGCACACCCGCCCAGTGTGGCAGCGCGTAATCCTCCTCCGCGTCGACGGGCGGGCCGGTGCGCACTTTCGCAGAGGCTTCCACGATCGGGAGCGCGAGGAGCGAGGTGGCCTTGTCCTCCTGTTCATCCGGCAGCCGCGTGGCGGCATGGCGGCCCGGAACCATGTGGTTGAGCAGTGCCTCGAACGCGCGGCGGCGCTCCTCGCGGTCCGCGATCTCCCGCGCGACGCCGAAGATCATCACGGACCGATAGTTCATCGAGTGGTGGAACGCGGAGCGTGCGAGCACGAGGCCGTCCAGTAACGTGACGGTCACACAGACGGGCACCCCTTCCGACAGGGTGCGCAGCATGCGGTTCGCAGGCGACCCGTGCAGGTAGAGCCGGTCATCTATCCGGGCATACGCGGTGGGCACCACACACGGCTCACTCCCGGCAACGAACCCCACGTGGCAGACGAGACCCTCGTCCAGAATCGAGTACACGAGCGCGCGATCGTATGAACCGCGGTTCGCCCGGCGCCTGAACGTCGTCCGCGGGGTCGGGGCAAAGGACTCTGACGAAACGGCCACTGAAGTGTTCACGAGACAAGACCTCCTGTGCCGCACGATGCCGGTAAGATGGTCTGCCCAAAAGGTCCAGATTCATGAAATCGAACAGACCAGTAC
>JADGHX010000299.1 GCA_019683695.1 Steroidobacteraceae bacterium
GGGTGGCATCTGGACGCTCACACCCGTTCCCGGCACCAAGCGTGAGACACCCACGCTCAAGGGCCCGTACCTCGCGGAGTACGAGGCGTTCCGGAAAGACGCCGAAGCCAATCATGGCAAGCCGCGCAAGAAGACCTCCAACTGCACGCCGCCCGGCATGCCGTACATCATGGGCGTGGCACAGTATCCCATCGAGTTTCTCTTCACGCCCGGGCGGGTCACCATTCACCACGAAGCCTGGATGCAGTGGCGGGTGATCTTCACGGACGGGCGGCCGCATCCGGATACCGAGCCGAGCTTCAACGGTCATTCGATCGGGCACTGGGAAGGCGACACGCTGGTCGTGGAGACCGTGGGCATCAAGAAGACCGTGCCGCTGATGCCGGGCATGCACCACAGCGACAAGATCCGGATCCATGAGCGGTTCGCGCTCGACCCGAAGGATCGGGACGTCATGCGTGTGCAGATCACCGTGGAAGACCCCGAGGCGCTCGCGAAGCCCTACACGAACACGCTCACGTTCACGCGCTCGCGCGACGCGGAATTGCTCGAGTTCGTGTGCGCGGAGAACGACCGCAACCCTGTCGATGCCAGCGGCGAGACCTTGTTCGAATAGGGCGTCTCGCCGGATGTGAACTGCGCCGCATCCCGGGCACGCGACCGCGCCCCTCCGGCGGGTGGGGGCGTGCGCCGGTCAACATTGCGCGGGATGGCGCCCCGGCCGCATCGCCCGCGTTCTGTAAAAGAGACACAGGTCAGCCTTTTCCGCCCGCCGCCTGGGCGATGATCCCGGCCCAGCAAAAAAACGGCCGCGACACGTGAAGGCGTTGATACAAACGGACTACGGCGATCCGGGCCGCGTGCTCGAGTTGCACGACGTTCCGGACGCCACCGCCGGCGCAGGCCAGGTCGTCATCGATCTCGAAGCCGCGGTCGTGCATGCGGCCGATGCCCGCACGGTGCTGGGCACCGAAGGGTTCCGGAAGAAGCTGCCCCGAACGCCCGGGTACGAAGGCGTCGGGCGCATCTCGCAGCTCGGTCCCGGTGTGAAGGGGCTCAATCTCGGCACGCGCGTGTTCGCACCGCTCGGCGCCGGCACGTATCGCGAACGTGTGGCGGTGAGTGCGGAAGGTCTCATCCAGGCGCCGGAGGGCGACGCCGTGCAGGTGGCGCTGCTGTCGCTCAGCCCGGCCATCGCGCTCCTGCTGATGCAGGACTTCGTGAAGCTCGCACCGGATGACTGGGTGGTGCAGAACGCGGCGAATTCTCCCGTTGGTCGCATGGTGATCCAGCTCGCGCGCGAGCTGAAGGTGCGAGTAGTGAACGTCGTGAAGAGCTCTCCGGTCATCCCTGAGCTGAAGGAGATCGGTGCCGGCGCCGTGCTGCTCGACACCGAAGACCTTCGCGACCGGGTGGTCGCCGTGACGCAAGGCGCCCCCATCCGGCTCGCGCTGGATGCGGTGGGGGGCGACGCGACGACGCGGCTTGCGAACTGCCTCGCCGAGGATGGCACCGTGGTGAACTATGGCGCGATGAGCGGCCAGCCCTGTCAACTTCCCTCCGAGATGCTCGGCACGCGCGGCATCCGCCTCTGCGGCGTCAATCCCGCGCGGCAGCTCGCGCGGCACAAGCCGGAAGCGCGCCAGGCGATCTACTCGCGCATCGGCAAGCTGCTCGCCGCTCGACGTCTGCAGGCGCGCATCGCGGCAACCTACGATCTGGCGCACGCGATCGAGGCCATCCAGCATGCCTTGACCATCGGCGACAAACGCTTCGGCAAGGTCGTCATCCACATCAAGGACATCCCGCCGCCCGCACCTGCTGCGGAAAAGGAAAGTCCCGCACACAGCGTTGTTTCCGCGATCGTGGAAGACGTGCCGCTCGAGGAAGTTGTCGCAGAGATCGAAAGCGTCGGTTAGCGGGCGTCGACCGTGCTCGCGGAAATCAGCGCTTCGTGCCGGGGCGTATGCAGTCCATGATGAGCCCGCGGTGCTTGATCGTCTTCATCGCGACGGTGGACGTTTCCCGTTGTACACCCGGCATGCGGGAAATGTCGTTCCGGAGGAGCTCGTCCAGCTCGGCGATGCCGGGCACCAGCACGTGCAGGAGATAGTCCGCCTGACCGGCGGTGGTGTAGCACTCGAGTATGGAGCCGTGCCTCAGCACGGCGGCTTCGAAGTCCGCGTGCCGCGAGGCGTTGATCGTCACCTGCACGAAGGCATGCAGCTGCAGCCCGAGCCGCGCCGGGTCGATCTCGGCGCGGTACGCCGTGATGACCTTGTCCCGCTCGAGGGCGTTCACGCGGGCCCAGGTGGGTGTCTTCGAGAGCCCGACCTGCTGGCCGAGACTGTTGAACGAGAGCCTGCCGTCCTTTTCGAGCAGGCGGAGAATGGCCTCATCGACGCGGTCGACCATGGAACAGCGCACCTGCCGGTTCGGGGGCGCTAGAACTAGCGTCTTGCATCGGGGTGCGCAAGCAGAACTGCCAAGGCCGCTGCCCGCCCGGGCAGGTACACTTCCACCGTTCACCGCACGCCCCCGGATTTCACGCCATGAGCCAGAAAGAGGACTCCCTGACCACGCAGACCCTGCAGGACCTGGATCGCGCGTCGCTCCTGCATTCCTTCACGCCGCTGCGACAGTTTGCGGCCGGCGAAGCGGGCGAGCCGCGCATCATCGTGGGCGGAAACGGCATCCGCGTG
>JADGHX010000104.1 GCA_019683695.1 Steroidobacteraceae bacterium
ACCCCCGACCTCGCCGCCACCCGCGAGTCCCTCAAACCCCTCCTCCAAAACCTCCTCGCCCCCTGACACGCCCCTCACACGCGACCTCCTCCCACACGCGCGCTCCATACCGGATGGCCATGCGTATGGCATGCACCCACGCGCGCCCGCAGAGGCGCATCAGCGGCAGAGGTGTGGTACTCGACACGCGTTCGCGCCGCAGAGACCCATCAGCGAGTGGAGGTGCGTGCAAGAGTCCCTCGGCGGCCGTCTCAAGGGCCGCATTCCTCACGTGACGTGCGCGACCCAAGTCACCGTGCCCGTGCGGATGGCATGCACCCACGCACACCCGCAGAGGCGCATCGGCGCCAGAGGCGTGGTACTCGACACGCGTTCGCGCCGCAGAGACCCATCAGCGAGTGGAGGTGCGTGCAAGAGGGTCCTTCGGCGGCCGTCTCGGGCGCCGGCGTCCCCGCGTGAAGCGCCGCGCACCTCTGCATGGATTCTTGGACCGCGCATGTGGCGCGGCGTAGCGGGGACGTCGGGACCGCCGAAAATCGCCGTCTGCGGCGATTTTCGAAGCGCGCCCGCGTAGGCCGCCGAAGGACCCTCTTGCACGCGCCTCCACTCGCCGGCACGGCCCATCGCGCCAGCACCGCCAAGCACGAGCACACCAACCCGCTTGAACCCCGGCCTCAGACCCCAACATCCAAGCAACGCGCGCGCCCCACTCCCCCGCGCGCTGGCTTGATTGCCCCCGCTCGCTTATAGTCTCCGTCCCTTTCGCCCGCCTCGCGGGCATTTCCAGTTCCAGACACCCATGGCCCGAATCACCGTCGAAGACTGCCTCCAGAACGTCGACAACCTGTTCCAGCTCGTGCTGCTCGCCTCCCAGCGCGCCCGTCGCCTGGCCAACGGCGCCGAGCCCACCGTGAGCTGGGAAAACGACAAGCCCACGGTCGTCGCCCTGCGCGAAATCGCCGCCGGCAACATCACCGTGGACATGCTGCGCGAGCCCGAGCCGCCGCCGCAGGAAGCCATGACCCTGGACGAAGCGGCCCAATCCACCTTCCGTGCGCCGCAGTTCGGCCTCGGAGACTGACGCCGCGACGCGCCCGTAAGTCAGCATGGACTATGCGTCTTCGCTCCTGGGACTGCTCCCCGGCGGAAGGCGTACTCCCGGCCTCAAGGAGCTGCTGAGCGCCGTCTCGAAATACCTTCCGCCGGACCAAGTCGACCGGATCCGTGAGGCCGCCGAGTTTGGCGCCTCGGCCCACAAGGGCCAGAAGCGCCTCTCCGGCGAGCCGTTCATTGCGCATCCCGTCGCCACGGCCGCCATCCTCGCGGACCTGCACATGGATGCGGACACGCTCGTGGCCGCGATCCTCCACGACGTCATCGAGGACACTCCCACCCCCAAGGACCAGCTGGCCGAGCGTTTCGGCAAGGACGTGGCGGAGATCGTCGACGCCGTCACCAAGCTGGACCAGATCAAGTTCAAGAGTCGCGAGGAAGCCCAGGCCGAGAGCTTCCGCAAGATGCTGCTCGCGATGACGCGCGATCTGCGCGTCATTCTCGTGAAGCTGGCGGACCGCACGCACAACATGCGCACCATCGAGGCGATGACACCGCCTCGCCGGCGCGCCATCGCTCGCGAAACGCTCGAGATCTACGCCCCCATTGCCGAGCGGCTCGGCCTCTACCGCATCAAGCTCGAGCTGGAGGATCTCGGGTTCTGGGCGCTGTACCCGCAGCGCTATCGCGTGCTCGAGCGTGCGCTGAAGCGCGCGCGGGGCAACCAGAAGGAGTTCCTCAAGAAGATCGAGCAGCAGCTGCAGGCCGCGCTGCTGAAGAGCGACATCGCCGCGAGAGTCGAAACGCGCGAGAAGCACCTCTACAGCATCTACAAGAAGATGCGCCGCAAGCGCGCCACGCTCAACGAGATCGTGGACGTGTACGGGCTGCGCATCGTCGTGAACACGCCGGACACCTGCTACCGCACGCTCGGCGTCGTGCACAGCGTCTTCAAGCCGATGCCCGGGCGCTTCAAGGACTACATCGCGATTCCGCGCGTGAACGGCTACCAGTCCCTGCACACCACGCTCTTCGGCCCGAATGGCGTGCCCATCGAAGTGCAGATCCGCACGGAAGACATGCATCGCGTGGCCGAGTCGGGCATCGCGTCCCACTGGCGCTACAAGTCCGGCGAGGAGGAGGACTCCGTGCAGCACATGCGCGCACGCGAGTGGCTCTCGAATCTCGTCGAGCTGCAGGAAGGCGGCTCGTCCGAAGAGTTCCTCGAAAGCGTCAAGGTCGACCTGTTCCCCGACAAGGTGTACGTCTTCACGCCGCGCGGGGAGATCCTGCGCCTGCCGAGCGGCGCCACGGTGGTGGACTTCGCGTATGCGGTACACACGGATATCGGCAACCGCTGTGTCGCGGCGAAAGTGGACCGGCGGCTCACACCGCTGCGCACCGTGCTCCGGAACGGCCAGACGGTGGAGATCATCACGGCCAAGGGCGCCATGCCCAATCCGTCATGGGTGAACTTTGTCGTCTCGGCGAAGGCGCGTAGTGCCATCCGGCATTACCTGAAGAGTCTGCGTCGCACGGAAGCCATCGGCCTCGGGCAGCGGCTCATCAATCAGGCACTCGCCGAGTTCAATGTGTCGCTCGATGAGGTGGCGCCGGAAGTGCTTGCCTCGGCCGTCGCGGAGCTCGGCATGAAAGATGTGGACGAGCTCTACGAGAAGATTGGCCTCGGCGAGCGCCTTGCGCCGCTCGTTGCCCGCAGGCTCCTGCCGGTGCCGCCATCCGAGGCCGGTGCGCCCGCGACACCGGCACCACTTGCCATCGCGGGAACGGAAGGGCTGCTCGTGAGCTATGCGCGCTGCTGCTTCCCCATTCCGTACGACCCGATCTTCGCCTTCCTCTCGTCGGGGCGTGGTGTCGTCATCCACCGCGAGAACTGCGTGAACGTCGAGGACTATCGCAAGCATCCGGAGAAGTGGCTGCCTGTGAGCTGGCAGACCTCGCCCGCCCGCATGTTCAGCTCCGAGGTGCGTGTGGAAGTGGCGAACCGCACGGGCGTGCTGGCTGCAGTGGCGGCCGCCATCTCGAGCACGGAAACGAACATCGACCGCGTGTCTGTCGAGGAGCGCGATCCGGACACCTCCGAGCTCGTCTTCGAGCTCAAGGTGCAGGATCGCAAGCATCTCGCGCGCATCATGCGCATGATCCGCCGCATGCCCGATGTCATGAGGGTCACGCGCTCGATCGCCGCGCACTCGCGCGAGGATCGGCCGAAGTAGCGCCCGCCGCTTCGGCGTAGAATCCGCGCCGCCAGTCGCGGCGCCTCGCGCGCCGCCCGACGTTCAACGGCCGCTTGCGGCCTTCGATTGGAGCATCCATGTCCCGCCAGATCATTCACACCGACCGGGCGCCGAAGGCGATCGGCACGTACTCGCAGGCGGTGCGCGCCGGTGACACCGTGTATCTCTCCGGTCAGATTCCGCTCGACCCCGTCACCATGGAGCTGGTGACCGGCGATATCGAGAAGGAGATTCGTCGCGTATTCGACAACCTCGCCGCCGTAGCCGAAGCGGCGGGCGCCTCGCTCGCGCAGGCCGTGAAGGTGAACGTGTATCTCACGGACCTCGCCCACTTCGCAAAGGTGAACGAAGTGATGGCGGCCTATATTCCGCAGCCGTATCCGGCACGCGCGGCGGTGGGCGTTGCGCAGCTTCCGCGCGGCGCCCGCGTCGAGATCGAGGCGGTGCTCTACACGGGCTGACGTTTCCTTCGCCATGTCAGAGCCGTCCCCGAATCGCAGCGCGCGGGCGGAGCAGCGCCCGGTCACCGCCATGCGGGGCGTGGGGGCCATGCTCGCGGAGCGGCTGCAGCGGCTCGGCGTCACGCAGGTGCAGGACCTGCTCTTCGTTCTGCCCCTGCGCTATGAGGACCGCACGCGCATCGTGCCCATGGGCTCGTTGCAGCCAGGCCTGCGCGCCGCCGTGGAAGGCGAAGTGCAGCTCACCGAGGTGGTGTTCCGACGGCGGCGGCAGATGCTCTGCCGCATTTCGGACGGCTCGGGGTTTCTCACGCTCCGCTTCTTCCATTTCACCAGCGCACAGCAGAGCGGGCTCGCGCGCGGCACGCGCATCCGGTGTTTCGGAGAGATCCGGCGCGGGCCGCTCGGGCTCGAGATGGTGCACCCCGAATACCGCCGTGTGAGCGAGGCCACGAGCGGACTCGAAGAAACGCTCACGCCGATTTATCCCGGCACGGAAGGCGTGGCGCAGGGGCGCATGCGTGCGCTCGTGAACGAAGCGCTGCGCGAGCTGGATCGCGCCGCGGTCCGCGACTGGGTGCCGCCGCAAGTGCTGGCGCCGCTGGGCCTTCCGTCACTGAAAGAGGCGCTCACGTACGTTCACAACCCGCCACGTGAGGCACGCATCGAGGAGCTTGCAGCGGGGCGGCATCCGGCGCAGCGCCGTCTCGCGTTCGAGGAGCTGCTCGCGCATCACGTGAGCCTCCGGCTCATGAAGCGTGCCGCGCGCACGGAGCCCTCCTGGCCACTGGAGGATCCGGAGCATCTCTCCCGCCGTTTCATCGAGAGTCTGCCGTTCCCGCTCACCGGTGCGCAGGCCCGGGTGCTCAAGGAAGTCGAGACGGATCTCATGGGCCACGAGCCCACCGTGCGCCTGCTCCAGGGCGATGTCGGTTGCGGCAAGACCGTGATCGCCGCCGCAGCGGCGGCGCGCGCCGCCGGCAGCGGGTTTCAGGCCGTGCTGATGGCGCCCACGGAACTGCTGGCCGAGCAACACTGGCGCAACTTCTGCCAGTGGTTTCATCCGCTGCACGTGCCTGTGGCGCTGGTCTCGGGCTCGCAGCCCGCACGCGTTCGCCGGAGCGCACTCCAGGCCATTGCTTCGGGTGAAGTGCGCATCGTGGTCGGAACGCATGCGCTGTTTCAGGAAGGCATGGATTTCGCGCAGCTCGCGCTCGTCATCGTGGATGAGCAGCATCGCTTCGGTGTGCAGCAGCGGCTGCGGCTGCAGGAGAAGGGCCGCAAGCACGGGCGGTTCCCTCATCAGCTCATCATGACGGCCACGCCCATTCCGCGCACGCTTGCCATGACGGCGTACGCCGACCTGGATATTTCAGTGATCGACGAGTTGCCGCCCGGGCGCACGCCGGTGAAGACCGTGGTCGTTCCGGAGCAGCGCCGGGAAGAGGTGGTGGCACGCATTCTCCAGGCGTGCCGAGAGGGTCGGCAGGTGTACTGGGTGTGCCCCCTCATCGAGGAATCGGACGAGCTTCGCTCGCAGGCCGCGGAAGAGACCGCGGCGGTGCTGGCGGAAGCGTTGCCGGACGTGCGCATCGGCCTCGTGCACGGCCGGATGCCTCCGGCGAAGAAGGATCAGGCGATGCTCGCCTTCAAGGCCGGCAAGATCCAGTTGCTCGTGGCGACCACCGTCATCGAGGTAGGCGTGGACGTGCCGAACGCCACTCTCATGGTCATCGAGAACGCCGAGCGCATGGGGCTCGCGCAGCTTCACCAATTGCGAGGCCGCGTGGGCCGCGGTGCAGACGCGAGCACTTGCGTGCTGCTGTATCGGGCTCCGCTCTCGGAGCTCGCTCGCGAGCGCCTTCGAGTCATTCGCGAAACGAACGATGGCTTCGTGATCGCCCGGCGCGACCTGGAGCTGCGGGGCCCGGGCGAGCTGCTCGGCACGCGGCAGACGGGGCTGGCACAGCTACGCGTTGCGGACCTGATGCGCGATGCAGACCTCCTGCCGCGCGTCCAGCAGGCTGCGGAGCTGATGCTCGAGACCTGCCCGGATAACATTGCGCCTCTCGCCGCGCGCTGGATCGGCAGCGGCGAACGCTATGGGCGCGTGGGCTGACCGCGCGCGGGTCAAGAGGACGTTCGATTGGCAGTTGAACACGTTCCGCTGGCGCTCCGGCACCCCGAGGCGCCCTTCCTGTATCGGCTCGCGCGCCGGGTGGAGGAATGGGCGCGGCTCATGCGCCTCGATCGGCCGATCGGCATCTGGCTGCTCTTGTGGCCGGAGCTCTGGGCGCTCTGGATCGCGGGCCAGGGCCAACCGAAGCCGCACATCTTGATCATCTTCGTGCTGGGCACGGTGGTGATGCGTTCGGCGGGCTGCGTCATCAACGACTTTGCGGACCGCAATGTCGACCCTTACGTGAAGCGCACGCGCGACCGGCCGCTCGCCGCCCGGCGCGTCACGCCACACGAGGCGCTGGGGCTGTTCGCGGTGCTGGTCGCCATCGCGTTCTGTCTGGCCTTGCAGCTCGACCGCTTCACGTTGCAGCTCGCGTTCGTCGGTGCGCTGCTCACGGTCTCCTACCCCTTCCTGAAGCGCTTTTTTCCGCTGCCGCAGTTCTATCTCGGGCTCGCGTTCGGCTGGGCTGTGCCCATGGCCTTCGCGGCCGAAGCCGGCAACCTGCCGCGCGTGGCCTGGATCCTGTTCACCCTCACAGTGCTGTGGGCGTGCATCTACGACACGCTCTACGCGATGGTGGATCGGGAGGACGATCTCAAGATCGGCGTGAAATCGAGCGCCATTCTCTTCGCCGACATGGATCGGCTCATCGTCGGCATCATGCAGGCCATGATGCTCTTCGGGCTGCTGCTCGTGGGCCGGACGATGCAGTTCGGCAATTGGTACAACACGGGGCTCGTCGTGGCGGGCCTGCTCTTCGCCTGGCAACAGTGGCTCATCCGCGATCGCGAGCCGCCGCAGTGCTTCCGCGCGTTCCTCAACAATCACTACGTCGGCCTCGTGGTCTTCGTCGGCATCCTGCTCGAATACGTCTACGCGAGTTGAGCGTTCTCGCGCCGCCCTGAAGGATCCTGCAGCGGCACGCGAGCCACAGCCCAGAGTTCCACGTGCGGAACCCCAGCCTTCAGCAACGCGGTCGCGGCCGCGAGAGCCGTGCTGCCCGTGGTCAGCACGTCATCCACCAGCGCCACGCGTTGCGCGTGAATCGGGCGGACCACGGCGAACGCACCGCGCACGTTGCGTTTACGTTCCCTGAGGCTGAGTCCACTTTGTTCGCGCGTGGCGGTCCGGCGCACCAGCGAGCGCGCATCGACGGGCAGGCCGAGCGCGGATGCGGCGAATCTCGCGATCTCGTGCGCCTGATTAAAGCCACGCTCCCGATAGCGCTGCGCATGCAATGGAATCGGGATCAGAATATCCGGCGTTGGCTGACGCGATGCCTGATGCGCTTGCGCAAGAAGCACGCCCAGCACGCGCGCATACACGCGCTCACCGCGAAACTTGAGCGCGCGAATCAGATGGTCCACTGGAAACAGGTAGTGAAAAGGGGCCAGCACTCGTACTAGAGTTGAGCCGGACCCAGGCGCTCGATGCCGCAGGGAGAGGTCCTGCGTCGAGACACCGTTCACCGGACGATTCAGGGGAAGAAGCGTGGTGCACACGTCGCAGAGATCCAGGTCCGGCCGTGCCCCGGGCGCCTCGCAGAGGCAGCACACAGACGGGAACACCGCACGGGTCAGTGCCTGCAGGACGGCTGCGGGAATTGTCGACAAAGTCTGGCCCTCCGCGTTGACAGCGTCCGGCGTGGCCCGGAACATGCGCGAGCCGGCCATCATCGCCCGGACTTTCCCGCGCAGGGCCGTGCATTTCCGGGGCAAGAACCGAAATATGCAGATGGAGCACACCCTTTCGGGCACGGTGCGTCACGACTGGACGCTCGCCGAAGTCGAACACCTCTTCGCGATGCCGTTCGTGGACTTGCTGTTCCACGCGCAGCGCGTGCACAGGCAGCATCACGAGCCGAGCACAGTGCAGATGAGCACGCTGCTGTCCGTGAAAACGGGCGCGTGCCCCGAAGACTGCGCGTATTGCCCGCAAAGCGTGCGATACGACACCGGGCTGGAACGCGAAGCGCTGCTGGATGTGGAGCAGGTGCGTGAAGCGGCGAAGCGCGCCAAGGCGGCGGGCGCCACGCGATTCTGCATGGGCGCGGCCTATCGGTCCCCCAAGCCGAAGCAGCTCGCGGCCATTGCCGAGATGATCCGCGAGGTTCGCGCGCTGGGCCTCGAAACATGCGCCACGCTGGGGATGCTCACGCCCGCGCAGGCGGCAGAGCTCAAGCGTGCCGGCCTCGACTACTACAACCACAATCTCGACACCTCGCCGGAGTATTACGGCGAGATCATCACCACCCGCACGTACCAGGACAGGCTCGACACCCTCGAAGCCGTGCGCGATGCGGGGCTCAAGGTGTGCTGCGGCGGCATCGTCGGCATGGGTGAAAGCGTCACGGACCGTGCGAAGCTGCTTCTCACCCTCGCCAATCTGCCGGCGCACCCTGAAAGCGTGCCCATCAACCAGCTCGTGCAGGTGCCGGGCACCCCGCTCCATGGCATGGCCGCGGTGGACCCGTTCGATTTCGTGCGGACCATTGCCGTTGCGCGGCTCATGATGCCCGCCTCGCACGTGAGGCTGTCGGCAGGCCGCGAAGGCATGAGTGACGAGCTGCAGGCCCTGTGTTTCCTCGCCGGCGCGAACTCCATCTTCTATGGCGAGAAGCTGCTGACCACGGGCAACCCGGACGTCGCGCGCGACCAGAAGCTGTTTGCGCGCCTGGGGCTGCGGGCCGAAGGTGCCGCAGAACCCGGAATACCGGTGCACAGCGAAGATCACGCGCTCGTGGAGAACGCGTGATGGCCCGTTCGAGCTCGTTGGCGCGTTGCCCACGCTGCCATCATCACCGGCCGTGAAGCGGGAGCCCACAGCACTGAAGTCGGCTTTGGCGGAGATCGACCGCCAGCATCTGCGGCGCACGCGTCGCACGGTGGAATCCTTCCCCGTTGCAGACAGTCGCGCAGAGATCGTGGTGGACGGCAAGCGGGTCGTCGATTTCTGCAGCAACGATTATCTCGGCCTGGCGCGGCATCCCGAGATCGCCGCGGCCATGGGTGAATGCGCGGCCCGCACGGGCGCCGGCAGCGGCGCCTCGCATCTGGTCACCGGGCACGGTTACGAACATCAGGCGCTCGAGGAGGAACTGGCCGCGTTCACGGGCTACGAACGCGCGCTGCTTTTCTCTACCGGGTACATGGCGAATCTCGCCGCCATTGCCACGCTCGCGGACCGCGGCGAGGTCGTCGCCCTGGACCGGCTGAATCACGCGTCCCTCATCGACGGCACGCTCATCTCCGGAGCGCGCTTCAGCCGCTACGCGCATGCGGACGCGGCAGATGCCGAGCGCGTGCTGAAGGAGCACCAGGGCGCAGCGACCGTCATCGCGACAGATGGCGTGTTCAGCATGGACGGCGACCTTGCACGCCTGCCCACGCTGGCGCGCATCGCCAAGGCCTACAAGGCATGGCTCGTGGTGGACGATGCGCACGGCATCGGCGTCGTCGGCCCCACCGGCCGGGGCATCGTCGAGCACTACGAGCTGAGCAATTCCGAGGTACCTGTGCTCGTCGGCACGCTGGGCAAGGCGTTCGGCACCTTCGGTGCGTTTGTCGCGGGCTCCACGGAGCTGATCGAGCTCCTCGTGCAGAAGGCACGCACCTACATCTACACCACCGCGCTCCCGCAACCCGTGGCCGCGGCGACCCGCAAGTCGCTCGAGATCGTTCAGCGCGAACCCTGGCGCCGCGAGCGCGTGCTCGCGCTGGCCGCGCGCTTCCGCAAGGCCGCTCGCGCGCTGGACCTGCACCTCGCGCCCTCCGAGACACCCATCCAACCCGTGATCATCGGCGCGGCGGACGCGGCCGTGCGCGCGCAGAACCGGCTGCTCGAAGCCGGGTTCCTGGTGGTGGCCATTCGTCCGCCCACCGTGCCGACCGGCACGGCGCGCCTGAGAATCACGTTCTCCGCGGCACATACCGAGGAGCAGGTCGACGCGCTCGTTGAAGCGCTCGCCCGCATCCCTGCCCACGCGCCCAGGAAGTCGGAAGTCCACGGATGAGCTCCACGCCCGACGTCGATGCACGCCTCGATCCCGAGAGCGTGCGGACCTCGTTCGATCGCGCGAGTGCGGCGTACGAAGCCGCGGCCGTGTTGCAGGCTCGTGTGGCGGATGAGCTGCTCGACCGGCTCGCGTTCTTCCGTTTCGATCCGCAGGTCGTGCTCGATCTGGGCGCGGGCACGGGCCGCGCCACGAGTGAGCTCAAGCGGCGGTATCGGCGCGCGAGTGTGGTGGCCGTGGATATCGCGCCGGGCATGCTGCGCGAAGCTCGCCGGCACTTCGGCCTCTTCAGGCGATTCGAGCGAGTGTGCGCGGATGTGCTGCAGCTGCCGTTCGCGAATGCCAGCGTGGATCTGGCGGTCAGCAACCTGATGCTGCAGTGGTGCAGCGATCTGGATCGCGCGTTCGCGGAGATCCGGCGCGTGCTGAAACCCGATGGCTTCTTCGCGTTCACCACGTTCGGGCCTGACACGCTCCGGGAGCTGCGCACGGCCTGGGCCACCGTGGACGACTACACGCACGTGAACACGTTCATCGACATGCACGACATCGGCGATGCGCTGGCGCGCGCGGGTTTCACCGAGCCCGTGCTGGACGTGGAGCGCTTCACGCTCACCTATCCCGACGTGTTCGCTCTCATGCGCGACCTCAAAACGATCGGCGCACACAACGTCACCGCGGGGCGCCGGCGTGGGCTCACCGGTCGCGAGAGGCTCCGGCGCATGGAGGCGGCCTATGAGAAGGAGCGGCGGGACGGACGCATTCCCGCCACGTATGAAGTGGTGCACGGCGCCGCCTGGGGCGCCGCCGGCAAACCAGCCGCCCCGGTGCGGGCGGGAGAAGTGCACATTCCCGTAGGCGCCATCCGCCGCCGCAGTTCGGGCTGAGCCGTGGCAGCACGCGGCGTTTTCATCGCGGGCACAGACACGGGCGTTGGCAAGACCCACGTAGCCGCCGCCATGGTCCGCGCTCTGGCCCGCAGCGGTCGGCGGGTCACCGGCATGAAGCCCGTGGCGGCCGGTGCCGAGCCCACGCCAGAAGGTCTCCGCAATGCGGACGCTGTGGCGCTGGCCGCCGCGGGAAACGTCAGTGCGCCTTATGTCCTCTCGAACCCATACTGCCTGCCGCTGCCGGCGTCTCCGCACATCGCTGCCGAAGAAGCCGGCATTTGCATCGAATGTACTCAGATCGTGCAGGCGTATGACGAGCTCTCATCCCGCTCGGATCTCGTCGTCGTGGAGGGCGCGGGCGGCTGGCTCGCCCCCATCGGCCCCGCGGAAACCATGGAGGACGTTGCCGCCGCGCTCGGCCTGCCCGTGATCCTGGTGGTCGGTCTGAGGCTCGGCTGCCTGAACCACGCGCTGCTCACGGCGCGGGCCATCGAATCCCGTGGCCTTCCGTTCGCAGGTTGGGTAGCCAATGCGGTCGAGCCCACGTTCGAACACGCCGCCGCGAACGTTGCGGCCCTCGAGCGGCGCCTGCGAGCGCCGCTCCTCGATTCCGTAGCATTCAACCAATCGGGCTTTGCGTCGCCTGAGGCGCTTGACCGGCTGGAAGAGGCCCTGAGCCTGTGGTGAGTGCGGGCCGCGGTGCTGTACCATCGCGCCCACTTTGAGTAATGGGCTTGTTTCCAGCTTGGCGGGCCGCCTGCAGCGTATCGAGATCGCGCCCAACTGCTCCCTGAGCGCGCGCGGCGCCGCCCTGTTCTTTGCCGGTCTGTGCCTCGTCTCCTTCGGCATCGCGGGGACGATGGCCGTGCGCGGCTTCTGGCCCGTGCTGCCGTTCGCCGGCCTGGAGATGGCGCTGCTCGGCTGGGCACTGTACGTGTGTCAGCGGCGGCGCAGCCAGCGGGAGATCATCACCGTTTCGGAATCCGACGTGCGTGTGGAGTCCCGGAACGCCTCTCAATCCGTAGAGATCGTGTTTCCGCGGCACTGGACGCGCGTTACACTTCGCCGCCCTCATTCGCCCCTGCATCCGAGCTGTCTGACTCTCGAGTCACACGGCCGCCGGTGCGAGGTCGGACGCTTCCTGACGGAACAGGAGCGGCTCGGGCTCGCACAGCGTCTCACGCGCCTGATTGGGCGCATGGACGAGTCGCCCACGCTCGCGTGACATGGCGCGCGGCAAGACCGCCGCGCGAGGCGCCCGGCAGGGATGGCCGGCTTTCGCGCCAGGCACTTCAGGGCAAGGCAGAAGGGGGAAACTGGTTTTGAACGACTCAAGCGCGTCGTGCACGTGGCGGCGCCCGGCAGGCACAGGAAAGATGATCCGAAAAGCATTGGCTCCCATCGCCGCCCTCGCGGCAGTCACCTCCCTGTTCTTCTCGCAAGGCGCGCACGCCGAATCCGGCTGGCACCTGCTCAACATGCGGCAGGGGGTCACGGCAATCAGCCGCGAGATCTACTCGCTGCACATGCTCATCTTCTGGGTGTGCGTCGTCATCGGCATCGTGGTGTTCAGCGTGATGATCTGGTCGATCGTCACGTTCCGGAAGTCGAAGGGCGCCGTTCCGGACACGACGATGGTCCACAACACGAAGGTGGAGATCATCTGGACCGCGATTCCGGTGGCCATCCTCGTCGCCATGGCCGTGCCGGCCGCCAAAACGCTCGTGCAGATCGAGGACACCCGCAACACCGAGCTCACCATCAAGGTGACGGGCTTCCAGTGGGGCTGGCAGTACGACTATCTGGAAAATGGCGTGCGCTTCTTCTCCCGTCTCGAGCGCAAGGCCGACGCCGCCCGGCAGCTGGGCTCGGGCGTCGATCCGAACACCATCCCGAACTACCTGCTCGATGTCGACAACCCGCTCGTCGTGCCCGCAGGCACGAAGGTGCGGCTCCTCATCACGGCGGCCGACGTGATCCACGCCTGGTGGGTGCCGGACTTCGGCATGAAGAAGGACGCCATTCCCGGCTTCGTGAACGAGATGTGGTTCAACGTCGATGAGGACAAGACGGGCATCTACCGCGGCCAGTGCACCGAGCTCTGCGGCCGTGACCATGCCTTCATGCCCATCGTGGTCGATGTGCGCAGCAAGGAAGACTTCCAGACCTGGCTCAAGGCCACTGCCGAGGCCCAGAAGCAGGCTGCCGCGCCGCAGCCGGCCGCCACGGCCCACGCCGGCTGAGATGGTCCGCACTTAACCAGATTTTTTCGAGGTATCCAGGATCATGGCTCAACACGCACCCGCCGCCGCACACGCGCACGACGATCACCACGACCACAAGCCGCACGGCTGGAGGCGCTGGGTCTTCGCCACGAACCACAAGGACATCGGCACGATGTACCTGGTGTTCGCCGGGATCATGTTCTTCGTCGGCGGCCTCATGGCGATGGTCATTCGCCTCGAGCTGTTCAAGCCGGGCATGCAGTTCGTCGACCCGCTGCTGTTCAACTCCATGACGACCATGCACGCGCTGTTTATGATCTTCGGCGCGGTCATGCCGGCGTGGACGGGCCTGGCGAACTGGCAGATCCCGATGCAGATCGGGGCGCCCGACATGGCGCTGCCCCGCCTGAACAACTTCTCGTTCTGGATCCTGCCGTTCGCGTCCGCGATCCTGCTGCTGACGCTCCTCGTGCCGGGTGGCGGCCCGGCGGGCGGGTGGACGCTCTATCCGCCGCTCGCGCTGCAGACCGCTGATGCGTTCCCGATGACGATCTTCGCGATCCACCTCATGGGTGTGTCGTCGATCCTGGGCTCGATCAACGTCATCGTCACCATCATGAACATGCGCGCGCCCGGCCTGAGCCTGCTGCGCATGCCGCTGTTCGTGTGGAGCTGGCTGATCACCGCCTATCTGCTCATCGCCGTGATGCCGGTGCTCGCGGGCGCGGTCACCATGCTGCTCACCGACCACTACTTCGGCACCACGTTCTTCACCGCCGCGGGCGGTGGTGACCCGGTGATGTACCAGCACATCTTCTGGTTCTTCGGGCACCCCGAGGTGTACATCCTC
The DNA here is from genome assembly GCA_019683695.1 of Steroidobacteraceae bacterium. Taxonomy (GTDB): domain Bacteria; phylum Pseudomonadota; class Gammaproteobacteria; order Steroidobacterales; family Steroidobacteraceae; genus JADGHX01. Next base: position 13,929 of record JADGHX010000104.1, read on the forward strand.
ATCCTGCCCGCCTTCGGCGTCGTGTCGGAGATCATCCCCGCGTTCGCCCGCAAGCCGATCTTCGGCTACGAGGCGATGGTGTACGCCATTGCGTCGATCGCGTTCCTGTCCTTCATCGTGTGGGCGCACCACATGTTCACCGTGGGCATGCCGCTCGCCGGGCAGATCTTCTTCATGCTGTCCACGATGCTCATCGCCATCCCCACGGGCGTGAAGGTGTTCAACTGGAGCGCCACGATGTGGAAGAGCTCGATGACGTTCGAGCCGCCGATGCTGTTTGCGCTGGCGTTCCTCTTCCTGTTCACGATCGGCGGCTTCTCGGGCCTCATGCTCGCGATCGCGCCGGCGGACTTCCAGTACCACGACACCTATTTCGTGGTCGCGCACTTCCACTACGTGCTGGTCCCGGGCGCGGTGTTCAGCATCCTGGGCGCCGTGTACTACTGGCTGCCGAAGTGGACCAGCAAGATGTACGACCACAAGCTCGCGAAAGTGCACTTCTGGCTGTCGGCCATCTTCGTGAACGTGCTGTTCTTCCCGCAGCACTTCCTGGGGCTCGCCGGCATGCCGCGCCGTATTCCGGACTACGCCACCCAGTTCACGGACTGGAACATGGTCTCGTCGATCGGCGCATTCGGCTTCGGGCTCTCGCAGCTGCTCTTCCCGTACATCATCTGGAAGTGCGTGCGCAGCGGCGCTCCGGCTCCCGCCCGCGCCTGGGAAGGTGCACACGGTCTGGAGTGGGAACTGCCCTCGCCCCTGCCGTATCACACGTGGGAAACGCCTCCGTCCGCCGCCGTCATCGCGCGCGGCGCGGAGCATTGATCCGCGCCTGATGGGCTGTACCGTTGCGTGACGTCACTGCCGTGAATGCTCCGGACGAACAGGAACGACGCCGCCGCGTGCGGCGCTCGTTCATTGTGCTGGTGCTGGTTGCGGTGGCCTTCTACGTGGCCTTCATCGTCATGACCGTGATGCGTGGAGGGCACGGATGAACGCCAGCGCCCGGCGGGAAAACCGCAAGCTGCTGCTCAAGCTGCTCGCGTTCTCGTTGGGCGCGTTCGGGTTCGGCTATGCGCTCGTGCCCCTGTACCAGGTGATGTGCGACATCACCGGCTTCGGCAACGAGAAGCGCCTGGCCGAACGCTCCGTGATCAACGCCAAACCCGACCCGAGCCGGACCATCACCGTGGAGTTCCTCGCGCAACTGCCCACCGTGGGCAACTGGGAATTCCGGCCGCTGCAGTCCTCGATGGAGATCCATCCGGGGCAGCTGTATACGGCGGACTTCATCGCGAAGAATCTCACCGGCCGCGATACCGTGGCCCAGGCCGTCCCGATGATGGCGCCCACGAAGGTGGCCCCGTATTTCCACAAGACGGAGTGCTTCTGCTTCACGCCGCAGCACTTCAGCCGGGGTGAGGAGCGGGAGTTGCCGGTGCGCTTCGTGGTGGACCCGGCGATTCCCGCCGATATCGACCGGATTACGCTCGCCTATACCTTTTACGACGAAACGACGCGCGTGGCCGCGTCCCGATGAGGACCTGAGAAAGCGATATGGCCAATACACACGCCTCCGCAGACGCGGACAAGTACTACGTCCCACACAGCAGCCAATGGCCGATCGTCGGCTCCATTGCGCTCTTCACGCTGATGATGGGCGCCATCTCGTACCTGAACGAATGGGGCGGCAGCTGGGTGTTCCTCCCCGGCGTGGCCCTCGTCATCTTCATGTTCGTCGGCTGGTTCGGCACCGTCATCGGCGAGAATCAGCGCGGCCTCTACAACCTGCACGTGGACCGCTCGTTCCGCATGGGAATGATGTGGTTCATCTTCTCCGAGGTGATGTTCTTCGCCGCCTTCTTCGGCGCGCTGTTCTACGCGCGTAATCTGGCGGTGCCGTGGCTGGGCGGCCAGGGCGTGAAGATCTTCAACAGCATCGAGCTGTGGAAGGGCTTCGAGGCCACGTGGCCCACGAGCGGCCCGGGCCACGTCGGCGGGCGCGAGGACGGCTCGTTCGATGTGATTCCTGCGTTCGGTCTCCCGGCGATCAACACGGCGATCCTGCTCACGAGCAGTCTCACCGTCACCATCGCGCATCACGCGCTGCGCCAGGGCAAGCGGAACATCCTGACCGCCTTCCTCGCGGCGACGTTCCTCCTCGGCTTCCTCTTCGTGTACCTGCAGGCACACGAGTACATCGAGGCGTACACCGAGCTGGGCCTCAAGCTCTCGACGGGCATCTACGGCTCCACGTTCTTCATGCTGACCGGCTTCCACGGGCTGCACGTGACGATCGGCGCCATCATGCTCACGATCATCTGGCTGCGGGTGCTGAAGGGGCACTTCACGCCGCAGCGGCACTTCGCCTTCGAAGCCGTGGCCTGGTACTGGCACTTCGTCGACGTGGTGTGGCTCGGCCTCTTCATCTTCGTGTATTGGATCTGAGGCGTGGGGGGGCGGGGGCCCCGCCCCGCCCCCGGCGCGGCCCGGCTGCGGCGCAGAAGAAC
>JADGHX010000300.1 GCA_019683695.1 Steroidobacteraceae bacterium
ATGTCGGCGGGGGTTCTACAGGCCAGCAGCGATCCGTCACAGAGATCGACGGCTTCCGGGGACAACTGATCGATACCGACCACCCGGACTATGACGTCGCCCGTGCTGTCTGGAACGGCGCCATCGACCGGCACCCGCGCCTGATTGCCCGATGCGCCGGGACCTCCGATGTCGTCTCGGCTCTGCGTTTCGCGCGCGACCACGATCTGGAGATCGCCATACGAGGCGGCGGCCACAACGTGGCGGGCACCGCGGTTTGCGACGGCGGGATCGTTATCGATCTTTCTGGCATGAAGAGCGTGCAAGTCGACCCGGACGATCGCGTGGCCTGGGTGCAGGGTGGTGCGCTGTGGGGTGACGTCGACCGCGAGACGCAGGCGCACGGTCTGGCCACCACCGGTGGGATCGTGAGCCACACCGGAGTCGGCGGGCTCACCCTCGGCGGTGGCATCGGCTGGCTGATGCGCAAGCACGGCCTCGCCATCGACAACCTTCTCGCCGTCGACGTCGTGACGGCCGACGGCAAGTTGCTGCGGGCGTCAGAGTCCGAGCACCCGGATTTGTTCTGGGCGTTGCGAGGTGGCGGCGGCAACTTCGGCGTGGTCACCGGTTTCAAATTCCGTCTGCACTCAGTGGGGCCCACCGTCCTGGCCGGGCCCATCCTCTGGGACGCAACCGACGTCGCGCAGGTCCTGCGCTTCTACCGCGACTTCGTCCGTGACGCGTCCGACGAGCTCGGCACGGTCGTGAGGTTCGGCACTGCGCCGCCGCTTTCGGTCATCCCCGAAAATCTGCACTGGCGCCCTGTTGTGATGATCGGTACCTGCTACGCCGGGCCGACCGAGGACGGTGAGCAGGCACTGCGCCCGCTCCGTGCATTTGGGGCTCCGCTCCTCGACTTGATCGGACCCACGCCGTACGTGGGATTCCAGAGCGCGCTCGACTCGACCGTCGTTCACGGTTGGAATTACTACTGGAAATCCACGCACCTTCCCTCTCTGAGCGACGATCTCATCGACGTGATTGCTGGGCACGCGTTTTCCTGCGCGTCGCCGCGGTCATACGTAGCAATGTTCCATCTGAGAGGGGCTGTGAGCCGAGTGGCCGAGGGCGCGACGGCGTTCGGGAACCGACAGGCGACACACGCAATGACCATCGACAGTGTGTGGCGGGCCGGCGAGGACTTCGGCGAGCGGGATACAGCCTGGACGCGTGAATTCTTCGCCGCGCTCGACCGCTTCCGCGCGGGCGTGTACGTCAATTTCCTGGGCGGCGACGAACAGCCCGGCCGAGTTCGCGAGGCCTACGGCGACTCCATCTATGATCGACTGGTGAGTGTGAAGGCCACGTACGACCCCAACAACGTTTTCCATCACAACCAGAACATCCGCCCGCGTTGATCGCGCACCACTGGAGGTTCGGGCGTCACGGACCGCCGTGGGGCAGAAGCTGCCGCCTGGTGCAGCGCTCCCGAGCGCTGAAGTCACCTTGGGAACGGCGTGGCATGCATCGTTTTGCGACAAGGGGCGTTCTCTATTGTCCATTGCGGCAAATGGGATAGAGGTGCATGCGGAGGACCATCGCTGGCGTCGACGGTTGCGCGGGGGGTTGGCTCGCGGTCGTCCAATCCGATCGAGGGATCGAGGCGCAGGTTGCTCGAAATCTCGAAACGCTGATCCACGCGATGCCCGGGGTGCTGATCGGGATCGATATTCCGATCGGGCTTCCCGACCGAGGACCGCGAGCCTGCGATCTGCACGCCCGCAAGCTGCTCGGGCAGCCGCGCGGAAGCAGTGTCTTCCCGGCGCCGATCAGGGCGTGCCTGAAGGACGGGGGATACAGCGAACTCTCTTCGCTGCACAAAGAAGTTGATGGGCGGGGCCTGACTCGGCAGGCGTTTCATCTCCTGCCGAAGATCCGAGAGGTTGATGATCTCCTCCGCAGGCCCGCGCTCGCCGAGCGTATTCGAGAAGTGCACCCGGAGGTCTCGTTTGCGCTCTGGAATGGCGGACAGCCGATGCGTTTCAAAAAGAAGAAGCCTGACGGGCGAAGAGAGCGCGAATCCCTCATCGATCGCGAATGGCCTGGTGAACGGGAACGCCTGGCTCGACAGCTTCGAGGATGCGGGTGCGCTGCGGATGATCTGAATGACGCTTTCGCGGCTCTGTGGTCCTCAAGACGAATCATGGCCGGCGAGGCGAAAGTGTTCCCAAGCGAAATCCAGCGGGACTCGACGGGGTTACCCATGCGGATCGAGGCGTGAGCCGCGGCCGGAAGGCACCCGAGGCCACACTGGCAATAGATGTCGCAAGATGCCGGAGCGAGGTGTTCTGGGGCTCAGACGCCCAAGCGTTCACCAAGGCAGCGGTCGGGCTCGCGTCCGCCAACCCGCTTCTGCCGGAGCAGCATCGGTGAGGCGCTCGTGCCGGCGGCTGGGCTCTTTCGACTGGACATATTGCTCTTGGCCGAGCGCTCCGTCCAGTGAAGGCGGGCCATCCTCGGTGCAGTTCTCCGGATCAGACGTGGCCAGAAAAATATTGAGTTTCACGTAAATGGTTGACGGGTTACCACGCCAATTCCGCCTGTTTCCAAAACGCCGTTACCAGCGTGGGGCGTCGCTGCATGCCGCGCAGT
>JADGHX010000301.1 GCA_019683695.1 Steroidobacteraceae bacterium
ACTGAAGTGTTCACGAGACAAGACCTCCTGTGCCGCACGATGCCGGTAAGATGGTCTGCCCAAAAGGTCCAGATTCATGAAATCGAACAGACCAGTACGCGGCTGGAACCTGCAGCTGCAGATCGCCGCCAGCGGCAGCGAGCCCCTGTTCTTGCAGATTTCCCGCGCCATCGCGGCAGACATTCAGCGCGGCCGGCTGAAGCCGGGCGCACGCCTGCCGGGCAGCCGCACCCTCGCGACCTCGCTCGGGGTGCACCGGAATACGGTCATTTCCGCGTACGCGGAGCTGGCTTCCGAGGGCTGGATCGAATCCTCGCGCGCCAGCGGCACCTTTATTGCGCGCTCGCTGCCCACGGCGCGCCCGCGCGCATTCACGCGCAGCCCGCAACAGGCCGGCGGCCGGCCCGCGAAACCGGGCTTCGAGCTGCGCGACGCGCCCGGCCCGACCGAGCCGAGTTTTCCCGCGGGCGCGTTCGCGATGAGTGGCGGCATGCCGGATGTGCGGCTCGCTCCGGTGGCGGAGCTGGCACGTGCCTATGGCCGCGTGCTTCGGCGCGAATCCCGCACGGTGCTGAGTTACGCAGCCCCGCATGGGCATTTGCGCCTGCGCACTGCCCTGGCCGCACTGCTGGCTGAGCATCGTGGCCTTGCCACCGAAGCCGATGACGTGCTCGTCACGCGCGGCAGCCAGATGGCGCTGGATCTCACGGCACGCACGCTGATCGATGCGGGCGACATCGTCGCCGTCGAGGCGCTCGGGTACCGGTACGCGTGGGAAGCCTTCAAGCGCTATGGCGCAAGACTCGTCCCGATTCCCGTGGACGATCAGGGGCTGGATGTCGACGCGCTCACGCGCCTCATCGAGCGCACACCGGTTCGCGCGGTGTACGTGACGCCGCATCATCAGTACCCGACGATGGTCACGATGTCTGCAAGCCGGCGGGTGGCGCTGCTGGCGCTGGCTCAGCGGAAAGGTTTCGCCGTCATCGAGGACGACTACGATCACGAGTTCCACTACGAGGGCCGGCCCGTTCTGCCGCTCGCCAGTGCGGACTCGGCCGGCGTGGTGGTCTACATCGGCTCGCTCTCGAAGATTCTCGCGCCGGGCGTCCGACTGGGTTACGTCGTGGCGCCTCGCACCCTCCTCGAGCGCATGGCCGTGCATCGCACGTACGTGGACCGACAAGGCGATCAGGCCATCGAGCTGGCCGTGGCGCACCTGCTGGAAGACGGCACGTTACAGCGGTGCGTGCGTCGTACACGGCGCATCTATCACGCGCGTCGGGATTTCCTCGGCGCCGAGTTGCAGCGGAAGCTCGGCGACACGTTGTCTTTCAGGCTGCCCTCCGGGAGCATGGCGATCTGGGCCGAGGTCGCGCCCGATGTGGATGCCGATGCGTGGGTGGCGCGCGCGTTCGAGCGCAGCGTCGTGATCCGCTCCGCGCGGCAGTTCGCCTTCGATGGCCGTTCGCGGCCTTTCGTGAGGATCGGGTTCGCCGCGCATGAAGAGCGTGAGCTCGCGGAGGCAGTGAGGCGGCTCGCTCAGGTTCGATACAATGCCGAGGTCCGCTGAGAGCCCGACAGATGCATCTTCTTCACGACCCCAACGCGCCTGCAGCGCCCACCATCGACTTCAACCAGTTCCTCGCGGTCGACATCCGGGTCGGCACCATCATCGCGGCGGAGCCGTTTCCGGAAGCGCGCAAGCCTGCTTTCAAGCTGCGCATCGACTTCGGTCCCGCCATTGGCGTGAAGCAATCGAGCGCGCAGATCACGCGTCACTACGATTGCGCGACCTTGCCGGGGCGGCAGGTCGCGGCCGTCGTGAACTTCCCGCCGCGCCAGATCGGCAAGTTCATGTCGGAGGTGCTCACGCTCGGATTTGCGGACGAGGCCGGAGAGGTCGTGCTGTTCTCACCGGACCGCCCGGTGCCGAACGGCGCGCGGCTGTTCTGAGCTTGCGCGCCTGACTGCAGCACGGGGCGGGCGAGACCCACCTCTGGCCGAGCACATCCGGTCCCGCGAGTTACGCGGCGGTAGCCATTGTGAGTGGATCGCCGTGAATGCGTGGACTGTTCTGATCTTTCGCGCCGGCGCTCAGCCCATCCTTCCCGCGCAGGCAACGCGACCGGATTCGGCCGGCGCGGGGCTCGAACAGACGACTCGCCTCAATGCGCCGGCCCGCGCTCGAAGAGCTTGCAAAAGATGCAGTCCGGCTCGCCGAGCTGCTCGCCTTCCAGCTCCACCCAGAAATGGCGGATCCAGGGTGAGTCCTCCCGGGATGCGGCGTGCTCGAAGGGCATGCTCTCCAGATCGTGCGCGGCCACATCCGCGGGGGCGGCCTGTTGCATGATCAGAACGGCACGCTGGATTTCGATGCTTCCGCGCGGATGCACGGTCACGGTAGCCGCTCCGTGCTCCACGCGCTCCGCAAGCATGTCGGCCTTTTGTTGCCCCTCTGTGCGCGCGAACAGCGTCCTGAAGTACTGGGCGAGCCTGTCGTGCAGTGAATTCCCGGGCTCCAACGCGGCCCGGCCGGGTTCACAGCAGGCCGTGAGCTCCACGCGATCCGTCGGGAAACCGTCCAGCACGAGGGCGCTCCGCACACGATCGGCAG
>JADGHX010000105.1 GCA_019683695.1 Steroidobacteraceae bacterium
GTAGCGTTCAAATCCCGCCAGCGTCTGTTGCTTCATTCCGTCCTCCTCCAGAAGCGTAATGATGCAACAGTTCTCGTCGGTAAATCAGAGTGTCCTTAGTGCGCACGATCCAGGCCAGTCTCTTCCGCCGCTGTGGCCCGAGGGGTCACCGCGGTGTCGGCAAAGGAGAGAGGTACGGCACGTAGCGGAAAGCGCGCGCTGCGCAGTCGAGCCAGCCGCTTTCTGCACGTGGAGATGTTCCCCAATGCCATGCAACACACCGTGCCGGTCGTGAGCAGCAGCAGCAACGAGACAGAGCCGGCTACAGCAAAGTGCTCCATTAACAGACCACAGACCGCGTAGGCAGCCGCAATGCTCAACAGCGCGCCACTTGCAGCAGGCGCGGAGAGACCAGCGCGCATCAACTGGTGATGGAAGTGGTCCGCATCTGCCAGAAACGGAGAGCGCCCCTTCGCCAAACGTCGGCCGAAGCTCACCAGAAGCTCCATCAGCGGAAGGGCAGTCATCCACAGTATCGTGGTCGGCTGTACATTCGCCTGAGCGTCCTGGCTGATGCGGATACCGAACCACGCGACCAGAAATCCGATCATTGTGCTGCCCGCATCACCCATGAAGCACCGCATACGGCGATTGAAAGCAAGTGGAGCATTGAATACCAGAAAGGCTGCCACTGGTGCGCAGGCAACAACGAGCGCGGTATCGATTTGTCCCGTCCTAATGAAGTCAAGCAGAAGAAATGACAGAAGGGCAATGAGGCCGAGCCCACCGGCGAGGCCGTCGATGCCGTCGACAATATTATAGGAATTGATCGCGGCGATGACCGCCAGAACAGTAAACGGCATCGCCAACGCCCCGAGTCCGATGAATGCTCCGTCACTCCACGTGAGGACGCGGTCAATGGCGACACCAGCAGACTGCATCATAACGATAGCAGCGGCGACCTGAACGAGAAGGCGCACCCAGGGGCGCAGGTCCACGCAATCATCGATCGCGCCCACGGCGACGAGCATCGCTACGCTCAGAAAGGCGGGGAGCAGCGCAAGTGTCGACGCAGGCAGCATCATTGCTCCGATCGCATAACCGCCGAACATGGCGAGACCGCCAACAACTGGAACCTCCCCATGGTGTCGCTTGCGTCCGCCGGGCCTGTCTACGAGGCCGATGGTGCGCGCGATTGGGCGCAAGCACGCGACCAGCATGATGGTGGACACGAAGACGATGGCTGCTTGAAGCATCCGAGTACTTGACCTCTGTGCAAATGCGGCTGGGTGCAGCGGATCGGCGATCCGTGCTCGCTTGGCGTGGCGTGCTGAAGGTAATCAACTGGGTGCGGCCCTGTTGCACAGAACGATCCGAGATGGATCGATCCTCTCGCTAGCGGTCACCGAAGCTGCAGAGCGTCAACGAGAAGTATCCAGTTCGGATCAGACTTGAGCGGTCAAACCTGCGCGATCACTAGACTTGCTTCGCGGATGTGGTCGGACGGTTCGACGCACGCCGAAGTTCTTCCTGGTCGGAATGCTCAACAGTCGGGCGACATGCGCTACTGCGCCAGTAAAGCGCGTCACCTCAGGCGATGCAGATGAATGAAGCGCTGCGCGGCTCAATCGCATCGTTTGCCGAGTTTCCAGCACTTCGGGTTCTGATCGTATGCACCGGCAACGTATGCAGAAGCCCGATGGCGGAGGCGGTGATGAAGCAGCTCGTGGAGGAGCGTCGCGAACCGATCAGTGTCTGTTCGCGCGGCTTGATTTCACCTGAGCACGCGACCGTGCATCCGCGGGCCGTGACGGTGCTTCGTGCCAACGGGCTGGATATCGACGAGAACCGGCCGCCTGTGCGGCTGAGCTTCTCTGACGTTCATCGCGCCGACCTGATCCTGGTGATGGAGCAGGCGCAGCGCGCCGCGCTACGCAGGGAGTTTCCGGCGTACACCGGCAAGGTGCATACGCTCGGTCATTGGCAGGGCGTGGAAATCAAGGATCCACTCGGTGGCGACGAGCAGCAGTTCAAGGATTGCCTCAGTGCCATCCGCGTGGGCGTGGTGGCCTGGCTCGAGCGCATACGGGACATGCAACCGGTTCGTCGGACGAACGGGAGGTATTGATGACCATTGGTAGTGCGCGCGAGCGCTACAAATTCTTTCAGGCCGGAATGTGAAACAGATTCTGCAGAACCTGAATACCGGCGAAATCGCGGCTTGCGAGGTCCCTGCGCCGGCATTGTCACCTGGCAAGCTGCGGATTCGTACGCGCGCCACCGTCGTCTCCGCTGGTACGGAGCGGATGCTTCTCGACTTTGGAAGGGCGAACCTCCTCCAGAAGGCGCGTCAGCAGCCAGACAAGGTTCGCGAGGTGCTGGCGAAAATGCGCACGGACGGCGCGCTGGCGACGCTCGACGCCGTCAGGGCCAAGCTCGATGAACCGTTAGCGCTTGGATACTGCAACGCCGGTGTCGTCGAGCAGGTCGGTCCTGGGGTCACTGAATTTTCAGTCGGCGATCGCGTCGTGTGCAACGGCAAGCACGCCGAAATCGTATGCGTACCGCGGAACCTGTGTGCCCGCATTCCTGATGGAGTGGCGGACGAGCACGCCGCGTTCACTGTCCTTGGAGCGATCGGCCTGCAGGGCGTGCGACTCGCCGAGCCAACGATCGGAGAGTGCGTCGTCGTTATCGGCTTGGGCTTGATCGGGCTGCTCTGCGTGCAGCTGTTACGGGCTCACGGTTGCCGCGTACTGGGTGTGGACTTTGACCCGTCACGGGTGGATCTGGCCCGGCGTTTTGGTGCGACCGTCGTGGATCTTTCCCGCGGCGACGATCTGCAGAGCGTCGCGGCCAGCTTTTCGCGCGGCCGCGGCGTCGATGCGGTGCTCATCACAGCTTCCTCGCGCAGCAGTGAGCCGGTTTCGCAGGCGGCGAAGATGTGCCGAAAACGAGGCCGGATCGTCCTGGTCGGCGTGACGGGGCTCGAGCTGTCGCGCGCCGATTTCTACGAAAAAGAGCTGAGCTTTCAGGTGAGCTGCTCGTATGGTCCGGGAAGATACGATCCGGCTTACGAGGAGCAAGGACACGATTATCCCGTCGGCTTCGTGCGCTGGACTGAGCAGCGCAACTTCGAAGCAGTGCTGGACCTGATGGCTGCCGGCGAACTGAACGTCGAGCCGCTGATCTCGCACCGCTGTGCGATCGCGCAGGCGAGTGAGGCGTATAAGTTGCTCGGCGACTCGAAGGTCATGGGCATCGTCCTCCAGTACGGCTCGGACGGCTCGACCCAATCGGAACTGCCGCGAACCGTCGCTCTTGAGGCAGCCCCGCGCCGACCGCGGACTGTGAACAATGCGCCCGCGATTGCGGTCATCGGTTCGGGCAGCTATGCGGGTCGCGTACTGATCCCGTCGTTTTGTGCTGCCGGCACCGAGCCGCGCGTCATCGTCAGCGCCGCCGGCGTGAGTGCGGCGCATTACGGACGCAAGCATGGGTTCGCGAGTGCTTCGACGGATGCGTACGAAGCAATGGACAGCGCCGCCGTCGACATTGTGGTGATTGCCACGCGTCACGATTCGCACGCACGGTACGTCCTTCATGCTTTGCGAGCTGGCAAACACGTCTTCGTCGAGAAGCCGCTATGTCTCACGCTGGAAGAGCTCGAGGAAATCGAGCGCGAGGCTGTGGCACGGCCCAATCAGATTGTGATGGTCGGCTTCAATCGGCGCTTCTCGCCGCACGTGCTGCGCATGAGAGAGCTACTCGAGCCGATTGATGGTCCGAAGTCGTTCGTCATGACGGTGAACGCCGGGCGCATTCCGCCGGATCACTGGACTCAGGACCCGCAGGTGGGTGGCGGCAGAATCATCGGCGAAGGCTGTCACTTTGTGGATCTGCTGCGTTGCCTTGCCGGCCGTCCCATCGTGCGTCACACGGCACATGCCACGAGCGGAACGGAGCAATGTGCCGTGCCCGACACGGTGACCATGACGCTGGAGTTCCTTGATGGCTCCGTCGGCACGATTCATTACCTTGCGAACGGGCACAAGGGTTTTCCGAAAGAGCGTGTGGAAGTGTTCTGCGCAGGAAGGGTACTGCAGCTCGACAACTTCCGGGTTCTGAAGGGTTGGGGCTGGGGAAGGCGCGCGCGAATGCGCCTCTGGCGGCAGGACAAGGGCGCTCGCGGAGCCGTCGCGGCCTTCGTGCAGGCCGTGCGCGAAGGCGGAATGGCACCCATCGATTTGCGCGAGCTCATCGAAGTGAGTGCTGCATCGATTCGCCTGTCCGCAGAGGCGAGCAGAGGCTCCGTTCTGAAAGCGGAAACTGTGCGGGCGCAGGACGCGTCGAGCGCACGATCCTGGACCTAGCACTGGGCCTGCATGCAAGACGCTGTGCGCACATTGTGTCTCGCGGTGAACACCGTGAGGTATCTCCGACCGGTGCAAGTCTACGGACGGCTGTGGTTTCGACTGCGCCGACCTTTGCCGGACACAAGCGCCGCCCCGCCGTGCCGACCACATGCCGTGCGCTGGCACGGTGCACCGAGATCGGCGTCGATGACGGGCCCATGCCGCTTTCGTTTCCTCGGAGTGGAGCGCTCGGTCAGTGAGCCGATGCATTGGACGCGAAGCGACGTATCAAAGCTGTGGCTCTACAACCTGCACTATTTTGACGACCTGCTGGCATACGGAAGTGGCGCGCGACGTCTTTGGCACGAGGATCTCATCCAGCGATGGATTGCAGAGAATCCACCTGGCAGCCCGGTTGGATGGGATTCTTATCCGACGTCACTGCGGATCGTTAACTGGATTCAGTGGATGCTTGCCGGAGCGCCTGCAAACCCGCAAGTACTGCACAGTCTCGCCACGCAGGCACGCTGGCTCGCGAAGCGTTTCGAGTTCCATCTGCTCGGAAACCATTTGTGGGCGAACGCGAAGGCGCTGATCTTCGCTGGCGCCTTCTTCATCGGGCCAGAGGCGCAACGCTGGCTGAAAAAAGGTTTGCGGGTGGCGAGCAGGCAGCTCGGCGAACAGATCCTGGCGGACGGGGGACACTTCGAGCGCAGTCCGATGTACCACGGCATCGTGCTCGCCGATGTTCTCGATCTGCTGCAGCTCGCAAAGGTCTTTCCAGACGTCTTCGAACGGTCCCATGTGCGCGCGTGGTCCAGCGTCGCGCGCAGCATGCTGCGTTGGTTGCGGATCATGAGCCACCCGGACGGGGATCTCGCGTTCTTCAACGACTCAGCGATGGGAATCGCTCCTCGCTACAGCGAGTTGAGCGAGTACGCGCGCAGAGTCGCGGGGCTGTCAGATCTCGTCGAGTCGGAACAGATCGCATCCATCGAGGCGCTGACGGAATCGGGCTACGTGCGGCTGCAGCGAGGCCCCGCCGTGATGATTGCGGATGTGGGTGAGGTCGGTCCGGACTATCAGCCGGGTCACGCGCATGCAGACACCCTGAGCTTCGAGCTCTCGCTGTATGGGCATCGAATCGTCGTCAACGGGGGTACCTCCACGTATGAGCCCGGCATTCAGCGATTGCGCCAGCGCAGTACGAGATCCCACAACACAGTGGTGATCGACGGACAGGATTCATCGGAAGTGTGGGGAAGCTTCCGTGTGGCACGCCGGGCGCGTCCACGAGGCGTGAGTTGGGGCACAAGAGCGAGTGTGCTGCATCTGCAGGGATCGCACGACGGGTACCGACGTCTTGCGCGCGGTCTCACGCACACGCGTAGCTGGTCTCTTGCGGACTCATTTCTGCGGATCGACGACTACATCGAGGGAGCGTTCAGTACCGCGCAAGCCATGTTGCTCGTCCATCCGGACGTCGAAGTCTGGACCGATCGAAACGGCGTCAGTCTCAATTGGGGCGGCAAGCATGCGCGCGTCGCGGCCAACGGGGCAGCGATCGACACGACGCTGCGGAGCTGGCATCCGCGGTTCGGCCTGGCCTTGCCCGCCTGGCGCCTGGAACTACAGGCGCGGGCAAACAGGTTCTCGACCCTGATCTCCTGGGGAGCAGAAGCTGGCGCGCCGCGTTAGCTCATCAATTCAAGGGCCATCAATGCGGATCCTTTTTCTCTCGGACAACTTCCCGCCGGAATCCAACGCTCCGGCCACGCGACTGCACGAGCATGCGAAGCGCTGGGTGGCGGAAGGTCATCAGGTCACGGTGATTACGTGCGCGCCGAATTTTCCGGAAGGCAAGGTATTCAGCGGATATCGGAACGCGTGGCGGCAGGTGCATACCGTCGACGGCATCCGCGTGGTCCGCGTGAAGACGTACATCAGCGCCAACGAAGGCTTCGTGAAGCGCACGCTGGATTACATCAGCTTCGCCGTCAGCAGCGTCATCGCCGGCCTTTTCGAGCGGCGCCCCGATGTGGTCGTGGCGACCACACCGCAGTTCTTCTGCGCACTGGGCGGATGGGTGCTGACGGCGATCCGGCGTTTGCCTTTCGTGCTCGAGCTGCGTGATCTGTGGCCCGCGTCGATCATCGCAGTAGGTGCCATGCGCGCCGGGCTCGCAGTACGCATGCTGGAGCGTCTGGAACTGTTCTTGTATCGACGTGCTACTGTCATCATCTCGGTCACGAAGTCGTTCCGCGATGATTTGATCCGTCGTGGGATCGACGGGCAGAAAATTCGCATCGTGCGCAATGGGGCGGACCTGTCATGGTGCCGGCTGCGGACTCGCGACGCGGACATGGAGCGCAGATTCGGCCTTCAAGGAAAGTTTGTCGCGGGCTACCTGGGTACGCACGGCATGGCGCACGCACTGCCACGTGTGCTGGAGGCAGCGGCACGCCTTCGCAGTCGCGACGACATCGTGTTTGTCTTTGCGGGCAGCGGAGCGGCCCGTGCGGACGTCGAGCGCATCGTGCGCGAGCAGGGCCTCTCGAACGTCAGACTGATCCCGCGACAGCCCAAGGAGCAGATGGGAAATCTATGGAGCATCTGCGATGTGTCGTTGATGCCGCTGCGCGATGATCCGCTTTTTGCCACGGTCATCCCGTCCAAGCTGTTCGAGGCGATGGGAAACGGTGTGCCCACTCTCGCCAGTCTCCCCGAAGGCGAGGCAACGCAACTCGTGAGGTCGACCGGATGCGGCGTGGTCGTGCCGCCGGAGAAGCCCGAGGAGCTTGCGGCTGCCATCGAATTGTTGGCTGACAATGAAGAATTGCGGATGCGCTGCCGGGACGCGGCGCTCCTGGCAGCGCCGGAGTACTCGCGGGATCGCATGGCGCGGGACATGATCCAGATTATGCAAGTAGCCGCGTGGGGCGCCGATGGAGCGCAACCGGCAGTACCAGAAACCGGAAGCGAACCGCAGCGCCCGCAGTCGCATTCGGGAGTATCGCTCGGGCCGGCGACTTCCGAACGGTGGCGTGAGAGCGCTTAGAGTGGACAGCCTCGTCGATGCGTCTGCCCTGAAAAAGGTCCCCATCCATCCAAAATGAATCCGTCGCCGGATCGCTTTCAGAATGGATGAATCGCAGGATTGCGCGATTACGCCGATGCTAGCTTAGCGCCCTCGTAGCTGATCGCGCGACTCGAAGCGTCCACATCCGGTGCAACGATCGCCCGCGTCTTCAGCAGATTTCGCCGATGCCCCTCTCAGTGGCGCCTCGATCGTCTGTCCCTGGCGGGATGTGACATCAAGGCATTGCGGGTAGCGCGTTTCGGCCGGTGCCGATGTGGAGTGATGGACAAAAGCGTGGGAAGACTCGTCCTGTTTCTGTCTGCGGTGCTGTTGCTTGGCGGCTGCGCCTTCGCACCAGGCATGACGATGTCTGCGAAATTCCAGCGGCCCGTGGTGTCCGGTGAGGGTGGTGGCATCGCGCGCGCCGAGTACGTGCCAATCACGCCGGCGCTGATCGCAAAGCTCGAGCAGAAGCGCGCCAACGTCACTGCGATTCAGGAGTTGTCGGCTGCGACGCCTGGACCTTATCGCATCGGGCCGCGCGACGTTCTGTCGGTAGTCGTTTGGGAGCACCCGGAGCTGACCATCCCGTTCGGTGAGTACAGAGCAGCGGATTCGGCCGGCCAGGTTGTCGATGAAGAAGGCTACATGTACTACCCGTACGTCGGTCGCGTACGCGTTTCGGGAATGACCACAGGCGAAGTGCGCGAGCTACTGACGAGCCGCCTGTCCACGTATATCGAGCAACCGCAAGTCGATGTACGTGTCGCGGCGTACCGCAGTCAGCGCGTCAACATTGTCGGTGAGGTGGCCCAGCCTGGCGTTCAGCCGATAAGTGACGTTCCGCTCACGGTGGCTGAGCTGATCAGTCGTAGTGGCGGTCTCACTGAGCGAGCGGATCTGCGCCACGTTGCGCTCACGCGAGAGGGTCACACGGTCACGCTCGATCTGCTCGCGATGTACAAGCAGGGCGACGCCGCGCAGAACCTCCTGCTTAAAGGCGGTGACGTGCTGTACATCCCCAGCAGCGAGGAGAACAAGGTGTACCTGATGGGCGAAGTGCCACATCCGCAAGCCGCGCCCATGATCCGCGGGCGCATGAGTCTCGCCGAGGCTCTGAGCGTCTCGGGGGGGCTCAATCAGAACACCGCCGATCCTGAGCAGGTGTATGTCATTCGACGCAATGGCATCGCGCCCGCAAGCGTGTTCCACCTCGATGCGAGTTCAGCCGACGCGCTGCTGCTCGCCGACGCATTCGAGCTGCAACCGCGCGACATCGTGTTCGTGGGGACCGCTGGCGTCACGCGCTGGAACCGTGTGGTCAGTCAGGTGCTCCCTTCGGCGTTGCTGCTTGAGTCCTCGCGCGACGCAGGCCGTCCCTGACCGCGTTCCCCTTGAGATAACTGGACTATCCGACTCATGCAGAAAGCCATCGAGCCCGGAGCGGCGGTTGCAAGCCACGCGGAGGCGAGCGCGCCGACCGATGAGATCGACGTACGTCGCTTGCTGGGCACCCTTATCGAGGGCAGATGGGTCATTGCAGCCGTCACAGCGGCGAGCATTCTGTTGGCAGCCGCATATCTCGCCGTGGCCCGCCCCGTCTACCGGGCCAACGCCTTGGTTCAAGTGGAGAGCGGGAAGAGCGCGTTCAGCGCGGAGTTCGACAAGGTCGCGTCACTCTTCGGGCAGCAGGCACCCGAGGTCGCCGGTGAGATGGAACTCCTGCGCTCACGTATGGTGCTCGGGCGGGCGGTCGACAGCCTGCAACTGGCGATTGAAGCCGAGCCACACTACTTCCCGATCGTGGGACGCTCCATGGCCCGTCGCCATGCAGGTCCCGAGTTGGCGTCTGCGCCACTCGACCTCGCGGGGTTTGCCTGGGGCGGAGAGTCGATTTCCGTCGGGCGGTTTGAGGTTCCTGACGCCGACCTCGGCAGCGCATTCACGTTAGTCGCCGGGGAGCACGGTCGTTACGAGCTTCTTGATCATGACGGCTCACGCCTGCTGCACGCGCAGCTGAAGCAGCTCGTGCGCGTTAAACGAGGCGTAGGTGAGTTGGTACTGCAACTAAACGAGCTGCGTGCTCGGCCGGGCACCGAGTTCAGCCTCGTGCGCCGACATCGCGAGGCCGTGATCGCTCAATTGCAGGGCAACGTGGGCATTAGCGAGCGCGGAACTCGTTCAGGGATCATCGAGATCACGCTTGAAGACACCGATCGATCGCGAGCGGCGCGCGTGGTCAATGAGATCGCCGAACAGTACGTGCGGCAGAACGTCGACCGCAAGTCGGCCGAGGCAGCGCAGCGGCTGTCATTCCTGGATGAGCAGTTGCCGCATGTGCGGCACGAGTTGCAGACCGCTGAAGACGCACTCAACGAGTACCGCAATAGGGAAGGGTCCGTTGATCTTGAGAAGGAGGCGGCGAGTCTTCTGGACCAGATCGTGAGTGTAGATCAGAACCTGACGAAACTGCGGCAGGAGCGCGAGGCACTCATTCGCCGCTTTACGGCCGCGCATCCGTCGGTTGTGACGATCGACGCTCAAATTCACGACTTGCAACAACTTGCCGAGCGCATGGAGAAGCAGGTGCGCAGCCTGCCCCAGACACAGCAGCAAATTCTGCGGCTCAAGCGCGACGTCGAGGTCAGCACGACCTTGTACACGGGCATGCTGGACACCTATCAGCAGCTGCAAGTCGTCAAGGCAGGAACGCTGGGTGACGTGCGAATCATCGATCGCGCGGTGCTTCCGTTGGGTGCCGTGAAACCGAACGCGGGCCGCGTCCTGATGATTGCTCTGCTCCTTGGCATCGCTGGGGGCGTGGGCCTGGTGCTTCTCGCTCGGATGCTGAGAGGCGGCGTCGCCGATCCCGAGTTGATCGAACGTCATCTGGGACTGCCAGTGTACGCTACGGTGCTGCACAGCCGAATGCAACAGAAGCTGCACAGCTCGATGCGTCGCGTAGCAACCCGGGAAAACTATGTACTGGCCGATGCCGACCCGCAGGACCCGGCCGTGGAGTCGCTTCGCAATCTGCGCACGGCGCTGCACTTCGCGACATTGGGTGCGGAGAGCAACGTGCTGATGATCGCTGGACCGATGTCGGGCGTCGGCAAGTCGTTCATCACCGTGAATCTCGCGACCGTGCTCGCGATGTCCGGCAAGCGCGTGCTGATGATTGACGGCGATATGCGGCGCGGATGTCTGCACGAGTACTTCGGCCGCTCGCGCGAGAACGGATTGAGCGAAGCACTGGCTGGAGCGTTGCCGCTGGAACAGGCGATCCAGGCGAGCGGTGTGGAACACCTCGATCTGGTGACATCAGGATCGATAGCACCGGCGCCGGCGGAGTTGTTGCTGCACTCACGCTTCTCTGAGCTGCTCACGGAAGTCAGTCGCACCTACGACTACGTGCTGATCGACACGCCTCCTGTGCTCGCGGTGGCCGACGCGGGGATCATCGGGCGCTTCGCCGGCGCCGCGCTGCTGGTTCTTCAGGCAGAACGACATCCGCTTCGTCAGGTCGAGCATGCGGCGAAACGCCTGCAGCTGGCAGGCGCAAACCTGCGCGGCGTGCTGCTGAATGACCTCAGGTCTGCTGCCGCTTCGTACGCGTATGGCTATAGCTACGGATATGGATATGGATATGGCTATCGGTATGCCGGCAAGTGAGCTCGCCTCATCGAAAACCATGAGACCGAAGCGCGTCCTCTCCATCTTCGGAACACGGCCCGAAGCCATCAAGATGGCTCCGGTGCTGCGCGCGCTCGCGGATCGACCCGAGTTCGATTCCAGGATTTGCGTGACCGCCCAGCATCGAAGCATGCTCGATCAGGCGCTCGAGCTGTTCGGGATCCATCCGCATCATGATCTGAACGTCATGTCACCGGGTCAGGATCTCTTCGACGTCACCGCGCGCGCGCTTCTCGGGCTGCGAGAAGTCATCCGCGCGGAGTCCCCGGATGTCGTTCTCGTACAGGGTGATACGACAACCTGCCTCGCGGGCGCGCTCGCTGCTTTCTATGAAGGCATCACCGTGGCGCACGTGGAGGCCGGCTTGCGCACCGGAAATCTGCGGGCGCCGTTCCCGGAGGAGGCCAACCGCGCGATGGTTGGGCGGATCGCCGAGCTCCACTTCGCGCCGACCGACCGCTCCAGGCGCAATCTGCTTGCGGAGAACGTCCCGCGGGCGCGGATTCTCGTTACGGGAAACACGGTGATCGACGCGCTGCTGTGGGTACGGGAACGCGTCGCGACGTATCCGCACGGCGTCTGGAAAGCGCTGTTTGGGGAGGGGCTTTTTGCGCGCATCCGGGACGCGAGCCGCAGGTGCGTGCTGATCACCGGGCACCGACGAGAGAACTTCGGACAGGGCTTCAGGGATCTGTGCCAGGCGATCCGCGAGCTGGCGGCAAGGCACGGCGATTGGGACTTCGTCTATCCGGTGCACATGAACCCGAACGTGCGCAAGCCGGTGAATGACATTCTCGCAGGCTTGCCCAATGTGCATCTGATCGAGCCATTGGATTACGCACCGTTCGTGTGGCTGATGAACGAGTCCGATCTCATCCTCACCGATTCCGGTGGCGTGCAGGAAGAGGCTCCTTCGCTCGGCAAGCCGGTACTCGTCACGCGCGAGGTCACCGAGCGTCCCGAGGCCGTTGAAGCCGGAACGGTGCGTCTGGTCGGTGTCGACCAGGGCAGGATCATCGAGGCAGTGGAAGAGCTGCTGCAGAACGCGGATCTGTACGCGCGCATGTCGCAGGCTCATAACCCGTATGGCGACGGCCGAGCGGCCGGCCGGATCGTCGAAGCGCTTGCGGGCTGAAGGTCTCGCCGTACGCGTATGAATGCACTGATTGCAAGCGTCCGCACCCGGGTTCGCTCCTCGCCGACGGCGCAGAGAATTGCGGTAGGCGCGGCATGGAGCATGGGCGGGGCAATCGCGGAGCGCGCACTGGCCCTTGGCGGTTCCATTGCGATCGTGCGTCTGCTCGGCAAGGAATCCTTCGGTGAGTTTGCGATCCTGCAGAGCACGCTCGCCATGATCGGGGTGTTCGCCGGGCTCGGCCTTGGAGTGACCGCGACGAAGTATGTGGCGGAGCTCAAGGCGCGCGATCCGGAGCGACTCGGGCGCATTTTGGCGTTCGCCAGTCGTGCCGCGCTGGCCAGCAGCATATTGATTGCCGCCGCACTCGTTGCCGGTTCCGGTTTTATCAGCCGCCGCATCCTGGACATGCCGCAGAACGCCGGTTTGCTCGCAGTGAGCGCGCTCGCTCTGCTCTTCACGACGTTGCAGAACTACCAGAGCGGTGTGCTGATTGGCTTCGAAGCGCTGCGAAAAAGTACGACGGCCGGCATATGCACCGCACTGATTTCGATTCCGGTCAGCGTCACGCTGACCTTCTTCTATGGTCTTGCAGGTGCCGTTTGGGGTCTCGTGTTGAGCGCCGCACTGCGATGGCTGCTCAACCGCTGGATGCTGCTGCCCTGCTTGAGGAGCTGGCGCATTCCGCGCGCTCCGCGTGACTGGGCGAGCGAGTGGCGCGCGATGCGCGACTTTGGGCTTCCGGCACTGCTGGCGAACATCATGGTGACCCCCGCTCATTGGATTTGCCATGCGATGCTCGTCAATACGCCCGGTGGGAAGGAGCAGATGGCGGTGCTTGGCGTGGCGAACCAATGGTATTACGCCATGCTCCTTTTGCCGATGGCAGCCGGTCGAATCGTTCTTCCCGTTCTCACGGATACAGTTACCGCAAAGCAGTCAGCTCGAGGCGCCAAGGTGCTGTTGCTGGGCATGTTGGCCAACGGAGCAATTGTTCTGCCATTCGTCCTGGTGCTGGGCTTTGGTGCTCCGTTCGTCATGAGTCTCTACGGTGAGTCCTACGCGGCCCACTGGCAGGTACTGGCAATCGCGGTAGGTACAGCGGGCCTGGTGGCGATCCAGACGCCGGTTGGCGCGATGCTGGCGGCGAGTGACCGCATGTGGCTCGGGGCGTTGATGAATCTCGGCTGGGCCACCGCCTATGTCACGATCGCCTGGCTCCTGCTGAACAAGGGTGCAACGGGAATTGCGGTCGCGCTCTTGTGCGCCTACGTGCTGCATGCCCTTTGGACGTTCGCCTTCGCCGCGCACAAGTTGAAACCTGGGGCCAACAACTGAAGGAAGTCAGATCTCATGGGACCGCATATTTTTGATCGATCCGGATTCGCCGCTCTGTCGGATCTGAAAACGCACACCTGGCGTGATATCTACGAAAGGCTCAAGCAGGCACAAACGGAGTTCCTTGCCCGTTCAAGGGACTTTCGAAGCCCCGAGTACATCTGGCCGCGAGATCCGCTGAGAACGTGGAGCCGGCTCTGGGAGTATCCCTACGTCTATCACCACTTGCACCGTCTCGGAAGCGATCGGCCGAAAAACAAGCCACTGAAGGTCGCAGACGTCGGCAGCGGTGTCACTTTCTTCCCTTTCGCCTTGTCCCGGTTGGGCTGTGACGTGAGCTGCGTGGACGTCGATCCAGTGTGCGAGCGGGATTTGAACGCGGCGATAGGGGTCGTTCCTCACGGTCCGGGGCAACTTTGCTTCGTCCGCACGGACGGACAGAACCTGTCCTTCGAAGACGCCAGCCTCGATGCGGTCTACTCCATCAGCGTGTTGGAGCATGTGCCGAACTTCGAGCAGATCATCCGGGAGATCCACCGCGTCCTGAAGCCTTCAGGCCGTCTCGTGCTCACGTTCGACGTGGACTATCGCGGTGACTCGCAGCTCACCGTCGAATCGTTCGCGAAAGCGATGACGGTGCTCGACGATCTTTTCGAGCATGCAAGCCCCGAGCGGCCGGTACATCCGAAGAACATCCTGCACTCGCTGAACTCACCTTATGCGCTCAAAACCGATTCGCTCTTGATGGCTCTTCGCAAGGCAATCGTTCGCAGGCTGCGCGGCCGAAAATCACCTGGCAAGCATCCGCGGCATCTGGCGATCTACGCAGCGTGCCTGACGCCGCGATCGAAATAGGATCGTAGCCGATGTGCCAGGAGCGGTCTCGGCGCATGGTTGCGGTAAGCGACGAATGGTGCGGGAGAAGCGAAGCATGAAGGTAGTCGCGATCGTCGCGAAGTACGCGCGAGCGGATGGACGACGAGAGATCGGTGGCGTCGAAACGTACATGTCACAGCTCGCTCGTGCCCTGCGACGCAGCGGTGAGTTCCTCGTCTATCAACCTGCCAGCGAGGGCTTCGAGCACGAGTTCGAAGACCTGACGGCCGTCGGGCATCCGGTGGACGGCTTCCGCTCGCTGGTCGACCACGTCGTGCGTCGTGTGCTCGGCGACGGCGATGTGCTCCTGTTCTCCAGTGAGCAGCTTGGCGTCGCAAGTGAGTGGAAGCGGTCCGTCGTCATCCAGCATGGGATTTACTGGGATCTGCCAGTTGAGTACTACTCCGCGAGCCCGCTCGCCCGCGGACTGAGCGGCTGTTACAAGTTGTTCGACAACTGGCGCAACCTGCGCCGCATACGCAGCCATCGCAATGTCGTATGCGTGGATTACGCGTACTCGACGTGGCTGCGATCAATTACGAATTTTCGTAACAGCGAGCGTCGGATCTGGATCGTCCCCAACAACGCTGGCGCAGACTTCTTCGAGGTCGGTGAGCCTCCGCGCAGCGGCCCGGTATCGATCCTGTTCGCGCGTCGTTTCATGCGATTTCGCGGCACGCGGTTGTTCGCGAACGTCGCCGCCAGGCTGCGCGGGGAGTATGAGCACGTACGTTTCACGCTGTGCGGCGAGGGGCCGGACAGTGAAATCATGCAGCAGATTCTTCCGCCGTCCCGGCGCGTCAGATACTGCAGAGTCGATCACAACGACATGCCGGCGCTGCTTGGCGAGCATCACATCGTGGTGGTGCCGTCGCTGGGATCAGAGGGTACATCGTTGAGTGCCATCGAGGGGCTCGCGGCAGGCCGGGCGGTTGTCGCGAGCGCGGTCGGTGGCATCCCGAATATCATCCTGGACGGTTTCAATGGGCTGCTCGTGCCTCCTGGCGATGAGCAACAGCTTTACATTGCCCTGCGCTCGCTCATCGAGTCTCCTGAGCTGCGCGCCCAACTCGGTCGGGCAAGCCGCGACGCCAGCCGCGCACAGCTCGGGTTCGATGCATGGGCAAGCCGGTGGCGCTCCGTGATCGATCAGGTAACGGCGGACCCATGAGCAAACGCGTTTTGATCATCGCGCACCATTTTCCGCCGAGCGGCAGCACGGCGAGCCGTCGGCCGGGCAGCATGGCGAAGTATCTGCCCGAGTTCGGCTGGGAGCCCGTGGTGCTCACGCGAAAATGGCGGCGGGACAACTGCAATTACGATCCGAGTATCGTTCCTGGTCTGCGATCCGATCTGGTGCGGTTCGAAGTGGATTGTCAGGTGCCGCGTCGCCTGTCCGTGGCGGCCACAACGGAGCAGATCGTACGAGTGACGCGTCCGCACCTGCATCCGTACAGTTTTCTGCGGGCCACGCGGCAGGCGCTCGACGAACTGATCCGAAGGGAGCGCTTTGACGCGATCTGGACGAGCGTGCCACAGGACAACCTGCTCGATCTTGCGCACTACGCCGCGCAGGCCAGCGGCAGGCCATGGGTGGCTGACTTCCGAGACGTGTGGCAGTGGAGGCCAAATCTATTCACCAGGATGACGCTGCCCATGCGCTTGAACCACGAGCGGCGCCTGCTCGAAAGCGCATCCGCGATCACTGCCGTGTCAGCGGGATTTGCCGAAACGCTGTGGGAGCGGCACAGGCGGCCGGTGCATACGATTTCGCACGGCTTCGACCCCGACCTGCTGCCGACGACCGCACTCCCCACCGTTTTCCCGCGGTTCAACATCGTCTTTACCGGAGGCGTCGTTCTGGGCCGTCCGAACCTGCGCCCGCTGCTGGATG
>JADGHX010000106.1 GCA_019683695.1 Steroidobacteraceae bacterium
AACGGGCCGGCCCGCCCGGGGGGCCCCGCCCGGGGGGGGCCCGGGCGCTGCGGCAGACCTTCAGGGCTCGCGCGGCGGCGCGTCCGACGCGCGCTTCACGAGCTCGTGCGCAAACAGGTGATCGACCGGCTCGGCGGGCTCTCCGGTCTTCTTGTGACGGATCTTGCGCAACAGCAGGTTGAGTGCCGCATCGGCCATCGCGGCGATGGGCTGACGAATCGTGGTGAGCTCGGGCCAGACCGTGGTGGCCGTGATCGTATCGTCGAACCCCACGACCGACAGGTCGCGGGGCACGTCCAGCCCGCGCCGGTGAGCGACGGAGATCACCGCGGCCGCCATGTCGTCGTTGCTCGCGAAGATGGCCGTGGGCGGACGCTTGCGATCGAGCAGCTGCTCGGCCGCCTCGAGACCCGAGCGGTACGTGAAGTAGCCCTGCTGCACGTAGGCCGGATTCGGCGTGATGCCGGCCGCCTCGAGCGTGGTTTCGAAGCCGGCGAAGCGCTGTGCGCTCGCCGTTTGGTTCGGATGGCCCTTGATGAAGCCGATGCGCGTGTGGCCGAGCGCAATGAGGTGCGCCGTCATCTCGCTCGCCGCACGGAAATCATCGATGCGCACACAGCTCACGTTGGCGCGGAAGCGCCCCGTGGCAATGGCGATGGTCGGAACGTTTGCGGCCGCAAGCTCCGAGGCGATGACATCCGATTCGCACAGCGGCGGCGGCAGAATCACACCCGCCACGCTCTGCGCGAGCTTGCGCGCGGCCGCGCGCTCGGCAACCGGCTTGAGGTCATCCCACTTTTCCAGCACGAGCTGAACGGCCGTCTTGCTCGCCTTGTCGAGCGCGCCCACGAGCAGCTCGCTCAGGTACGCGACGCTCGGGTTCGAATAGATCATCGCGATGCGCGTGCTCTGCGCGCCGGCGAGCGAGCGGGCGGCGGGATTCGGCGAGTAATTCAGCTCGCGAATGGCCTTCAGCACCAGATCGCGCGTGGCTTCGCGAACGTTGTCCTCCCCGTTCGTGACGCGGGAGACCGTCATCGGTGACACGCCGGCCCGGCGGGCCACTTCGTGAATGGTGACCGCGTTGCCGCGACGGCGGCGCGTACGTCTCACGACCACTCGCGCAACCCCGATCTCCGGCGGGAACGCCCGGCCGGCGCCCGCAGGACGTTAGCGTTAACAATAGGCATCATACGGTGTATCGAGCCTGGACGGCGAGGCGAATTCTAGCAATGCGCGGTGCCTGCCCGTTAGCTTGCCGATTGATGCAGCCGGGGTTTCTTTGCGAAGCCTGGTGTCGTCGCGGCGCTGGTGCTGTGCATGGCCGGGCTCGGCCTGTTCTCCCGGGCGTATGCGGAGGACGGTTACGACCTGTGGCTTCGATATGTGCCCGTGAAGGGCCGCCTGCTGGAGCGCTATCGGTCGAATGCTACCGAAGTGGTCATCGAGGCCGCCTCCCCCACCACGAACGGGACGAGCTGCTCGGAGGGCTCACGGGCCTGCTCGGCCGCACGCCGCCCGTGTCCCGAACGGCAACGCGGTGTACTCGCACGAGCAGCCGGCGAACCGGCGAAGCAGGCGTACAGCGAGTTCGCGCCGCCCGACGGCCGCTTGCGGCCGAACGTGCAGTTGCAGGTGAAGAACAGCCTCATCGACTTCCAGCCGCGCGAGCCGTTCCATCCGCTGTTCGGGGCCATGCCGCGCACGTCGCTGATGCTCGACCCACGAGCCGTGGGGGTGCGAAATCATGGTAGCGTTCCCATTCCGGACAAACCACCCCTGTCGGCGGTCGCCCCAGGCGCGCCCGCCCGGGACATACTGCGTGCGCATGCGTAACGGCCGCGGCACGAACCGCAGACTGCGGAAGCATTCTGCCGGGCGTTGTCGTTATGATACCGGTATCAAAACTGCGCAAACGCGCATGGACTGAAGGGGGCATTACGGATGAATCAGCGAGCGCGGGCGCAGTCCCGGAAAACGGCTTCGTACGGTCTCTTCGCCGCAGCGGCTCTCGTTCTCACGGCTTCCACGAATGCCGCCGAATCCCCTCGCGGCGAGCCGCTCTATCGCAACCCCGCCGCGCCTGTGGAGCAGCGCGTGGAGGATCTGCTCTCGCGCATGACGCTCGAGGAAAAGATCGCGCAAATCACAACCGTCTGGACGCAGAAGAACGATGTGCTCGATGCCCGCGGCAACTTCGATCCGGCCAAGGCGCGCAAGCTCTACCCCGCCGGCATCGGCCATTTCGCGCGACCCAATGACCTGCGCGGTCTCGGCAACCCCGTGGATCATCCGTTTCGCGACGAGCGGCAGACCGTGGCGCTGGTGAACGCGATCCAGCGCTACCAGATAAAGGAAACACGGCTCGGCATCCCTACCCTCTTCCATGAAGAAGGCCTGCATGGCTACGCCGCGCGCGGCGCCACGCACTTTCCGCAATCCATCGCGCTCGCGAGCACGTGGGATACTGAGCTTCTCACCCGAATCTTTACCGTCGTGGCGCGCGAAATTCGTGCGCGTGGCGTGCAGCTCGTGCTCGCTCCGGTGGTCGATGTGGCGCGCGACCCGCGATGGGGACGCATCGAGGAAACCTACGGGGAGGACCCTTATCTCGTCAGTGAGCTTGGCGTTGCGGCCGTGCGCGGATTCCAGGGCGACACGCTGCCGTTGGCGAAGGATCGCGTGTTCGCGACGCTGAAGCACATGACGGGCCATGGCCAGCCGGAAGGCGGCACGAATGTCGGCCCGGCCAGCATTTCCGAGCGCGTGCTGCGCGAGATCTTCTTTCCCCCCTTCGAGGCGGCCGTGAAGCGCGGCGGCGTGCTGAGCGTGATGGCCTCGTACAACGAGATCGACGGTGTGCCCTCGCATGCGAACGACTGGTTGCTCCATCAGGTGCTGCGCAAGGAGATGGGCTTCCGGGGCGCCGTCGTGAGCGACTACTGGGGCATCCAGGATTTGCAGCGGCTGCACTTCGTGGAGCCGGATCTCATGCACGCGGCGGCTCGGGCACTGAACGCCGGCGTGGATTTCGATCTGCCAGATGGAAACGCGTACTCGAAGCTCCCGGAAGCCCTTGCCGCGGGCCTGGTCACGCAGGCGCGGATCGACGAAGCCGTTCGTCGCATGTTGCGGCTGAAATTTCTCTCCGGCTCGTTCGAGAACCCGTATGCGGATGCGAACTACGCCGAAGCGATCACGGATAACG
Source organism: Steroidobacteraceae bacterium (assembly GCA_019683695.1). GTDB lineage: Bacteria > Pseudomonadota > Gammaproteobacteria > Steroidobacterales > Steroidobacteraceae > JADGHX01. The sequence continues at coordinate 3,209 of JADGHX010000106.1, forward strand.
CGGAGGCGCGCGCGCTGGCGGAGGAAGCCGCGCGTAAGGCTGTGGTGTTGCTGAAGAACGATGGCACTCTGCCCTTGCGGCCGAAGGCGCTCAGGACGCTTGCGGTCATCGGCCCGAACGCCGCGGTGACGCGCCTCGGCGGCTATTCAAACGTGCCGACACGCACGATCAGCATTCTTGATGGCATTCGCGCGAAGCTCGGGAACCGTGTCCGTGTGGTGAGTGCGGAAGGCGTGCGCCTCACGGACAAAGGGGACTGGTACGAGGACGAAGTGATCCTCGCGGACCCTGCCGACAACCGCAAGCGCATCCAGGAAGCGGTGCAGGTTGCGCAGGGCGCGGATGCCATCGTTCTGGTGATCGGCGGCAGCAGCGCCACGAGCCGTGAAGGATGGGCGACGAATCATCTAGGCGATACCACGACACTCGAGCTCGTTGGCGAGCAGAACGAGCTGGCGCGCGCGATGTTCGCGCTCGGCAAGCCCGTGGTGGTCGTGCTCATCAACGGCCGCCCGCAGGCGGTGACGGAAGTAGCCGAAAAAGCGAACGCGCTCATCGAAGGGTGGTATCTGGGTCAGGAAGGCGGCACCGCCATGGCGGACATTCTCTTCGGCGATGCAAACCCCGGTGGAAAGCTCCCCGTGACGATTCCCCGCTCGGTGGGGCAACTTCCACTCACGTACAACGAGAAGCCCAGTGCCCATCGCGGGTATCTGTTCGACTCGCGCGAGCCGCTGTTCCCGTTCGGCTTCGGCCTTTCCTACACCACGTTTGAAATCAGTGCCCCGCAGCTCTCCGCCACCCACATTGCGCGAGACGGCTCGGTTAGCGTGAGCGTCACCGTGCGGAACACCGGAACAATGGCTGGCGATGAAGTCGTGCAGCTTTATGTGCGCGACGGGGTCAGCTCGGTCACCCGCCCCATGAAAGAGCTGCGCGGCTTCAAACGCGTGACGCTGGCTCCGGGGGCTTCAACCACGGTGACCTTCACGCTCGATCCGAACGCCTTCGCGTTCTGGGACCAGAACATGAAACGTGTCGTGGAGCCCGGCGAGTTCCACATCATGGTGGGTCCCAACTCGGTCGACCTGAAGTCCACAACGCTTCAGATCACCAGTTAGCCTCACGCGCACGTTCCCTACGCGGGCACCGAGGCTTCAGCGCGGGGATTGCCTGCGTGAGCGGTCGTTCGGCGGCGCATGGTTCCCGCGCTGTGAAGCCGTGCCCTGCCTCACGCACGCCAACGAACGGCAGAGCCTGATGTTCCCGCGAGCCCCGCACGGCCGCTTTCGCGTCCGGCCTCGGAATACGGCTTGCTTGCTCCGGGGCTCCTACCCAACACCGATTCTGAAGAGGAGCTCCCATGGCTCTGGACCTGCTCAAGATGAACGGCACGCCGCTCTCGAAGCAGCGATTCACCTGGCGCGAGATGGTGGCGAAGCCGATCAGCAAACTGGACGACGACGCATTCACGCGCGTTCGCGTCATCCTGATGAACGGCATCGAAACGGAGGCCCTGCGCTTCCAGCACGCGTGCGCGCGCATGAACGGCGAGCTGCGCCCCGCGCTCGCGCAGATTCGCCGTGTGGAACAGCATCAGGCCACTCAGGTGAACTGGCTGCTGGGGGCGGATCACTCGCCACTCGAAACGACGATCGCGTACGAGCAGGTGGCGGTGGAAGTGACCGCCGCGCTGGCCCAGAACGAGCCCGATGATTACCTCGCGCAAGCCTACCGCTTCGGCCTGCTCGAGGATTTCGATCATCTGTACCGCTACTCGGCCCTCATGGACCGGATGGAAGGCAAGGATGCCAACAACATCCTGCAGAGTTACACGGACGTGCTGCCGGGCCGCCCGACGGCCGTGGAGCATCGCGACCCCCTCGATGACGTGCGCGAGCCCTTCAAGGCGAAAGACGCCGCGTTCCTGACGAAGCTCAACGCCACGGTGCTCATGGCCTCCGAGCACCAGACGCATGACTACTACATGAACATCGGCCCGCTCTTCGCGGACCCGGTAGCGCGCCTGCTCTATGCCGAGATCGCCTCGATCGAGGAGCAGCACGTGACGCATTACGAGTCCCTGATCGATCCGGACCAGACGTGGCTCGAGCAATGGCTCATGCACGAGGCCACCGAGGTGTACACCTACTACAGCTGCGTGCAGCACGAGAGCAACCCGCGCATCAAGGCGATCTGGGAGCGCATGCTCGATTACGAGCTCGGCCACCTGCAGGCCGTGCGCGAGCTGTTCAAGAAGCACGAGAAGCGCGACCCGATGGAGGTGCTCGACGGGTCGCTGCCCGAGCCCATCAATTTCGCGAGCCAGCGCGAGTTCGTGCGCCAGACGCTCACGAACGAGGTCGATCTGCGGGCGCGCGGCACGCAGTTCGTGCCGCTCGACCAGGAGAGCGATGCCAGCCGCGAGTATCGCGCGTACCTCAACTCGCAGGGCTCACCGACCGACACCATCGCGAAAGGCTATCACTGGTTCCCGGGCGGCGAGCTCGCCCGCAAGGTCGTCACGATTGGAGCGAGGCACTGATCATGGAAACCACTACCCGAATCGGCATGAACAAGACGGGGATCAAGTCCTCCCCGTTCGACACGCGCGCCCTGCTCGAAGTGAGTGACGAGGCGGCCCCTTCCGTCCCCGGCCCGGAATCGGAGCTGGTCGCCCTGAAGATGTCCTATGCGAAGGAAGCCGACGCGCTCGGCTCCGTGCCGCCGCCGGCGACGGTCAAGGGCACGGTGAAGAGCGGCGTGGACGCCATCAAGGGCGCAAGACCCCAGGTGGTCTTCGACAAGATCGCCGAGCGGCTGGCGTTCGAGCGAACCGGCGTGCGGCTGTACGAAGCGCTGCTCGTGAAACATGCGGCGACCGATGGGCTCGAGAGCATCGTCCCCGCCGCCGAGCTGGTAAAGATCCGCGACGATGAAGCCGCACACTTCCGTCTGCTCGTGGAGTCCATGGAGTCGCTTGGCGGAGACCCGACGGCACAAACGCCGTGCGCCGCCGCGACCGGAATCGCAGGCCAGGGCCTCATGCAGCTCGTGAACGACCCCCGCACGAACTTCCTGCAGTCTCTGCAAGCCCTGCACATCGCCGAGCTCACGGACGTGGACGGCTGGGCCATGCTCATCGAGATCGCCCGAAGCTCCGGCCACACGAAGCTCGCCGAAGCCTTCCAGCGCGCCGAGCAGCAGGAAGAGCGTCACCTCGCGAACGTACGCAAGTGGATGCTCGGCCTCACCAAGGCCGAGCTGGGCAAGGCTTAGCCGCAAGAGCGACCGCCGACGGAGCTGCAGCCGCAGCGCCGCCGGCGGTGCGCGCTTTTTGCGCGAACCACCCCACGCGCACTCGCGCCCGCGTTAAGCGCCGCGCACCTCTCTCGATACATGCGCCTTGGTACACGCGCCGCGCACCTCTGCATGGATTCTTGGTTTGCCCGCATGTGGCGCGGCGTAGCGGGGAATGCGGGACCGCCGAAAATCGCCGTCTGCGGCGATTTTCGAAGCGCGCCCGAGTAGGCCGCCGCGGGACCCTCTTGCACGCGCCTCCGCTCGCCGGCACGGCCCATCGCGCCGCCCAGCTCCACCGTCCGGATCCGCTCCCCACGCCCCAGCGCATCGAGACCGGCAAGGACCGGCCACCCCGAGCTTCTTCTCACTGCACCTCCGTCGAAACACCAACGTGAGCTACGCCACAGCGGCCGCGCCCGACGGCAAACCAGCGAATCGCCTCATGATGCCGCCAGTGTGCAAAGCAACATCTGAAACCCGCCGCACAGGATCCAGAACCCTGCTGTGCATGGGGTGTCCGGTGTCCCATCGATCAGGGCTGATCTTCGAGAAGACTGTGGAAGTCCCGCGTTGGGAGAAGACTGTGGAAGTCCCGCGTTGGCGGCCGCGCCGCATACACGGCAACCAAACGATGTCAGGATCGTTCACCCACAACCCACGCGGAAGGAGCGTCGCCGTGCTCGAGTCCCTCTGGAACTACTACTGCCCCTTCGGAGTGATGAAAGACGCCAGCCGGGGCACGCTCGCCGAGCGCGCCGCGGCGTTCCGCCACAACTGCCAGATGCGCGGTTGCCTCGCCACGTACATCCAGCGCTGGCTGGTGAGCGGCACCATCGCCCTGCTGCTCATTGCATTTTTCGATATCCAGAGCCCCCAGAACGGCAACGCCCTGAGCGTGTTCGTAGTGCTGGCGGCGCTCGTCGGCCTGTTCGCGTCCGTAGCCGCCTGCGCGATCTTCGTGCTCTCCTATGCCTACGCGACGCTGTCCTACCACGCGGCTCAATTTCGCGACAGGCGCTGAAGCGGCGGGCACCCGGCCCGGCGGGATGCCGCCTGCAGGTGCGGCGGGCGCGGCTCGCCACGCATCGCAAAACCGTGCTCGGGGTCCGTGCTGAAGCTATAGTGCCGGGAGAGCGGCCGCAGGTCTTCCCGATGGAACCTCCTGTCGACAGCTATCTCAGTCAGATCCGCCTGCCTGCCATCGGTCCCGTCTTCGCCGGGCGCCACAAGTGGGCCGGGTACGCGATCGCGTTGCTGCTTGTGATCACCATGGCGGGGCTCCGGGTGGTACTGGCGCCGATTGTCGGCGTGGTGAATCCGCTGCTCGCGTTTCTTCTCGTCGTCCTCATCTCCGGCTATCTCGGCGGGCGCGGCCCGGCTCTGCTCGCCACCGTTGCAAGCGTGGGAGCGGCTCATCTTGTCTATTGGCCCATCGCACGCGCACTGCTCGGGGCGGGCGGCTGGACGGTGCACATCCTGTTCTTCAGCACCGTAGGGGTGCTGCTCGCGGAAGGCATTCACTGGCTGCAGCACGCGGCCGAGGCGCTGCGCGAAAGCGAGCACCGCCTGCGCACGATTCTCGACAGGGCGGCAGCCGTCGTCTTCCTGAAAGACCGGAGCGGGCGTTACACCTACGTGAATCAGGAAGTGCTGCGTCTGTCGGGGCTCAAGCCCGAGCAGCTCATCGGCAAGACCGAGTACGACCTCTTCCCGCATGAGGTCGCGGAATCGATGCACGCGAACGATCAGCGCGTGTGGGAGACCCGCGCGCCGCTCACCACCGAAGAAAACCTGCCGCACGGCGACGGCGCACATCACTACATCGCCACGAAGTTCCTGCTTGCGGACAGCGCGGGCAAACCCTACCTGCTCTGCGGCATCATGACCGATATCACCCGCCAGAAACGCACCGAGGAAGCCCTGCGGATTGCCGACCGGCGCAAGGACATCTTCCTCGCGACACTCGCGCACGAGCTGCGCAACCCGTTGGCGCCCATCCGCCATGCCGTCACGCTGCTGAAGATGCCGAATCTGTCTTCGCGCGACGCCGAGCGTGCACGCAACATCATCGATCGCCAGTCCCAGCACATGGGCCGGCTCCTGGATGACCTGCTCGACGTGTCTCGCATCACGCGCGGCAGTCTCGAGCTGCGCAAGCGCACGCTCGATATCGCCAGTGTGATCGATTCCGCGGTCGAGTCCGTGCGGCCGCTCATGGAAGGCAAGCGCCACACCGTCGTCGTCGACATCCCGGCGACACCTCTCTATGTCGAGGGGGACGCGGTGCGCCTCTCGCAAGTGATCGCGAACCTGCTGACGAACGCGGGCAAGTACACGGAACCGGGCGGGCGTATCGATGTGCGCGTGCAGTCGCAGGGCGGAGAAGTCGTCGTGCGCGTCATCGACAACGGCATCGGCATCGCGCGCGACGTGCTGCCAAACATCTTCGAGATGTTCGCTCAAGGCAAGTCCGAGCTGCAGCACGCCGAAGGAGGGCTGGGAATCGGGCTCGCGCTGGTGCGTGGGCTGCTCGAACTGCACGGCGGCACGATTGAAGCGCGCAGCGCCGGGCCCGGGCGTGGCAGCGAGTTCATCGCCCGGCTGCCTGCGAAGAGCCTGGCGACGTCGACGGAGGCGCCGGAGGCGCAAGCCCCCTCGTCTTCCATTCACGACGGGCGCAAGGTCCTCATCGCGGATGACAACCGGGACGCCGCGGACAGCCTCGGCTTGCTCCTGGAGGGCTCCGGGCATCACATCCGCAAGGCGTACGACGGGCGTACGGCGCTCGAGGCTGCGGAGACCTTCCAGCCCGAAGTGGTGCTGCTCGACATCGGCATGCCCGGAATGGACGGATACGAGGTGGCTCAACGCATCCGCTCGCAGCCGTGGGGGCGAAAAATCACGCTCGTTGCACTCACGGGATGGGGGCAGACGCAGGACCGCGAACGTGCCATGGCCGCGGGCTTCGATTACCACGTCACCAAACCCGTTGAGCCGGAGCGGCTCGCAACGCTGCTCGAATCCGCGCGCCGCGCGGTCGGATGAGCTACGGCAGCAGCCGTAACACTTCCCGAAGCACGACGATGTCTTCACGCGCGCGTACGATCAGCGCTCGCACGGGGCTGGCTGCGCTCGAGATCTCCCCTTCGTTGCTCGCTTTGTTGCGAGCCGCGTCCAGGTGCACGTCTGGAATAGCCGCGGCGATGTCGCGGCGGACACGCGGCTCGTGCTCGCCGACGCCGCCGGTGAAGATCAGCACGTCCACACCGCCGAGCACGCCGTACATCGCACCGAGATGCCGCCTCGCGTAAAGAATGAAGCGATCGTAGGCGAGCTTCGCATTCACATTCCCGGCGTCCGCGGCCGCGATGATCTCGCGCATGTCGCCGGAAAGACCGGAAACGCCGAGCAATCCCGACAGGTGGGCGAGTGAGTCCTCGAGCTGTTGTGGAGAGAAGCCGCAGCGTGTTTGCAGATACAGCAGCAGACCGGGGTCGATCGAGCCCGAGCGCGTGGCCATCATCAGACCATCGAGCGGTGTGAAGCCCATGGTCGTGTCGACGGAAGCACCGTCTCGCACGGCCGTGATGGAGCAGCCGCTGCCGAGGTGGCACACGATCGCGCGGGGCGGGAGCCCGCCGCAGTTCCGGCGCGCCCAGTCGATGCTCCACTCGACGCTCAGGCCGTGAAATCCGAAGCGGCGCAGACCCCACTTCTGCGTCCATTCCGCCGGAATCGCATATCCGGCGGCGGCTTCGCTCAGCGTGCGATGAAACGCCGTGTCGAACACCGCGTACTGCCGTGCGTCCGGGAATGCGGCGATCGCGGCATCAATGCCGGTCATGGCCGGCCGCATGTGCAGCGAGTCGAGCGCGACGAGCAACTCCAGCTCGTGGCGCGTCTCGTCATCGATCAGCACGGTCTGCTGGAACTCCGTGCCTCCGTGCACCACTCGGTGACCGACCGCGCGACAACGGGGAAGCGCGCTCAGCCGGCTTTCGATTTGAGTTCGACGCGTGAGTGCGTCCTCGGCGCTCCAATCCTCCGAACCCGAGTCGAGCACGCGCTCGCCCTCTGCGGCAAACAGGGTCCATTTGAAGGTGGATGAGCCGGTGTTGATGATCAGGAGTGGTGCAGACATCCGGCTATTCCTGCTCGGTGCCCTGCGTGCGATGCTGGCGGCGCTCGGCCTCGCCCCATTTCCAGTACTTCACCTCCGGCATGTCGTCCCCGTACGTGTTCACGTACTGACGATGCTGGATCAGCTTCTCGCGCATGAGCTGGGTGATATCCGCCGCGCGATGCTGCAGGCGCGGAACGCGCTCCACCACGTCGATGACGAGATGGAAGCGATCCATCTCGTTGAGCACGGTCATGTCAAACGGCGTCGTGGTCGTGCCTTCCTCCTTGTACCCCCGCACGTGCAGGTTCGGATGGTTCGTGCGCTTGTAAGCCAGCCGGTGGATCAGCCACGGATAGCCGTGAAACGCGAACACGATCGGCTTGTCCTTCGTGAACAACGCGTCGAAATCCACATCCAGAAGCCCCTGCGGGTGCTCGCGCCTCGGCTGCAGGCGCATGAGATCCACCACGTTGATCACGCGGACGCGCAGCTCCGGCGCGAGCGTGCGGAGAAGCTCAGCCGCCGCGAGCGTTTCGATCGTGGGCACGTCCCCGCAGCAGGCTAGCACCACGTCACACTCGTCCCCGTGGTCGGAGCTGGCCCACCGCCACACGCCGATGCCGAGCGTGCAGTGAGTGATGGCCTGTTCCATCGAAAGCCACTGCGGCTGAGGCTGCTTGCCGGCGATGATGACATTCACCTTGTTCCGGCTGCGAAGGCACACATCCGTCACGTACAGCAAGCAGTTGGCATCCGGTGGCAGGTACACACGGATGATCTGCGCCTTCTTGTTGACGACGTGGTCGATGAAGCCGGGGTCCTGATGGCTGAACCCGTTGTGATCCTGCCGCCAGACGTGTGACGTGAGCAGATAGTTGAGCGAGGAAATCGGCCGCCGCCAGGGAATGCCGGCGCACACCTTCAGCCACTTGGCGTGCTGGTTGAACATCGAATCGACGATGTGGATGAAGGCCTCGTAGCAGTTGAAGAACCCGTGCCGGCCCGTGAGCAGGTAGCCTTCGAGCCAGCCCTGGCACTGATTCTCGCTCAGCATCTCGAGCACGCGGCCGCTGTGCGAGACGTGATCGTCGTTCGGCAACAGCTCGCCCATCAGCATGCGATCGGTCACCTCGAAGACGGCGGACCAGCGGTTCGAGGCCGTCTCGTCCGGGCTGAACACGCGGAAGGTGTGCGGATTGAGGCGGATCACGTCGCGGATCATGTTCCCCTGCACGCGCGTGGCTTCCGCAACCGTGGCGCCGGGCTCGCTCACCTCCACGGCATAGTCCTGGAACGCGGGCAGGCGCAGATCCCGCAGCAGAATGCCGCCGTTGGCGTGTGGGTTGGCGCTCATGCGGCGCTCGCCGCGTGGCGTCGCGCGAGAGATGATGGGCTGGATTCCGCCGTGCTCGTCGAAGAGCTCCTCCGGACGATAGCTGCGCATCCAGCTCTCGAGAATGCGCAGGTGCTCGGGCTTGTCCATCTCCCCCATGGGCACCTGATGGGCGCGGAAGGTGCCTTCCACCTGCTTGCCATCGACGATCTTCGGCCCCGTCCAGCCCTTCGGGCTCACGAGCACGATCATGGGCCAGGTGGGGCGCGTGGTCTTGCCGTCCTTGCGCGCGGCCGCCTGGATCGCGGCGATCTCGTCGAAGACCGTGTCCAGCGTGGCGGACATCTTGCGGTGCATGTCAAAGGGGTCGTCGCCTTCGACGAAATAGGGACGGTAGCCGCAGCCCCGGAGGTACTGCTCCAGCTCCTCGCGCGGAATGCGCGCGAGCACGGTGGGCCCGGCGATCTTGTATCCATTCAGGTGCAGCACGGGCAGCACCGCGCCATCGTGAACCGGGTTCAGGAACTTGTTCGAATGCCAGCTCGTGGCGAGCGCGCCGGTTTCGGCCTCGCCGTCCCCGACGACACAGCAGACCACGAGGTCCGGGTTGTCGAAGGCGGCGCCGAATGCGTGCTCGAGCGAATACCCGAGCTCGCCGCCTTCGTGAATCGAGCCCGGCACTTCCGGAGCCACGTGGCTCGGAATGCCGCCGGGAAACGAGAACTGCCGGAACAGCCGGCGCATGCCGGCCTCGTCCTGCGCGACATCCGGGTACAGCTCGCTGTACGTGCCTTCGAGCCACGTGTTCGCCACGATGCCAGGCCCGCCATGCCCCGGCCCGGTGATGAAGATCGCATTCAGGTCCCGCGCGATGATCACGCGGTTCATGTGCGCATAGATGAAGTTGAGGCCGGGTGTCGTGCCCCAGTGGCCCAGCAGTCGCCGCTTGATATCGCCGCGCTCCAGCGGGCGCTTCAGCAAGGGGTTGTCGTAGAGGTAAATCTGGCCGACCGACAGGTAATTCGCCGCACGCCACAGCGCGTCGAGCGCTTCAAGATCGGGCACGGGGGTTTGGGAGGCCATGGAGCGTCCTTCCGGTGCAATGCCGCGGAACATTCGTGCGGGCCGCAGCAAATCTCACGCCACGAGCGAAGCACGCCCGCGGCCCGTGCGCACAGCTAGGGCGTGAACGGGCCAGACCGGCTCGCTTCACCGCGATCGATCGCCGTGATGGAGCCCGTTGCCACCCTGTACTGCAAAACGTGCTCGAGTGGCGCGCCGGCCAGCAACGCGCGAAGTGTGGCAATCGGCCCGCCGTGGCTCACCACAACCACGAGAGTCTCCTGCGGTAACGCGTTCCATGCGGCGAGACTGCGCTCCGCCAGCTCCTGCGTCGTCTCGCCGCCACCCGGCCGGAAGCGATCGGGCGCGGTGAGCAGGCCTTCCATGGCGCTTCCCGTTTCGCGCCAGATGGAATCCCAGCTTCTGCGTTCCCACGTGCCGAAGTCCCGCTCGCGCCACCGCGCATCCGCGCGCACTGCCGCGTTCGTGAGCCGACCGATCTGTTCGGCGAGCCATGCCGCGCGCATGAGCCCTGAATGCACCACGATCGAGACGGGTTCAGTCGAGAGCTGCTCCGCGATCGCGCGAGCCTGTCTTCTTCCCGCGCGACTCAGGGGCACATCACTGCAGCCGTAGCACCGGCCGCTCCATTTCAGAGCGACCTCCGTGTGCCGCACGAGAAGCACGCGCCCCATTCAGCCGGAGGCCGCTGCAAGCAGCACGATGAGCTGCCCCGAGTAGGCGATGAAGCCAAGGCAATCCCCCGTGCATCCGCCGACTCGCTTCATGACGACACTGCGAACCCAGATCATGAAGATCGTGGCAGCGCCGAGCGCCAGGAGAGAAGCGACGGGGCGAGCCAAGACGATCGCGGCAACTCCCGCGACGGACGTAGCGCCCGCGATGGCGAGATCTTTCGGCCGTGCCTCGCCCGCGACGTCCTTCGAGAGTCCGTCGGCGCGTGGCGCCTGTGGGATCGTCGTCAGCGCAACCACCGCCAGCAGCCGACCAAAGGTGGCCGCACCGATAATGGCTGCCGCCGCATATCCCGCATCGAGCGAGGTCATGAGCACTGCGCGCAAGCCCACCGCCAGGGTGATGCCGAGCGTGCCGTACGTGCCGATGCGACTGTCCTTCATGATGTCGCGCACGTGCGCGGGATCCCCGCCGCCGCCGACACCGTCGCAGAAGTCCGCAACCGCATCCTCGTGGAAGGCGCCGGTGAGCCGTGCCTCCACGATCAACGCGACGAGCACGGCCACGGCTCGAGGCCAGAACTGCTCCGTAATCAGAACCACACATGCAGTGATGCTGCCTACGATCGCGCCCACGAGCGGAAACCAGGCCACCGCGCGCACGAGCCCGATGCGCACTACATCGCCCGGCAAGCGCGCAACGCCCGGCACTGGAACGCGCGTCAGGAATTGAAGCGCAAGCAGCGGCGGCGCCCACGCCGGGCACTCAGAGCTTGCGCGTGCCATCGCAAACTGCCGCAGGGGATTCTTCGAGTGCGCCGAGTTCCGCGAGGCTGGCAACGTTCCGCAGTAGCGCCGCTGCGCTGTCGAGCATTGGAAGCGCCACGAGCGCGCCGGTGCCTTCACCGAGACGCATGCTCCAGTCGAGCAACGGATCCAGACCCAGCCGTTTCAGCGCGACACGATGTCCCGGCTCCGCGGAAAGATGCGCGGCGATCATCTGTCGGGACGTGCCCGGCTGCAGGCGCTCTGCAATGAGCGCTGCCGCCGTCGCGACGTAACCATCCAGGAGCAGCGTCTTGCCGCCCCTGGCGCCTTCAGCGAAGAAGCCGGCCATGGCAGCGATCTCCGCACCCGACACCGCGGCGATCGCCTTCCGGATGTCGCTTCGCGCGAGATGTGCGGCCCGCTCGGCCGCGCGCGAGACGAGGTTGCGCTTCCTTTCCAGGGTCGCATCGCTTGCACCCGCACCGCGCCCGACTGCCACGTCGGCAGGAGCGTCAGCCAGCAACATGGTGAGGCAGGCTGCAGGCGTCGTGTTGCCGATGCCCATCTCACCTGCAATCAGAATGACATCGCCGGCTTGCGCACAGATCGCAGCTTCTTCGGCGCCCACGTTCCACGCGGCTTCAAACTCGTGCACCGACAGGGCCGGTTCGCTCGAGAGATCCCGCGTTCCTCGAACGACTCGCGCGGTCCGGTGTGACGCGCGCGCATCGTCGGTCGGCAGCTCGTAACTCGACGCCACGCCAACATCCACCACGCGCATCACGCAATCGTGAGCAGCAGCGAACGCGCTGCTTGCTGCCCGGCCGCGCAGGATCGTGCCAACCATCAATGCGGTCACCTCCTGCGGCCACTCGGAAACGCCTTGCGCGCACACGCCGTGGTCCCCGGCGAATAGAACGAGACGGCGCGGACGGGTGGTGGGTGTGAGCGTGCCCTGCACTTCCGCAAGACGCACGGCCGCGTCCTCCAGCCGCCCGAGGCTCCGCGAAGGCTTGGCGAGTGAGTCCAGATGCTTCCAGATCTGCGCGCGATCCATCAGCGCGCCCCTGTTGCGATTTCGAGCACGCACGAGACGTTCACGACTTTCTCCAGCTCGCTTGCCAACTCATCCAGAGCCGCTTCAACTCGCGCCGAATGCTGGACGCCGTCCGACGACGCACCGAGACGTGAAAGCCACGCCGCGCGCTGCTCCGCGCGGTCGAAAAGCCCGTGCACGTAGCAGCCCGCAATGCGACCGTCGGCGGTGATGACGCCGTCGGGCATTCCGTCCGAAAGCTGCAGCAGTGGCGAAATCTCCGCCTCCGTGTGCGTTCGACCGGAATGGATCTCGTAGCCCTCGAAGGGTGCACCCGACAGACAATCCACGCCCCACACTCGCGTGACGCGCTTGTCACCCGTGAGCTCGGTGCTCACCGGCAGGTACCCGAGGCCATTCACGCGCTCCGGTGAGCCTTCGATGCCCTGCGGATCCGCGATCGTGTGGCCGAGCATCTGATATCCGCCACAGATGCCGAGCAGATGGCCCCCTCTGCGAACATGCGCGGCGATGTCGATGTCCCATCCCTGCTGCCGCAGGAACTTCAGGTCCGCAATCGTCGCCTTCGTGCCCGGAAGAATGATCAGCTGCGCTGCTGCGGGAATCGGCTCACCGGGAGGCACCATCACGAGCCGCACACCGGGTTCGAGTCGCAGCGGATCGAAGTCGTCGAAATTCGAAATGCGCGAGAGCATGGGCACGGCGATCACCACAACGCCCTCTTCAGGAGTGCGTTTGTCGAGCACAACGGCATCTTCCGCCGGCAACCGACGGGCGGCAGGCAGCCACGGCA
>JADGHX010000302.1 GCA_019683695.1 Steroidobacteraceae bacterium
GTCTGGTTCCCATCTTGGTCTCCGCGCTGGTGACTGTACCAACCGCTTTGACAAGTAGGAATTGGAAAAGTGTCACCCATTTCGGTGAATCTCAATAGATACGGTGGCATTCGTGATGGTATAGATACAGGGAAGGATAGCGCGGGGCGAGTCGCACCGTCCGCACTCATATCTTTCGATTATTGGTTCACATTCAGGGGAACAGGATGACGAAACCGCCAGCGAGCGGTAGGGCAGCAAGGGGAACGACCAAAAAGAAGAACTCCACTGTGGGTGGTTCTGCCACAGTCGGCTACGAAGCCGAGCTCTGGCGCATGGCCGACGCGTTACGTGGCAGCATGGACGCCGCCGAGTACAAGCACGTCGTCCTCGGGCTGATCTTTCTCAAGTACATCTCGGATGCCTTTGAAGAGCAGCACGCGAAGCTCGAAGCCGAGCGGGCCGAGGGCGCCGACCCAGAGGACCCGGACGAGTATCGCGCTCAAGGCGTATTCTGGGTGCCCCCTGAGGCACGCTGGGCGCACCTGAAAGGCCAGGCCAAGCAGCCCACTATCGGCCAGCTCGTGGATACTGCGATGGTCGGCATCGAGCGGGACAACCCGGCGCTCAAAGACGTGCTGCCGAAGGACTACGCACGTCCCGCCCTCGACAAGACGCGCCTCGGCCAACTCATCGACCTCATCAGTAACATCAGGATCGGTGACGAGGCGAGCCGCGCGAAGGACGTGCTCGGCCGCGTCTACGAGTACTTCCTCTCACAGTTCGCGAGCGCCGAAGGCAAGAAGGGCGGCGAGTTTTACACGCCCCGCTGTGTGGTCAAGCTGCTGGTCGAAATGCTCGAGCCGTATCGGGGACGGGTGTACGACCCGTGCTGCGGTTCCTCCGGCATGTTCGTGCAGTCGGTGGAGTTCATCCGCGCACACGCCAACGGAAACGGGAATGGCGGCAAGGCCAAGGCGGACATTTCCATCTACGGCCAGGAGTCGAACTACACGACGTGGCGACTCGCCAAGATGAACCTCGCCATCCGCGGTATCGAAGGTCAGATCGCGCACGGCGACACGTTCCACAACGACCGGCACCCCGACCTCAAGGCCGACTTCATCCTCGCGAACCCGCCTTTCAACGTGAGCGACTGGGGCGGCGATCGCCTGCGCGAGGACAAGCGCTGGCAATACGGCGTGCCGCCGGTGGGCAACGCCAACTTCGCCTGGGTGCAGCACATCGTCCATCACCTCGCACCCGTGGGCGTGGCCGGCTTCGTGCTCGCCAATGGCTCGATGTCCTCAAATCAGTCCGGCGAGGGCGAGATCCGCAAGAATCTGATCGAAGCCGATCTCGTGGACTGCATGGTCGCGCTGCCGGGCCAACTCTTCTACTCGACGCAGATTCCTGCGTGCCTGTGGTTCCTCGCGCGCGACCGTCAGAACGGCAAGTTCCGCGACCGCCGCGAGCACGTCCTCTTCATCGATGCCCGCAAAATGGGTCGCATGGCGGACCGCACTCACCGCGAGCTCACCGACGAAGACATCGCTCGCATCGCGAACACCTACCACGCTTGGAGAGGCGAGAAGGAAGCGGGCGAATACAAGGATGTGCCCGGATTCTGCAAGAGCGCAACGCTGGAGGAGATCCGCAAGCACGGCCACGTGCTGACGCCCGGCCGCTACGTCGGCGCCGAGGCGCAGGAGGATGACGGCGAGCCGTTCGAAGAGAAGATGAAGCGGCTCGTCGCGACGCTGCGCGAGCAGCAGGCCGAGGCCGCGCAGCTCGATGCCGCGATTGCCGCCAACCTGAGGGAGCTGGGGTATGGCGGGTGAGTGGGAAATCGTCGAACTCCGATATCTCGTGGATCGAGATCGCGGCATTTCTTACGGCATTGTCCAACCCGGGCCGGCAGTTGAGAACGGAGTACCGATTGTACGAGTCGGCGACGTTCGCCACGGTCGCATTTCTATCAGTGATCCTCTTAGAGTCTCGCCAGCTATCGAGTCCCGGTATGTGCGGACACGACTAAGAGGAGGGGAGTTACTTCTTACACTCGTCGGAACCGTCGGAGAGACAGCTGTCGTTCCAAAAGCGCTCGCCGGATGGAATACCGCACGGGCGGTTGCAGTGATACCGGTACGTGAGGAGATTGGTGCGTATTGGGTCAAACTTGCCCTTCGATCGCCTCTGGCTCGGCAGGTCATCGATTCCAGGCTGAACACTACGGTTCAAGCAACCCTAAATCTCCAGGAAGTCGAGCGACTTCCGATAGTCCTCCCGCCTGAGGGCGAGCGTAAGGCAATAGCGAACATCGTCGGTGCGCTGGACCACAAGATCGAAGGCAACCGGCGGATGAGCGAGACGCTGGAGGCGATGGCGCGGGCGCTCTTCAAGTCGTGGTTCGTGGACTTCGATCCTGTGCGCGCCAAGATGCAAGGCCGCTGGCGCAAAGGCGAATTGTTCCCCGGCCTGCCCGCGCGCCTCTACGACCACTTCTCCGACCGTCTCGCCGACTCTGAAATTGGAGAGATTCCGGAGGGGTGGGACGTTGGCACGTTTGGCGACATTGTCGAGCAA
>JADGHX010000107.1 GCA_019683695.1 Steroidobacteraceae bacterium
TTCCGGCACGGGGCCCGGCGGGGCGGGGCCCGCCTTCCACCGCCAGGCAGCGCGCCAACCGTGAGGGTTACAGCACGGGCACCAGAAGCAGTGCCACGATATTGATGATCTTGATGAGCGGATTGATGGCCGGGCCCGCGGTGTCCTTGTACGGATCGCCGACGGTGTCACCCGTGACCGCCGCCTTGTGGGCATCCGAGCCCTTGCCGCCAAAGTTGCCTTCCTCGATGTATTTCTTCGCGTTGTCCCACGCGCCCCCGCCGGTGGTCATCGAGATGGCGACGAAGAGTCCCGTCACGATGGTGCCGATCAGCAGTCCACCGAGCGCCTTGATGCCCGCGCCCGGCCCCAGCATGAGGTTGAGCGCGATCACGAGCACGATGGGCACGAGGATGGGCAGCAGCGAGGGAATGATCATCTCGCGAATGGCCGCGCGCGTGAGCATGTCCACGGCGCGCGAGTAGTCCGGCTTCGCGCTGCCTTCCATGATGCCCTTGATCTCGCGGAACTGCCGGCGCACCTCTGTGACGACCGAGCCGGCCGCGCGGCCCACGGCTTCCATCGCCATGGCGCCGAACAGGTAGGGCACGAGCCCGCCCACGAAGAGGCCGATGATCACCGCGGGATCCGACAGCTCGAATTCCACGAGCTTGCCGGCGGTTTCGAGGTTATGCGTGTAGTCCGCGAACAGCACCAGCGCGGCGAGCGCGGCGGAGCCGATGGCGTACCCCTTCGTGACCGCCTTCGTCGTGTTGCCGACGGCATCGAGCGGATCCGTGATGTTGCGGACTTCCTTCGGGAGGCCGGCCATCTCGGCGATGCCGCCCGCGTTGTCCGTGATCGGGCCGTACGCATCGAGCGCCACGATCATGCCCGTCATGGAGAGCATGGCGGTGGCCGCGATGGCGATGCCATACAAGCCCACGTCATGCTGGGCGCCGAGCTCGTACGAGCCCCAGATGGCGAGGCACACCGCGATCACCGGCAGGGCCGTCGCCTTCATGGACACGCCGAGCCCCGCAATGATGTTCGTGGCATGCCCCGTCTGCGATGAGCTCGCCACCTTGCGCACCGGACTGAATTCGGTGGCGGTGTAGTACTCGGTGATCATGATCATGGCTGCGGTGAGCGCAAGCCCGATCAGTGCGCAGCCGAACAGCGCACCCGCCTGTGCGGGCATCAGCTGCTGCGTGATGAACCAGAACGCCACAGCGGAGATGACGCCGGAGACGATCACGCCCTTGTACAGCGCGCTCATGATCTTGCCGCCTTCGCTCGTTCGCACGAAGAAGGTGCCGATGATCGAGGCAATGATCGACGCCGCGCCGAGCGCCAGCGGGTAGATCACCGCATTCGTCGCGGCGGCATCGCCCTGATTGGCGAAGAGCAGGCCGCCGAGCAGCATCGTGGCAACGATGGTGACCGCGTAGGTCTCGAAAAGGTCCGCCGCCATGCCGGCGCAGTCGCCGACGTTGTCGCCCACGTTGTCCGCAATCACGGCGGGGTTGCGCGGATCGTCTTCCGGGATGCCGGCTTCCACCTTGCCGACGAGGTCTGCGCCCACGTCCGCACCCTTGGTGAAGATGCCGCCGCCGAGACGCGCAAAGATCGAGATGAGCGAGCCGCCGAATGCCAGGCCGACGAGCGCGTGGAGCGCCCGTTCGCTGGTGACGTTGCCGTGAACGAGCGCCGCGTAGTAGCCCGACACACCGAGCAGACCCAGGCCCACCACGAGCATGCCCGTGATGGCGCCGCCCCTGAAGGCAACGTTCAGCGCCGCATTCAGCCCGTTCGTTGCGGCCTGCGCCGTGCGCACGTTGGCGCGCACGGAAATGTTCATGCCGATGTAACCGGTGAGGCCGGACAGGATCGCACCGATGGCGAAGCCGCCTGCCGTGCCCCAGCCAAGGGGCGAGAAACCGAGCACGAGGAAGAGAATGACGCCGACGATGGCGATCGTCGTGTATTGCCTGTTGAGGTAGGCCTTCGCTCCGGCCTGCACGGCCGCCGCGATTTCCTGCATGCGCGTGCTGCCGGAGGGCAGACGCAGGATGGACATCATCGAGAGAACGCCGTAAACAACCGCGATCGCGCCCGCCGCAATCGCGAGCCACAGCCAGGTGCTGGCTTCCATCGGGACGCTTCCTCCCACGTTCGAATAATTGGTGTTTTTGACGCGCCGGAAAAAATCCCCACCTCACCGGCGCATCAAAATGCGGGGCACTATAGCACAGGGCCTTGCGCGCGCTGGTCGCGACGCTCCCGCGGGCCGGGCGGGGAGCCTGGAATTCAAGCGATCAAACTGGCGGATTCGCACATTCGTGCGAGTAGCGTCCGCACGCGCGCGGGCCTAGACTTTGCGCCATGGAAACGCGCATCGACAGACTCGAAAGCTACTTCGCCTCCCTCGCGCGGGATGTGGGCCGCATCGAGTCGGATGTCGGGCATCTGCGCGCGCGACTGGCGGGCGTCGAGAGCGATGTGAAGCAACTCGTGCAGCGTCAGGAACGCGATTTCCGCGTGCTGTTCGGCGCGCTCATGACGGTCGCGGTCGGGCTCGCCACACTGCTTGCAAAGGGCTTCGGGTGGATCGGCTGAGCGCCGGTCCGTTTCACATGTCGCGGCCCCTTGCCACAAAGCTGCGCACGCCGCGCGTGCGCCACTTCAGATCCGGAACTCGGTCTTCAGCTTGCGTTTGACCGGCGCGCCCTTGATCTTCACGTAGTCCGGCAGCCCGTTGCGATAGGGCGGATAGTCTTCGCCCGCGATGAGGGGCTCGAGGTATCGCCGGCAGGCTTCGGTGATGCCGAAGCCGTCGGGCGTGATGAACTCGCGCGGCACCTTCTTTTCCTGATTCGCCACCTGATCGAGCGGCACATGCCCGATCGTCCAGCGATAGGGCCGCGAGGATTTGCGCACGATCGTGGGCATGACCGCGTTCACGCCTTTCACGGCCAGCTCCACGGCCGCCTTGCCCACGGCGTAGGCCTGCTCCACGTCCACCTTCGAGGCGATGTGCCGCCCGGCGCGTTGCAGATAGTCCGCAACGGCCCAGTGATACTTGTAGCCGTGCGCTTCGCGGATCATGTTCGCCACCACGGGGCCGACGCCGCCGAGCTGGGTGTGGCCGAACGCGTCCTTCGTGCCGGCCTCCGCAAGGAATTTGCCGTCCGCATAGGCTGCGCCTTCGGATACCACGATGACGCAGTAGCCGTTGGCGGTGACGCTCTCCTTCACCTTGTCCAGGAATTTCTGCTGGTCGAACGCGATTTCCGGAAACAGGATCACGTGCGGCGGCTCGCCGGCCTTGCGCCCCGCGAGCCCGCCGGCCGCCGCGATCCAGCCCGCATGGCGGCCCATCACCTCGAGCACGAATACCTTGGTGGACGTGCGCGCCATCGACGCCACATCGAGCGCGGCCTCGCGCGTGGACACCGCGATGTACTTGGCCACCGAGCCGAAACCCGGGCAGCAGTCGGTGTGCGGCAGGTCGTTGTCGACGGTCTTCGGCACACCGATGCACGTGATGGGGTAGCCCATCTGCTCGCCCATCTGCGCCACCTTGAGCGCGGTGTCCATCGAGTCGTTGCCGCCGTTGTAGAAGAAGTAGCCGATGTTGTGCGCGCGGAACACCTCGATGAGCCGCTCGTACTCGGCACGATTCTTGTCGAAGCCCTTGAGCTTGAAGCGCGCCGACCCGAACGCGCCACCCGGTGTGTAGCGCAGGCCGCGAATCGTGGCCCGGCTTTCCTTGCTCACGTCGATGAGGTCTTCGGTGAGCGCGCCGATGATGCCGTCGCGCCCCGCATAGAGCTTGCCGATGTGCCGGCTGTGGCGCGCCGCCGCCTCGATGACCCCGCAGGCCGAGGCGTTGATGACGGCCGTGACGCCGCCGGACTGCGCATAGAACGCGTTCATCTTCCTGACCGCTTTCTTCTTCATGGGGCTTGTCTTCATGGGCTCGTGGGCCGTGAGGCAACGGTTGATGAAAAAACCCTGGCGAGCGATTTGCCGGATGAGGCCTGCGATCACCGCGGGATGCGTCGCGTGCACCGGCCGATTCGGGGCGCGCCGGCTGCGCCGCAAGTCCGACAGGGCTGCTCGCGCGGGAGAATAGCGCAAGCCCGTTGACGCGTGGGACGCGGACGCTGCGGCGTTGACCTGCCCGGGGGCGGCCGGTAACGTGGCGCCCGTTTCGTCGAACCCCTTGAGGGGCGGGTCTCACTCCATCATGCGAATCATCCTTCTGGGCGCGCCCGGCTCGGGCAAGGGCACGCAATCCCAGCGTCTCGTCGAGCGCCACGGCATTCCGCAGATCTCCACCGGAGACTTGCTGCGCGCAGCCGTCAGGAACGGTACGCCCCTCGGTCTGAAGGCGAAGGCGGCGATGGATGCCGGCGAGCTCGTGGACGATGACACCGTGCTCGGGATGATCCGTGAGCGGCTGGCCGAGCCGGATGCGCAGCGCGGCTTCATTCTCGATGGGTTTCCGCGCACGCTCGTGCAGGCGCGCGCGCTCGATCAGATGCTGAAGGAAACGGGCCAGCCGCTCGATTCCGTGGTGCTGCTCGAGGTGGATTACGCTGAGCTCACGAAACGCATCTCGGGTCGCCGCACGTGTCAGGATTGCGGCAAGGTCTTTAACGTGTTCACCTCGCCGCCGGCCGAAGGCGATGCGTGCCCGACGACGGGCGAGCCGCATCGTCTCATGCAGCGCTCGGACGACAACGAAACCGCCGTCGCGGAACGGCTTCGGGTGTACGACGAGAAGACGCGCCCGCTCATCGAGTACTACCGGGAGCAGGGCCTGCTCCGTAGCATCAACGCCGAAGGCGATGTCGAAGCGGTCACGGCCCGGCTGAATGCCGCACTGGAAGCGTCGACCGGTGCCGCCGCAGAGGAGGCGCCGTCGACACCGGCCGCGGCACCGTCGCCGCGCCGTCGTGCAGCCCATCGGCCCTCGGGTGTGGCCAGCACGGCTCGCCGCGCCCGCAAGCGCGCCAGCCCACGCAAGCGTTCGAGTGGCGCATCGCAGGCCCATGTCACTGCGCCGGCGAAAACAGCGCGCAAGAAGGCGGCAAGGTCCGCCGCAGGCAAGAAGGCCACGAAGCAGGCCGTCACGAAGAAGTCGGCTGCGAAGCGGACGGCTTCGAACAGGAAGACGGTCACGAAGCAGACTGTATCGAAAAAGAAGGCTGCGTCCGGAAGGTCCGCAGCTGCGAGAGCGCGGGCGGGAGCCCGCGGCCAGGCGGCGCCGCGCGCCCGGGGCCGATCGGCCACTGCCGCCAGACGGGGAACCAGAAAGCGGGCCGGGACGCGGCGCCCGGCCCGTACAAGAACGAAGTCGCCTCGTCGCTAGCGCATCCGGATCGATCCTCGCAACGCCTCCGCGTGCGGCAGACGTTTTCAGTGCGCGGCGGAGCGGGATGTATGCGTCATGCGCCGCGCGGATGAACGGCCGCGCGGGGTCGCTGTGAGCCATCGGGCGTAACGGAGCAGACGGTGCCCACGCCACAATGCCGCGCTCCGACGCGCCGCGGTGTGTCGCTTACAGCGCAAGGAGCGGTTCGCCGATCACTTCGAGACGCCCCTCGTGTGACACCGGAGGAGCGACGGTGCCCACGCCACAATGCCACGCTCCGACGCGCCGCGGTGTGTCGCTTACAGCGCGAGGGCGGTTAGCCGATCACTTCGAGACGCCTCGCGTGTGATACCGGAGGAGCGGGCTGCCCACGCCACAAAGCCACGCGCCGACGCGCGAGGTGTGTCGTGCGCCTACAGCGCGGCGAGCAGCGGTTCGCCAATGACCTGGCGACGCCAGCCCTGCAGGACGGGCACGTCCCGTCCGCCTTCGGCAAGCTGTTCGATGTCGCGTCGTGTGGCGAGCACTTCCGGACTCAGCCCCAGTGACTGCGCGACCGCCTGATTCACTGCGCCGAGCTTCTTGACGAGCGCCGTCTGTTCGGGCCTGGGCCGCTGCCGTGTGGCGAGCGGCGGTGGCGGATGAGGCACGTCGGCCGCTCGCACGATCTCCAGAATTTCATCCGCGCAATGCCGGATGATGCCGGCCGCCATCTCCGGAATGGACTGCAGCTGTTCCACCGTGCGCGGCACCCGGATGACGATGTCTCTCAGCACAGCGTCTTCCAGAATCCATCCACGCGGGCGGTTGCGCTCGATTGCGCGTCGCTCGCGCCACGCCGCCAGCGCACGCGCGAGACGCATGCGCCCCTCATCCAGCCCCTTGAGGCCCTTGAGGCGTTGCCACGCATTCTCCGGGCGCACACTGAGGAGCTGTTCGTCCTCGAGGCCGGCCAGTTCCTCCGCAAGCCACGTGAGTCGCCCGAGCCTGTCCAGCTCTTCCTCGAGACGCGCCTTCAGGGGCAGCAGGTAACGCACGTCATCCAGCGCGTACTCCACCTGCTCCGGCGAGAGCGGGCGCCGGGACCAGTCCGTGCGCGTGTGCATCTTCGGCAGTTCCTTGCCGAGCATGCGACGCACGAGCTCGCCATAGCCGATCTGCGCAGGCATGCCCGCCAGCGCGGCCGCGATCTGAGTATCGAAGACGGGCCTGATGAGGCCCGCGACCGGCAGCAGCACTTCCAGGTCCTGCCGCGAGGCATGCATCACTTTGACGGGCGTGCGGGTGAGCAGTGGTGCAACGAGCGGCTCGACGCCAGGCAGAGCGAGCGGATCGACGCACGCGGCGTGGTCCGCGCCGGCGACCTGGATGAGGCACAGCTCCGCCCGATACGTGCGCTCGCGAAGGAACTCGGTATCGAGCCCTACGGCCGGCTCGGCCGCCAGGCGCGCGGCGAGGGATTCAAGCGCGGCGGTTGTGGTGACAATGGGCTGCAACGAGACGAGGCGCGAATCTGTACAATCTGCGCGCCATTCTATGCGAGACCGCGCACGAATCCGACCGTCATGATGGAGCTCGTTCAGCTCTTCTTTCAGATCGCGCTGTCACGCAAGGGTCCGCAGGATGTGCCGGCCTCATCCCTGCTGCTGGGCTTGACGGTCATCGGCTACTTCCTGGTGAATTTCATCCTGAGCCTCGTGCTGCCGCCCATCGAGAGCTGGCAGCTGCAACTCGTTGTGGAAGTGGCGTTCATGCTCGGGTGGTATGCCGTGCTGCTGCGCGCCTTCGGCAAGCCGGAGCGATTTCTGCAGACGGCCACGGCCATGTTCGGCTACCAGATCGTGCTCGCGCCGCTCTGGATCCTCGCCATCTTCCTGTCGAACCGCTTCAATGACGATGTCAGGCTGCAGTTCCCCGCCGTGGTGCTCGGGCTCGCCATCGCCGTGTGGATCATTCGCGCGGGCAGCTACGTGCTCAAAGCCGCGCTCGAACTCCCGATGCTCGCCTGCGTGATGCTGTTCATTCTGCAGCTCGTCACCGGGCAGCTGCTGCTGTTCGCCATCAATCCCGGCCCCGCACCCACGCCCGCGGGCTGAAAGCCGCTCACGTGCATCTTCACATCCTCGGTATCTGTGGAACGTTCATGGGCGGCATTGCCGCGATCGCCCGGGCCGCCGGACATCGCGTCACCGGCTCGGACCAGAACGTGTATCCGCCCATGAGCACGCAGCTCGAGGCGCTCGGCATCGAGATCACGCAAGGGTTCGAGGCGGCGCAGCTCGAGCCCGCGCCGGACGTCGTCGTGGTCGGCAACGTCATGACGCGCGGCAAGCCCGTCATCGAGGCGCTGCTGGAAAGCCGCATTCCGTATGTGTCCGGCCCGGAGTGGCTGGCGCGCGAGGTGTTGCGGGATCGCTGGGTGCTCGCCGTGGCGGGCACGCACGGCAAGACGACAACGTCCTCCCTGCTTGCGTGGATTCTGGACGCGGCGGGCCTCGATCCGGGTTTCCTGATCGGCGGCGTGCCGGCGAATTTCAACGTGAGCGCGCGCCTCGGCAGCACGCCGTTCTTCGTCATCGAAGCGGACGAGTACGACTCCGCCTTCTTCGACAAGCGCGCCAAGTTCGTCCACTACCGGCCGCGCACCGCCATTCTGAACAATCTCGAGTTCGACCACGCGGACATCTACCGGGACGTGGCCGAGATCCAGCGGCAGTTCCACCATCTCGTGCGCACCGTGCCCGCATCCGGCCGCATCGTCTGGAATGTGGACGATGCCCGTCTCGCCGAAACGCTGGCGATGGGATGCTGGAGCGAGCGCGAAGGCTTCACGCGCGCGAATGCGCCCACCGCTCGCGATGCGCTCTGGACAGCGCGCCCCGTGGAGGGTGTCGCGGACTACTCGCGCTTCGAAGTGTTGTTGGGTGGCGCCTCGCAAGGCGTGGTGGAGTGGTCGCTCATCGGTGCGCACAACATGGAGAACGCGCTTGCCGCAATCGCAGCCGCGCGTCATGCGGGAGTGCCTCCGCGGCAAGCGATCGCGTCGCTGTCGCGGTTCGAAGGCGTGGCGCGGCGCATGCAGCTTCGGGGCGAAGTGGCTGGCATCCGCGTCTACGATGACTTCGCTCACCATCCCACTGCCATTCACACCACGCTCGATGGCTTGCGCCGGCGCGTGGGCAAGGCGCGCATCGTCGCCGTGCTCGAGGCACGCTCGAACACCATGCGCATGGGTGTGCACCGGGACACGCTCGCGCCATCGCTCGCGCTGGCCGACGAGGTGTGGCTGTTTGCACCGCCGGATCTCGGCTGGGACACGAAACCGCTCATGGCTGCGCTTGGCGAGCGCGGCCATGCGGTGGCACAGGTGGATGCGCTCGCAGAGCAGCTTGCGCTCGCCTTGCAGCCCGGGGATCACGCGCTGATCATGAGCAACGGCGGGTTCGGTGGCTTGCATGGCAAGCTGCTTGCGAACCTGGAGAAGCGCTTTGGGAATCGCTGACGGCCATCCTCTTCCGCCTGCCGTTTGCCGCATCGGCAACGCAGGCCGTCGTTCAACGCCTGCGCAGGCGGGCTGCTGAGCTGAGCCCCCATGTCCCGCGATGCAGACTCTGCTTCGGGGCGCGATCGACCTTCGACTTCCCGCGGCGGCACCGAGCTGCCGCTGTTTCCGCTGAATGTGGTGCTCTTTCCGGGCGGGCCACTGCCCCTGCGGATCTTCGAACCGCGCTACGTGGACATGGTGCGCATCTGCATGCGTGAAGGCTCGCCGTTCGGTGTGGTGCTCATCCGTGCGGGCGCGGAGGTGGGTGCCGTCAGTCGCACGGCGGAGGTGGGCACCAGCGCGCGCATCGTCGATTTCTTCCAGCTTCCGGAAGGGCTGCTGGGGATTGTGTGCCAGGGCGAGCGGAAGTTTCGCGTTCTGGACCGACGCGTACAGCCCAACGGGCTGAATGTCGGCACGGTGGAATGGCTTGCGACCGAACCTTCCGTGCCGCTGCCGCCGCAGTTTGCGCATCTCGCGCAATTGCTGCGGCGGGTGTACCCGCAGCTCGGAGAGGCCTACAAGACTTTGCCGCCGCGCTTCGACGAGGCCGGCTGGGTCGGCACGCGGCTCGCGGAAATCCTGCCGCTCCCGACCGTGGAGAAGCAGCTGTTCCTGGAGATCGAGGATCCGGTGGAGCGCCTCGCGCGTCTCGATCCGCTCATCCGGCGTTCGGAAGCGTGACACCGCGCCCGCGTTGCGCGTAGAGCTTCCACAGCACGAAGCCGATCACCATCGTCCAGACGAGCACGAGCCAACCCACCACGCCGTCGAATTGGCTGACCAGGGGTCGCAAGGCACTCGCTTCGTTCGGCTGCGAGGTGGCCCGCACGAATGTGATCACCCACACCCAGCCCGCGTGCAGCCCCATGCACGCGGCGATGTTACCCGTTGCGGCTCGCACGGCCGCAAGGAGCACACCCACTGCGAACAGGCACAGGAACGCATCCAGAATACGGAGCGGATCCGAGAACGTCGCCAGAGTGCCGGCCACCAGATCGAGCCCGCTCCATGCAGTGACTGCGTCCGCGGGGATGCGGTAGCTGGAAAAGAAATGCGTTGCCGAGTAGACGAGTGCGGTGAGCACGATAGCCGTGCGAGCTCCGGATTCGCGAGCGATGGCCGTGAACATCGCACCACGGAGAAACGTTTCCTCGATGAGCGCGACAGCAGCGCCGGTGAGCAGCCCCTTGAACGCGAGTTTCGCGAGCAGCGCCGCGTCCGGCGCGACTCCGCCTTTCCAGATGCGTAGGCCGAGCAGCGCCATGACGAGCACGATCGGCACCATCGTGGCCACGCCGAGCGCGAACGCTTTCAGCATGGCGGGGATGAACTCCCTGCGAGGCAGGCCGTAGCCGAAGCTAGCCCGGTCAGCCACGCGCAATCGGCGTGCGAGCAGCACCAGGCAGACGAGCAGCACGAGCTGGCCGATGCGACCGCCGATGCGATGAAAGGGCCAGTCCACGTGAGGGTGCAACAGCAGCCATGCCGGATACGTGAGGGTCGCCATCACGAGGAAACCCACCACGAACATGCCCACGAACCATGCGAATGCGCGCATAAGGCCGCTTACAGTAAGCGGCGCGTGCGCGGGTGCGCAAATGACGGCGCATTTCTGTGCGAAAACACCGCGTATGCGCCTGTCGTGCGCGACTGGCCGGCTTCCACAATTCCATGCACGGCAACGAGCCGGCTGTTATCAGGAGCCAGTCATGCAGGCGCAGCGCGCACAGCAGATTCTGCAATCCCTTGTGCAGGGCACGGATCCTTTCACCGGCCAGGAGCTCCCGCCCGGAACGGTGCTGCAGCAGGCGGACGTGCTGCGCGCGTTGCTGGCCGGTGCCGCCGCGCTGGAGCAGCTTGCGGCGCGCGCCGCCCGGCGGGCACAGCTGCCACGGAACATAGGCCGAGCGTGGACAGAGGAGGAGCAGAGCGCGCTGCTCGATGCGTTTCACTCGGGTGAGCCCCTCACGGACATTGCCCAGCGCCACGGTCGCACGCTGCGCGGTATCGAGGCGCGGCTGGAGAAGCTCGGGCTGCTCCGGTCTGAGCAGCGCACAACGCGGGACCGCTTCGGTCCCCGGGATCCGCCCTGATGGAAAGGTTGACCTGCACGCATCGAGTAGGCACCTTGCGCGGCGCGTGACACCTCCCGACGACAGCGTCCCGCCAGCCGGGCGCGTTCTGTTCGTACCCGTTTCCGGCCCCCGCGGCATGGGCGAGTACGCGCGTTCGCTCGCGCTGGCCACGGCCGTCCGCGCGCGCCGTCCGCAAATCGACATTCACTTCGTCGTGAGTCAGGCCGCGCCCTATGCCGCCGACACGCCGTTTCCGACGACCCGCCTTCCGAGGTCGCCCACCTTCCATACGGTGGAAATGGTGGAGCTCATCCAGCAGCTGCGTCCCACGCTCGTGGTGTTCGATAACGCGGGGCGTACGGCGCAACTGCATGCGGCGTCAAAGTGCGGGGCGCGGATCATCTACATCAGCTCCCGGCCGAGGCAGCGGCGGAAGGCCTTTCGTCTTCGCTGGATGCGCGTGCTCGATGAGCACTGGATCGCATATCCGGAGTTCATCGCGGGTGGGCTGGGCATCGCCGAACGCCTGAAGCTGCGTCTTCCGCATGCGCCGCGGGTTCGGTTCCTGGATGCGGTGCTTCCGCCAGCCGATGCCGCATTGGCCGCGCAAATGATGTCGAAGTTCGACGTGCGCCCGGAAGGCTACGTGCTCGTCGTGCCCGGCGGGGGAACCGATCATCCCGGCGCTGAGGACGCACCGCACACCGTCGCGCAAGCTGCGCACCGGATTGCCGAGGCGGGTCATCCCACGGTTCTCGTCGGTGTACCGCCGCCTGCGCAATCGACAAATCTGCGGCCCGCTCCGCGCATGCCCATGGCGCAGCTTGCCGAGCTCATTCGCGGCGCACGCGTGGTGATCTCCAATGGAGGGGACACGCTCCTGCAGGTGATCGCGTGTGCGCGCCCGTGCGTGGCCGTGCCCATCGCGGGCGATCAACCTCATCGCATCAGTCAATGCGAGCGCGCGGGCCTCGCTGCAGGAGCGCGGCTGGACGCGGCGGACATCGCACGCACGGCGCTGAGTCTTCTTGCGGAAGGCCCCGCACGCGAACAGCTGCTGCGCCGTCTGAAGTCATCCTCCGTCGCGAACGCGATGGACACAGCGGTCAGCACTATCGAGCGACTTGCCGCACGCTCTGCTGTTTGACGAGCCGCTCTCGACGCCACCGTGCCGCGAGCGTCAATGCTGGCAGAGGTGCCCGCACCGAGGTGCTACGCGACATCGCCACGATGTCTTGCACTCGCAATGAGTCATTACGGCCCGTAGGGTCGCGCAGCGCGGTCAGCGCATGTCGGGTGGAGTTCTGGCGGACGCCCGTGCGGGCACCGCGCCTATCCGACGCGAGAAACCAGCTCTCTCCAGGCCGCAAGCACTGCATCGGCCGTGATGCCCATCATGCTCCGCTGCCCGCCCACGTCTCCTGTCACGACGGCGGCCGGTGTCGTCACCCCGCCGGGGCGATAGAGCTGCGGATCGGACGTGCCGAACAACGCGACGGTGGGGCACCCGAGTGCCGCAGCGGCGTGCGCAGGGCCGGTATCCACCGACACGAGACTCGACGCTCGTTGCAGCAGCGGCAGCAGCACCGGAATCGGCAGGTCGTCGGCCACGTTGTGCACGTCAGGAACGTTCGCCAGCTTCGCGATGTCGTCATTCAGCTCGCGCTCTGCGGGCACGCCCATGAGGAGAATGGCGTGGTCCGGCCGTTCCGCACGCAGCCCCCGAATGACCGCGGCCCAACGTTCCTCGGGCCAGTACTTCGTGTTCGTCGCCCGCTGCCGCGAGCCGCGGCGCATGGTGCGCTTGTTGCCCGCCTGAATCAGGATGAGCTTGCGGCCAGCGAGATTCCGCGGTGCCAGCCAGCGCTCGAGCGCAGCGTGCGAAGCAGGGCTCACCTCGAGTGCGGCGGTGCTCGGCACGCGTGTGGCCGCTTCGGGCAGCTTGCCCGCGAAGGCGGGCGGCGTGAGCTGCGCGAAACGGATCCATCGATCCACGAAGTGCTCGCCGGGCACGTAGGGGAGCGAAGCGTCTTCGCAGACATAGGCGTCGGGAATCTTCCCGCGCCGAAGCAGATCGCGTCCCACAGGTCCCGGATCGCAGAACCAGGTCGGCCCCGCGCCGCGTCGGCGCAACCAGCGCGCGAGCCCGATCTGTCGCGGGCTCACCCAGAAAGGCGTCTTGCGACTGCGGAGAATGAAGATGTCGCCCACACCCGGCTGCCCTTGCAGCAACGGGATAGTCCACGGCCCCGACGAGACGAGATCCACCGGTTCCCCGAAGCGCGCGTGCAGCTGCCGGAGCAGGGCGGTGAGGAGCACCATGTCGCCGAAGGCGCCACAGCGCATGACGAGCGGACGAACGCCAGTCACGGCATCTGCTTCGCGTGGAAGCCTTTCGCGGCGGTGAGCTCCAGCAGACCGTCGTCACCGACCAGATGCAGGGCGCCCACGACGATGAGGTAATCCTTGTCGCTCTTCAGGAACTGCTCGATCTGCGGCATCCACCGCCGGTTGCGCTCCGAGACCAGCCGGCCGTACAGCGTGGGCGCGATCTGATACTCGTCGCTCAGCATCGACGCCAGCTTCTGCGCGTTGCCCTCGCGCCAGGCCGCGAGCAACGCGTCCGTCTCGCTCTCCATCTCGTGCATTTCCTCCAGCGTGAGATCGAGGAACTTCGCCTGCTCGTCGGGGGAGAGGCGGTCGAGGATGCCGAGCTGATCGTCCACCGTCTCGAGGCCGGTGATCTCCTTGTGATCGGCGCGGGCGCGCCGTTCGAGTTGCTTTTCAACGCCCTGCTCGGGATCGAAGCCGAGCTTCACGTACTGCAGCTGCGCGAGTGTCATGGCCACGAGCCAGGGCTCGAGATGCTCCAGCATCTCGAGCGGCACGCCGAGCCGGTTGCCTTCCTGCTCCACGCGCTCGAAGCGCGCGGTGCCGAG
Organism: Steroidobacteraceae bacterium; assembly: GCA_019683695.1. Classification (GTDB taxonomy): domain Bacteria; phylum Pseudomonadota; class Gammaproteobacteria; order Steroidobacterales; family Steroidobacteraceae; genus JADGHX01. The sequence continues at coordinate 13,924 of JADGHX010000107.1, forward strand.
GACATCGCGCAGCGTCTTGCCATCTGCCAGCGTGCCGTTCTCGAGCACCCAGCCGGACATGGCGAGCGGATCGAGATCGTCCACGTCCAGCTCCATCACGAGCGCATCCGCATCGGCATATGCGCGGTCGAAGGCGCTGGGAAGCGCGGCATCCTGCGCGCGCAGCAGGTGAACGGAGCCCGCGAGGTAGACCGTGTTCCGCGCGCCCTTGATGGCCCAGACAGGCGCCTCGGCCCAGGCCGTCAGGCTGCCGAGCAGACCGAGGAGGAGGATGAACCCGCCGCGGATGAATCGACCCACACGACCTCCGTTGACAACGTACCGTCCGGACGAAGCTCGAGTGTACGGTACGCGGGTGGGCGGTCGTCCACCGCGAACTCGTCGGCGCGCGGCAGGAACTGCGCGCACGTCGAAGGCGTGGCAAGCAGGCGTACGTTCTTGCGGAGCGCATCGTAGCTCTGGTGCACGTGGCCCCAGAGGATGGCTCGCACGTTCCGGTGCCGATCCACCACGTCGAAGAACTCGGCGGCATTCTCGAGGCCCACCTCGTCCAGCCAGCGGCTCGACATTGCGACAGGGTGGTGGTGCAGACAGATGAGCGTGTGCTTCGTGTCTGCAGCGCTCAACGCGGAATCGAGCGCCGCGAGCGATTCACGGCTCACGCGTCCGCGCGCGGAATGCGGGATGGAGCTGTCGAGCAGCACGACACGCCACGGCCCGAAATCCACATGGCCTTCGGTGATGAAGGGCTTGCCGCTCAATTCCCGGCGCAGGGCCTGCGGCTCGTCGTGATTGCCCGGGATGCACAGAACCGGCGCATCCAGTGCGCCGAAGATGCGACGGAAGTGTTTGTAGCCGGCGACATCGTCCTGCACGAGATCGCCTGTGACGAGCACCGCATCCACGGGCCACTCGCGAGCGCGCGCGAGGTCCAGCGTGCGCGTGAGCGCGGGGAGCGTGGCGACGCCACGCAGTGTGGCGCGTTCATCGCCATACAGATGAGGATCGGTGAATTGAACCAGTCGCACGCTCATTGATTGCCCGACGCCGCCGAAGGTGCCGCTGAAGACTCGTCCCGCGCCTCGCGAGTTCCTCGCGTGACCCGAGAGCGTCTGCAATGTATCAGAGCACGCGAGCGCGCTGAGTGAACTGCATCATGCCCAAAATCTCTCCGGCAACGCGCGTCACGTTTCCGGTCGCACATAATCCTCACAACCACGAATGCTTCACGCTGCGCGCATGACAGAACGTCGAATCCGCGCGCAGGCGGTGCGCGCCACTTCACGCGCGCGCAACTTTTTCAAGACCTCGGCAATTCCTTCACGGCACCTAGCAAGCTGCGCGCCCGCGCCGGCCGTGAGAGGCACACGGAATATCTCCAATCTGAATCGGACGACGTCACCTTCACATGGTGTGATCACGTCGAGCGACCGCCGCTGAAGCTCGCCCCATCGCGTGTGCAAGCCCTGCTTCTGTGAAGTCTGTGGTGTGACTCACGTGCGCGATGTCGGGTCGTTCCCGGCGTGTCGATGATTGCCTCGTGCAAGGCGCCGCCAGCTCTCGCACGCGCAGCCCGACCTGGCGAGCCTCGCGGGACGTTCGGCGCGGGTCGGCCTCCGCCCGCGTGCGCGGCTCGGTTCGCCCGGCCTTGGGTCCGGCGATGCAGCTGCAGACTCGCGAACGGAAGCGCGCGATGACGGCACGCCAGCCTGCCTGCATCGGACCGTAACAACCGCGCGCAGGGACTTGCCTTCCGTCTCAAGCAGCCTCCCGTTGATGGAGTACCAGGAACGATCCTGGGGCACCACCCGAGACCGGCGCGGCCAGGCCCGCCCCTGGCCCGAACAGCTCAAGGCGCGCTGCCTCAGACGTTGCAGGGTCTTCCGCGACTGTTGCGCGGCGTGGCGCCGACAGTTCCGGTGGCACTGCAAGGCCGAAGGAAGGTCACCTTGCGGGTCCCGGCAGGGCACATTCGCGGCCTGAGCAGGGCACATCCGCTCTACAGCAGAGCACCGCGGCACGTTCGCGGCTGTGGAGTTTGCCGCTGCCACGCCCGCGGCAATCTCAGTCTGGACAATCGGTTGGGCGTACGGTGATTGCTGCCCCCGCCCCGGTAGTGGAAAATGCGCGCCCCTTTTTCCGCGCGCCCGCGGGCCCCCCGCCGGCCATTTTTTGAGAGGACTGCCGCGTACTTCCGATG
>JADGHX010000108.1 GCA_019683695.1 Steroidobacteraceae bacterium
CCCGTTGAGCGCGTCTTCCCGGCTCACCGTCGTCCACCGCGAGGACTGCGAGCTGTGTGACCAGATGCTCGCGGACCTGCACGTGCTGGGGCGCACCGTCCCGCTGCCCCCGATCGACGTCGTCGACGTGGATGCCGACCCGGAGCTCACCCGCCGGTACGGGCTGAACGTGCCCGTCCTGCTGCTCGATGGGACCGTCGTGTGCCGGCACCGTCTGGATGTGGAGGAGCTGACGCAGCTCTTGCGTGCACGCAGTGCCTGAACCCAGCGGCCGGCCCGGTCCGTGCAGCAGGCTCGCGCCGTGAACGGACCCGCCCGTTGGCGACATCGGTATAATGCGCCGCGCCGCTGGAGAGACTTTCGGCGCGGCCCACCGGAATTCCATGCGGCTCATACGCAACTTCTCGATCATTGCCCACGTCGATCACGGCAAGTCCACGCTGGCCGATCGTTTCATCCAGCTCTGCGGCGGTCTCGAGGACCGCGAGATGCAGGCGCAGGTGCTCGACTCCATGGATCTGGAACGCGAGCGCGGCATCACCATCAAGGCGCAGAGCGTCACGCTCTACTACCGGGCTTCGGACGGCGAGCGCTACCAGCTCAACATGATCGATACCCCCGGGCACGTGGACTTCTCCTACGAAGTCTCGCGTTCGCTCGCGGCGTGCGACGGGGCACTGCTGGTGGTGGACGCCTCGCAGGGCGTGGAGGCCCAGAGCGTGGCCAACTGCTACACGGCCATCGACCAGGGTCTCGAGGTCGTGCCGGTCATCAACAAGATCGATCTGCCCTCGGCGGATCCGGACCGGGTGAAGCGGGAGATCGAGGAGATCATCGGCATTGACGCGACGGATGCCTCGCGCGTCAGCGCGAAGACGGGCGAGGGCGTGCAGGAGCTGCTCGAGACGCTCATCCGCCGCATTCCGCCCCCGAAAGGCGATCCTGAAGCGCCGCTGCAGGCGCTCATCATCGATTCCTGGTTCGACAACTACGTGGGCGTGGTCTCGCTCGTGCGCGTCGTGAACGGCGTATTGCGCGTGGGCGACAAGATCCGCGTCATGTCCACCGGGCGCAGCCATGAAGTGGACAAGCTCGGCCGGTTCACGCCGAAGTCCGTGCCGGATCAGATGCTGCAGACGGGCGACGTCGGTTTCGTCGTCGCCGGCATCAAGGACATCGACGGCGCGCCGGTCGGCGACACCATCACCCTCGACAGCCGGCCGAGCCCGCAGCCGCTGCCCGGCTTCAAGCAGATCAAGCCGCGCGTCTTCGCGGGGCTCTTCCCGATCAATTCGGACGATTACGAGAAGTTCAGGGACGCGCTCGCGAAGCTGCGACTGAACGACTCCGCCCTGCACTACGAGCCGGAAGTTTCCGGCGCGCTCGGATTCGGGTTCCGGTGCGGCTTCCTCGGGTTGCTGCACATGGACATCGTGCAGGAGCGGCTCGAGCGCGAATACGAGCTCGAGCTCGTGAGCAGCGCCCCCACGGTGGTGTACGAGGTGCTGAAGACCGATGGCACCGTAGAGCCGGTCGACAACCCGGCCAAACTCCCGCCGCAGGACAAGATCGAGGAAATCCGCGAGCCGATCATCATCGCGAACATCCTCGTGCCGCCCGATTACGTCGGCGCCGTGCTGAAGCTCTGCAGCGAGAAGCGCGGTGTCCAGAAGAAGATGCTGTACCTGGCCACCCAGGTGTCCCTGCAGTACGAGCTGCCTCTGGCCGAAGTGGTGCTCGATTTCTTCGACCGGCTGAAGTCCGTGAGCCGGGGATATGCCTCGTTCGATTACGAGTTCGATCGCTTCCAGGCCGCCCCGCTCGTGAAGCTCGACATCCTCATCAACGGGGATCGGGTGGATGCGCTCTCCATCATCGCGCACCGCGACAGCGCCTATGCCCGCGGGCGCGAGCTGGTGGACAAGATGCAGGAGCTCATCCCGCGGCAGATGTTCGAAGTGGCCGTGCAGGCGGCGATCGGAAGTCACATCATTGCGCGTGCCACGGTGAAGGCGATGCGCAAGAACGTGCTGGCCAAGTGCTACGGGGGCGACGTGACGCGCAAGCGCAAGCTCCTCGAGAAGCAGAAGGAAGGCAAGAAGCGCATGAAGCAGCTCGGGCATGTGGAGATTCCGCAGGAGGCCTTCCTCGCGGTGTTGAAGGTGGGCCGCAAGTGAGCGCGGCTGGCGGCGATGACGCGCGGTGCGCGCGTTCAGAACAACAAGGGGCGCGAGAGCACCCTGGAAGGCTGACGATCGGGGCGGGCTGAAAGCGGTGAGCCGCGATCAGAGGACTCGCGTCGGGAAGGGCTCGCGACGTCGGGGCTTTCCGAAGACACGTCGCGTGTTTTCAGATCCCGACGGGAGCCCTCTGATCGCGTCTTCGCGTTCACGCCGTGCGCGTGGCGTGCCGGGTGTCATGCCCGGGGCGGCCATCTGGTCCGGGTGTGATGCAGGTCATGCGCTTTGCGCGCCGGCTGCCGGCCGTGCATTGTTCGTACCTTCGGGTACGCGCGTGAGCGAGAGGGTGGAGTGAAGACACGATGCTGATGAACCTTGTCGTGCTGTTGAGCTGGCTGGCCATTCCGGTGGGGCTCATCGCCATCGTCGACGACTGGTTTCTGCGGCCGCGGCGGCAGCTCGCGGCGGCTCCACAGCCCGCGCGGGATCCGGCGCTGCTCACATTGGTTTACCGGGTCCTGCCGATTCTCATCGGGGCCGCCGTGCTGCGGCTGCTCGTGGCGGAGCGGCTCGATTTCAGTGCCGTGCTGCTGCTCATCACGGTGGTCACCGGGGTCATCTGGTGGCTCGATGCGATGGTGTTCCGGCGGCAGCGCGCTGCGGCGGCGCGCGGCGCGGGCAAGGATCCGGCGGTCATCACCGAGCCCGGGACGGTGGACTACGCGCGCAGCTTCTTCCCCGTGGCGCTCGTGGTGCTGCTGCTGCGCTCGTTCGTGTTCGAGCCCTTCCGCATCCCGTCGGACTCGATGATGCCCACGCTGCTCGATGGCGACTTCATCATCGTGAACAAGTACGCGTACGGGTTGCGGCTGCCCGTGTTGAACACGAAGTTCCTGTCGATCGGGGAGCCCCAGCGCGGCGACGTGGTCGTGTTCCGCTACCCGAGGGATCCGAGCATCAACTACATCAAGCGCCTGGTCGGCCTGCCGGGCGACCGCGTGCAGGTGGTGGATGACCGGCTGTTCGTCAACGGCAAGCAGGTGCCGTTCGATGTCGTCGGTGACTTCAACGACGGGTGCTACGTGGACTTCAAACAGGCCGTGGAGCACCTCGGGGAACACGAGCACGAGGTGATGTTCTGCCCGGGACGGCTCGAGCCCCCGCCAACGCACCTGCCGAGCTGCAATCGCCGTGAGGTGCGAGGCTACATCTGTGGCGGGCGTGCGCCCCTCGGGTTCTACGGCGAGGTGGGCACCGAGGAACAGGTGGTGCCCCCGGGTGAGTACCTCATGATCGGCGACAACCGCGACAACAGCGAGGACGGCCGCGTATGGGGTTTCGTTCCTGAGAACCACTTGGTCGGCAAGGCCACCCGAATCTGGTTCAATTGGGACCTGCAACGTTCGGGCGGGCCGCTCTGGAGTCGCATCGGTCATCGCATCGAATGAGCGGGGTTTCGATTTCGGGAGGGGTCGATGCACAGGCAACAACGCGGCATTACCTTGATCGGCTGGATCTTCCTGCTGGCGCCCGTCGCGATCGTGGGCTACGCGGTGCTCCGGCTGACGCCGATCTATCTGAACTACACGAAGGTCGTGCGCAGCATGGAGCAGCTTGCGGAAGCGGCGAAGGCGGATTCGGGCGTCAATGCACAGCAGCTGCGCTACGACATCGAGAAGCGTCTCGACATCGAGAGCGTATCGTTCCCGCAGGCCAAGGATTTCGTGATCCGCCGGGAGGGCCAGTCCTGGGTCATCGAGGTGGCGTATGAGGACGCTGCTCCGCTCATCTCCAACGTCTCGCTGCTCGTGGCCTTCAGAAAAGCCGTGCGCATCGGTCAGGCTCCGGAGTAATTCCTCTGGCATGACGAACGCCGACGACTGGCCGGCTTCCTGGGTGCGCGAGAAGCTCGCGTACGAGCCGCGCGACGTCGGATTGTTCGTCGCCGCGCTCACCCATCGCAGCGCCTCCGGCAACAACAACGAGCGGCTGGAGTTCCTCGGCGATTCCGTCCTCAATCTGGTCGTCGCCGAACACCTCTACCGCGCGTTCCCGGAATGCACGGAAGGGGATCTGAGCCGCCTGCGCGCGCGCATCGTGAGCAGCGAGCCGCTCGCGGAAGTGGCGATGACGATCGGGCTAGGCGAGGTGCTGCGCCTGGGCTCGGGTGAGCTGAAGACGGGTGGCTTCCGGCGCAAGTCCATCCTCGCGGATGCGCTCGAGGCCGTGTGCGGCGCGCTCTATCTGGATGGCGGGCTCGATGCCGCCCGGCGCGTGATCCAGGTGTTGTTCCATTCGCGTATCGTGTCCCTTCCGCCGCCGGACGCGCTGAAGGATGCGAAAACCCGGCTGCAGGAATACCTTCAGTCCCGGGGTTACGCGCTGCCCCGATACCACGTCGAGCGTATCGAGGGCGAAGCTCACGCCCAGGTGTTCTGGGTGGCGTGCGAAGTGCCCGCCCTGGGGGCTCGCGCGCAGGGGAGCGGCTCGAGCCGCCGGCGGGCCGAACAGGAAGCCGCCGGGCGGATCCTGCAGCAGATCGGAACGCGTCCGGATGCGTCACACGCATGAGCACAGAACAGCACGTGGAGTCACCGGCTGATGCCGGCGCGGCGGAATTCCGCAGCGGGTTCGTAGCGATCGTCGGCAGGCCCAACGTGGGCAAGTCGACGCTGCTCAATGCGCTCGTCGGCCAGAAGCTGAGCATCGTCACGCCGCGTCCGCAAACCACGCGGCATCGCATTCTCGGCATCGTGAATCTGCCGGCCGCGCAGATCGCGTTCGTGGACACTCCCGGTCTGCATCGCGGCGAACCGCGTGCGCTCAATCGCGCGATGAATCGCGCGGCCGCCTCGGCGCTCGAGGATGCGGACCTCTGTGTGTTCGTGGTCGAAGCCCTGCGCTGGACGCGTGCAGACGGCTTCGTGCTCGAGCGCATCGCGCGCTCGAAGCGCCCGGCCATCGCCGTGGTCAACAAGGTAGACAGTGTGCGTCCGAAGACGCGGCTGCTGCCGTATCTGGCGGAGCTCGGCAAGCGGCACGAGTTCCTGGAGCTGGTCCCCGTCTCGGCGCTCAGGTCCGACAACCTCGATGCGCTGAAGGGCGCCATCGCCCGGCACCTTCCGGTCGCGCCGCCGATGTTCCCGCCGGATGAGGTGACGGATCGGAGCGATCGCTTCCGCATCGCCGAGACGATCCGCGAGAAGCTCACCATGGAGCTCAACCAGGAAGTGCCTTACGGCATTGCCGTGGAAGTCGAGCGCATGGCCGAGGAGGTTGAAGGCCAGGTGGCCGTCGATGCCGTGATCTGGGTGGATCGCGAAGGCCAGAAGCCGATCGTCATCGGCGCCGGGGGCGATCGCCTCAAGCGCATCGGCCGGGCCGCACGCCTGGAGCTGAACCGGCTGCTCGGGCGCCGTCTGCATCTGACGCTCTGGGTGAAAGTGCGGCAGAACTGGGCGGACAATGCACGCTCGCTGAAGCAACTGGGTCTGGAATGACCGCGCTTCCGAGCCGGGTGCAGCTCGCACCCGGCTACATTCTCCACAGCCGCCCCTATCGGGACACGAGCCGCATTCTCGAGGTGCTGACGCGCGATGCGGGCCGGCTCACGCTGTTTGCGCGCGGCGTGCGCGGCCCCAAGGCGAAGCTTGCCGCGGAGATGCAGCCGTTCCGTCGGTTGCTGCTGTCCTGGAGTGGCCGCGGCGAAGCGCCGCAGCTCACGGCGGCGGAGAGCGCGCCGGACCACGTCGATCTTGCGCCCGCGTATCTCATGTCGGGCTTCTACCTGAACGAGCTGCTGCTCAAGCTCACACACCGGCACGATCCCGTGCCGGCGGTGTTCGATCTGTATCACGGCACGCTCGAGGCGCTGAAGGCGGGCGCGCCGCTCGAACCGACGCTGCGCGTGTTCGAGAAGCGCTTGCTCGATGCGCTCGGATACGGCGTTGCGCTGGACGCGGATGCGCGCACGGGCGCCAGCATCGACGCGAATGCGTACTATCATTTCCGGCCCGAGCAGGGCGTGGTGGCGGCTGCGGAGGATGCACCGGGCGCGCTGTCGGGCGCTTCGCTCATCGCGCTGGCGAACGAAACGCTTTCCGGCGGGCGTGCGCTCGAAGATGCGCGCCGCCTGCTGCAGGCCGCGCTGGCGCACTGTCTCGAGGGGCGGGAACTGAACACGCGCGCGGTCGCCCGTGCGATCGCGCGCATGGAACCGTCTCGTGCGCGCGGCACCGCGCGTGGCTCCAGGCCGCCGGCCATGCCGGGCGCCGGCAGCGAGGGCGTTGTCCGGCGAATCACCGAAGGCGGCGCTTCCCACAATTCAGGGTCTCGATCATGACGACAAGGTCCATTGCACTCGGGGTCAACATCGATCACGTGGCGACCCTGCGCCAGGCGCGTCGCGCCCGCATTCCGGATCCGGTGCACGCCGCGCTGGCCGCCGAGATGGCCGGCGCGGATCTCATCACGCTGCACCTGCGCGAGGACCGCCGCCACGTGCAGATCCAGGACGTGCGCGCGCTGCGGGACCTGCTGAAGACCCGCATGAATCTCGAAATGGCGGTCACCGACGAGATGCTCGACATCGCCCGGGCCGTGCGGCCGCCGGACTGCTGTCTCGTGCCGGAGAAGCGCCAGGAGATCACGACCGAAGGCGGGCTCGATGCGGCGAGCCAGGTTCAGCGCCTGAAGGAAGCCACTTCCATCCTGAAGGTGGCGGGCATTCGCGTCGCGCTGTTCATCGACCCGGATCCTCACCAGATCGAGGCGGCCGTGCAGATCGGCGCTCCCGTCGTGGAGCTGCACACGGGTGCCTACGCGGAATCCGCCGGCTCCCAGCAGGCGGCAGAGCTGCAGCGCTTGCACGCGGGCGCGCGCCTCGCGGCCAGTCTCGGGCTCGAAGTGCACGCGGGGCACGGGTTGAACTATCACAACGTGCAGCCGGTGGCGGCCATCCCGGAGATCGTGGAGCTGAATATCGGGCACGCCATCATCGCGCGCGCCGTGTTTGACGGGCTCGCCACTGCCGTGCGCGACATGCGGGCGCTGATGGTCGCGGCACGCACATGATCTTCGGCATCGGAGTCGACGTGCTCGAGGCCGCACGCATCACGAAAACCCTGCAACGCTTCGGGAGCCACTTCACCGAGCGCCTGCTCATGCCGCAGGAGCTCGAGCAGCTTCAGAAGACGCGCCGCCCCGAGCGCTTCGTGGCCATGCGCTTCGCCGCGAAGGAAGCCATCGTGAAGGCGATGGGCACCGGGTTTGCCCACGGCATCTGGATTCGCGATGTCGGCGTCGTGCAGAACGCCTGGGGCAAGCCCGAAGTCGTGTTTTCCGAGCGCGGTGAGAAGGTGCGCAAGGGCCTGGGTGTGGGCGAAGGGCATGTCACGCTCACGGACGAAGCCGGGCTCATCGTCGCGGTGGCTGTGCTGATGCGTGCATCATGAACGTCCTTGTATTTGACATCGAGACCGTTCCCGACGTGGCGCTCGGGCGGTTGCTCTACAACCTCGGCGGGCTGGCCGATGCGGATGTGGTGAAGGCCATGCTCACCCTGCAGCGCCAGCGAAATGGCAGCGAGTTCCTGCCGCATGAACAACATCGCATCGTTGCGATCTCGTGCGTGTTTCGCGGCAGGGACAGCTTGCGCGTGTGGAGCCTGGGTGAGCCGGATGCGCCGGAGAGCGAGCTGGTGGAGCGCTTCTTCGATGGCATCGAGCGCTTCTCTCCCTGCCTCGTCTCCTGGAACGGCACCGCGTTCGATCTGCCGGTGCTGCACTATCGCGCGCTGAAATACGGCGTTCAGGCACGCCGCTACTGGGAAACGGGCGACGAGGATTCCTCGTTCCGCTACAACAACTATCTCGGCCGCTTTCACTGGCGGCACATCGACCTGATGGACGTGCTGTCGGGCTATCAGGCCCGCGCGCGCGCCTCGCTCACGGACATGGCCGGCCTGCTCGGCCTGCCCGGCAAGCTCGGGTTCTCCGGTGAGAAGGTCGCCCAGGCCTTTCAGGACGGGCAGATCATCGAGATACGTCGCTATTGCGAGACGGACGTCCTCAACACATACCTGATCTATCTGCGGTTCGAGCTCATGCGCGGCAATCTCTCGCGCGAGCGGCACGCGGAAGAGGTGGAACGGGTGAAGGCCATGCTGCGCGCGAGCACCGAGCCTCACCTTGGCGAGTTCCTGCGCGTATGGGAAGAGCAATCCTGAACGCCCGGGATCCCGGGGCCACGCCAACCAGACGCGCCGCGACCGAAGGCCCCGACGAAGAAGGTACGGTTGCCGCGCTCACGCACGAAGGCGAGGGCATCGTTCGCGGGGGCAAGACCGTGTTCGTGCAGGGCGCGTTGCCCGGCGAGCGCATTCGTTTCCGGCGCACGAAGCGGCATCGGCAGCACGACGACGCACGTCTCGTCGAGGTGCTCGAGCCCGCACCCGATCGCGTTCAGCCGCGCTGCGCGCACTTTGGCGTCTGCGGCGGCTGCGCCTTGCAGCACCTTGCGCCGGAGTCTCAGCTCGCCGCAAAGCAGCTCGAGTTGCGAGACAGCCTGGAGCGCGTGGCGCACGCGTTGCCGGATGAATGGCTCGAGCCGTTGCGTGGGCCGGTGTGGAACTATCGCCGGCGGGCGCGGCTCGGCGCGAAGTACGTGACCCGGAAGGGCCGCGTCGTCGTCGGTTTCCGCGAAAGATTGTCTCCCTACGTGGCGGCGCTCGAGCGCTGCGAAGTGCTCGCCGCGCCGGCGGATGCGCTGATCACGCCACTCTCGGAAATGCTCACGAGCCTCAGCATCCGCGAACGCGTGCCGCAGATCGAAGTTGCGGTTGCCGACAACGCGGTCGCGCTGGTTCTGCGCGTGATGCAGCCGCCTTCGGAAAACGATCTCGCGACGCTTCGCGCGTTCGAGCGCGCGCATGGCGTACGGCTCTATTTGCAGACGGGTGGGCTCGACACCGTGCGCCGGCTGGAAAGCGAGGCGGGCACGGCCGCTGAAGAGCCGCCGCTCGTCTATCGGCTGCCCCGGTTCGATCTCGAGCTGGAATTCGCACCGACCGATTTCGTCCAGATCAACGGTGTGGTCAATGAGGCGCTCGTGAGCCGGGCCGTGGAGCTGCTGGCGCCGGAGCCCGGCGCGGCGGTGCTGGACCTGTTCTGCGGTCTGGGCAATTTCACGCTGGCGCTGGCCCGCCGGGCCGGGCGTGTGGTGGGCGTGGAAGGGGATCGGGAGCTCGTCGCCCGGGCCGCCGTGAATGCGCGGCGCAATGGCCTTGCGAACGCGACGTTCCACGTCGCCGATCTGGCGCGCCTCGCCGAGCAGCCCGGCGGGGCCGTGGCGCCGTGGCTCGATTCAGCGTTCCCGTACGTGCTGCTCGACCCGCCGCGAGCCGGGGCGCGGGAAATGTTGCCGACTGTCGCACGTTTGAGGCCAAAGCGCGTGCTGTATATTTCCTGTCATCCGGGCAGTCTTGCCAGGGATATCGGCATGTTGGTGAGTGAGCACGGGTTCCGGTTGCGGGCCGCTGGGGTTCTCGACATGTTCCCGCATACAACGCACGTCGAGTCGATCGCGGTGCTCGAGCCGTCGCAGGCTCCTGCCTGAGCGCCACCGCATGACCCTGGGACCGCTCATGATCGATGTGGCCGGCCGGGAGCTCACCCCGGAGGACCGCGAGATCCTGAAGCATCCTCTGGTGGGCGGTGTGATCCTGTTCACACGAAACTATGCGGACCCGGCGCAGCTGCGAGCGCTCGTGGCGGCCATTCACGGGCTGCGCAGCCCACCGCTCATCGTTGCCGTGGATCATGAAGGCGGGCGCGTTCAGCGCTTCCGCAGCGGGTTTTCCGTGCTGCCCGCCGCGCGCCGCATCGGCCAGGAATTCGACCTGAACCCGAAGGCCGGTCTCGACCTCGCGCGGCACATGGGCTGGCTCATGGCCGCGGAGCTGCGCGCATGCGGTGTGGACCTGTCGTTCGCGCCATGCGTGGATCTGGATTACGGCGTCAGCGAGGTGATCGGAGACCGCGCGTTCCACGCCACCGCCCAGGCCGTTTCACAGCTCGCGTCCGCGTACATGCACGGCATGCGCGATGCGGGGATGGCCGCCACGGCCAAGCACTTTCCAGGGCATGGCGCCGTGGTGGCGGATTCACACGTGGCCTCGCCAGTGGATCGCCGCGAGCTCGTCGACATGGAGGACGACCTCGCGCCTTATCGCCGCCTCATCGCGAATGGTCTTCCCGGTGTGCTCGTGTCGCACGTGCTCTTTCCCGCCGTTGACGACTCGGTCGCGAGCGTCTCGCCGTATTGGATCCGGGAGGTGCTGCGCGGCGATCTGGGCTTCAAGGGTGCGGTGTTCACCGACGACATGTCGATGGCGGGCGCCGCCGTCGCCGGAGACATCGTCGTGCGCTCCAGACGCGCGCTGGCGGCGGGCTGCGACATGGTGCTGATCTGTAACAGTCGCCCGAGCGCCATTGCGGCCATCGACGGGCTCGGTGTCGATCCGGAGCCCGCCTCGCACGCTCGCCTCGTTCGCATGCGCGGACGGGAGGCTCCGTCGCTGGAGACGCTCCAGGCCTCCGCTCAATGGCGCGAGTGCCAGAACTGGCTCGCGCGCTGCGCGGCGACTCCGTCACTGACGCTCGAGGCAGGCCGCGCATGATCGAGCTCGGCGGCGATGCATGGCGCAGCGTGGTGGACGGAGCGCCCGACGGCGTGGTCCTCTGCGACGCTACCGCATCGGATTGCCCGGTCGCGTACGTGAATCCTGCCTTCCTGCAGCTCACGGGCTATTCCGCGAGCGCGCTCATCGGGAACAACCTGCGCATGCTGCAGGGCATGGATCGGCAACAGGAGTCACGCCAGCGCATGAAGGATGCGCTCGCTCGCGGTGAGCCGTGCCGCGTGCTCATCCGCAACTACCGGCTCGATGGCACGCTGTTCTGGAATGAAGTGCAGCTGCAGCCCCTTCGCGACAGCGGCGGCCGCATCACTCACTGGATCGGCTATTGCCGGGACGCCGGTGGACGCCTGAAAAGCCAGGACCGGAACGCGCCCGGCATTCCGGCGTGGCAGCGGGAAGACCGGCTCACGGGTCTCTATTCGCGGTCGTACTTCGAGGAGCTGCTGCGGCGGGATTGGCAGCTCGCGCAGCGTGACTCTCACTGCATCGGCCTCGTGCTCTTCGACATTGACGAGCTGGGTGCCTACAACGAGAAGTTCGAGCGCACCGGCGGCGATGCGTGCATTCGCCGTGTGGCTCGCGTCATCGGCGCGTCCTATCGCCGCGGAGGCGATCTCGTCGGCCACTGGGAGGGCGGCACGTTCGTCGTGCTGGTTCAGGGTGAAGCCGCGGAGCGCGCCGCCGAATACGCACGCGTGGTCACTCAACGCGCGCGGGATCTGCTCATTCATCACCCGCGCGCGGGCCATGAACGCTATGTCACCGTGAGTGCGGGCGTTGCGAGCCTCGTGCCGCCCCGGGAGCTGCCGCTCGAAGCGCTGATCAATGCTTCACGCACGGCGCTGAAGCGCGCCAAGCAGCAGGGCCGGAACAGCGTCGTGACCGCCGAAGCGGCGGACTTCCAGTAGCACGGCAACGGTCGGCGCAAAATGTCGGCGCGTTCAGCGCCCGGCCGGGCGCCGCGCCTGCGCCGGCGTGACGAGCGCGATCACACCGAACGCCGGGTGATCGTAGTAATTGCGCTCGTAGAACCGGATGCGACGGCTCTCATGGAGGTTGAACGTGGTGCCGGGCCCCGCGCCGATTCCCGGCGGCGGATCCGCGGGCGAATAGGAGAGCGCCATGCCCAGATGCAGGTACTGCCCGCGCTCGAGGAACACCGTGCCCGTGAGACCGGGAACATTCACACCGAGCTTCTCGACCGTGAAGCCCGCACGCGTTCCCCACGCACTGGCCGTCTGGGACCACGCGACGTGTGCCACGGGCACGTACAGCCCGCTCGCGCGCAATTTGTTCTCCACATCGGTGAGCTGAAAGCTCGCAGGAGAGAGGGCACTCACGAACCGGCCGAGACGCCGTGATGTGTCGTCCGTTTCGCCGCCGGTGCCGTAGCTGCGCGGGCCGGCCGCGTTCCAGTTTTCCGGGCCGCCGAGCGGCTGCATGGCGCGGAAGATGACGATCTCGATGTTGTAGACCGGTTCCTGGGCGGCCGCCGGCGCATTCTGGGAGGCCGCCGGCAGAGCCATGAGGAGCGCGGCCACGAGACCGGCCGCCAACGCGCGAAAACTCATGCGCCGGATTGTAACAGCGTGCCGGACCGGCGCACGGAACCGGCACTCACTGTCGTCAGCCGCGCTTTCCCGCTGCAGGTTTCTTCGCCTGCACCGAGCCTCGCCCCGGCGCCTGATCGCGCGCGGCCGCGCGTGGGGGAACGGATGCGGCCGATTCCGCTGCGGCTCTGGGTGGCGCCTCGGCACTCGCGGGTGTCGCCACTTCCAGACGCTTCAGCAGGTCCGATGCGAATTCGAAGCGCGCTTCCTCTTTTTCCATCGGCCGCGTGATGCGCAATTTCAGCGGGCCCTCCAGCCTGTACTCGCGCGGCGCCTTCTGGATCATGCGGATCACCGCCGCGGGGTCGATCGAATTGCGCTCCTCGAACAGCACGGTGCCACCCTGCGGACCGAGGTCGAGTCTGCGGATGCCCAGGGCGCGTGCCGTGAGCTTCAGACGCGCGATGCGCAACAGGTTCTGCGCTTGCGGCGGCGGCATGCTGAAGCGATCGATGATCTCGGCGTGCAGCTCGTCCAGCTCCGCGGCGCTCTGGGCGCCCGCGATTCGCTTGTACAGCGCGAGGCGCACGTGCACGTCGCCGATGTACGTGGCCGGCAGGAACGCGGGCAGTCGCAGCTCCACTTCGGTTTCCGCGGCGAGCGGCTTCTCGAGCGCCGGTTCGCGGCCTTCCTTCAGCGCGCGCACGGCTTCTTCGAGCAGATCGAGGTAGAGCGCGAGGCCGATCTCGGTCATCTGGCCACTCTGACGCTCGCCGAGCAGCTCGCCGGCGCCGCGGATCTCGAGGTCGTGCGTGGCCAGCACGAAGCCGGCGCCGAGGTCCTCCATGGACTCGATGGCCTCGAGGCGCTTGCGCGCATCGCCGGTCAGGGACTGCCGCGGAGGCGTGATGAGATACGCGTACGCGCGGTGATGCGAGCGGCCCACGCGACCGCGCAACTGGTGCAGCTGGGCGAGCCCCATGCGCTCCGCGCGATTGATCATGATGGTGTTCGCGCTCGGCACGTCGATGCCGCTCTCGATGATGGTGGTGCACACCAGCAGGTTGAAGCGGCGATGGTAGAAGTCGACCATGAGCTGCTCGAGCTCGCGCTCGCGCATCTGCCCATGCGCGAACCGCACGCTCGCTTCGGGCACCAGCGCCTGCACCTCGCTCGCGATCTTCTCGATGGAACGGACTTCGTTGTGGATGAAGTAGATCTGGCCTCCGCGACGCAGCTCGCGCAGCGCCGCCTCACGCAGCGTGGGGCCGTGCCATTCCGTGACGAAGGTCTTGATCGCGAGGCGCTCCGCTGGCGGTGTGGTGATCAGCGAGAGATCGCGCAGACCACCCAGGGCCATGTTGAGCGTGCGCGGAATGGGCGTGGCGGTGAGCGTGAGAACGTGCACTTCCGCTCGCAGGGCCTGCAGCCGTTCCTTGTCGCGAACGCCGAAGCGGTGCTCCTCGTCCACGATGATGAGCCCCAGATCCTTGAAGCGCACATGCGCATGCAGCAGGCGATGCGTGGCGATGACGATGTCCACGGTGCCACGCTCGATGCCATCCACCACCGCTTGCGTTTCCTTGCTGGTGCCGAAGCGCGAGAGCGATTCGATGCGCACCGGCCAGTCCGCGAACCGGTCGCGGAAGTTCGCAAGATGCTGCTGGGCGAGCAGCGTCGTCGGCACGAGCACGGCCACCTGCTTGCCGGCCTGGGCCACCGCGAAGGCGGCGCGCATCGCGACTTCGGTTTTGCCGAAGCCCACATCGCCGCACACGATGCGGTCCATGGGGCGATCGCTCTTGAGGTCGTTCAGCACACTGCGGATCGCTTCGGCCTGATCCGCCGTCTCCTCGAAGGGGAACGCGTTCGCGAAGGCCTGATACTCGTGTTCGGGGATCGGCAGCTGCAGGCCCTTCTGCGCCTTGCGCCGCGCGTAGAGGTCCAGCAGTTCCGCCGCGACGTCGCGAATCTGCTCGGCGGCGCGCTTGCGTGCCTTGGCCCACTGATCCGTGCCGAGCTTGTGGAGCGGCGCGCTTTCTGGCGCTGCGCCGGTGTAGCGCGTGACCAGATGCAGGGAGTGCACCGGAACGTAGACGCGGTCGCCGTCCAGATATTCGAGCACGAGGAACTCGCCGTTCTGACCGGCGACTTCCATCGGCTGCAGACCGACGTAACGCCCGACGCCATATTCCTCGTGCACGACGGGTGCGCCTGGCGTGAGATTCTGCAGATCCCGCAGCAGGGCTTCGGGGTCCACCGCGGCGCGTTTGCGCCGGCGCTCCTGGCGCGCACGCGCCCCGAAGAGTTGCGATTCGGAAACGACGGCGATCGGCGGCTGGGTGAGCGTGAGGCCGCGGATGTCCGGCGCAATGGTGAGTGCGAGCCGGGCGCTGCTTGTGGAGAAGGCGCCCCAGTCGGCAACGGAGGTGGCGTCCAGTCCATCCGCGCGAAGCATGTCCTGGAGCACTTCGCGCCGCCCGGGCGAGTCCGCTGCGATGAGCACCCGCCCGCCGAACTGATCCAGAAAGGTGGCGAGTGGCGCGAACGGCTTCTCGGCACGCGCTTCCACACGCAGCTCGCGTGGCGCGGTGGTGGGGAAGTTCTGCACGGCCGGGCCGACATCGGCGGTCTCGACGTCGGCCTTGAAGGCGTCCAGCGTGATGCTATGGAACTGACCGATGCGCGCTTCCAGCTCGTCCGGGCTCAGGAAGAGCTCGGCCGGCGTGAGCACCGGGCGTTCGATGTCGTGCCGGCGTTCCTCGTATCGGCTTTCGATGTCCTGCCAGTCCTTCACGAGCGCGCCGGCGAGCGCCACGTCGCGCACGATGACGGCATTCTCGGGCAGGTAATCGAAGAGCGTGGCGGTCTCGTCGAAGAACAGCGGCAGGTAGAACTCGATGCCGGGCGGCGCGAGCCCTTCACTCACGCCGCGATAGATGCTGGACTGCGTGGGGTCGCCCTCGAACCGTGTGCGGAACCGCCGCCGGAAGCCGCGCACGCCTTCGGCATCCAGCGTCACTTCGCGAGCCGGCAGCAGGCGCACGCTCTGCAGGGAATCGAGCGAGCGCTGCGTTTCAGGATCGAAGCGGCGGATGGCTTCGATGTCCTCGTCAAAGAGATCGATCCGCAGCGGGTCGGCCGAACCCATCGGGAACACGTCGAGCAACGAGCCGCGCATCGCGAACTCGCCCGGGCTCGTCACCTGACTGACGCTGGCGTAGCCGGCTTCGATCAGGCGCTCGCGGAACGCTTCGAGGCCGAGCGTCTGGCCCACCTTCAGCTCGAACGCGCGCGCCTGCACGTACGCGCGCGGCGGCAGGCGCTGCATGAGCGTGTCTGCGGCGACGACGAGGCAGCCTCGCTTTGTTCGAGGCAGCTCGTACAGGGCGCGCAGGCGGTCCGAGGTGATGTCGGGGTGGGGCGAGAAGAGGTCGTAGGGCAGCACCTCCCAGTCGGGGAAGGTGAGCAGCTCCAGCTGATCGCCGGCGTAGAACCGCAGCTCCGCACTCATCTGCTCCAGCTCGCGTGCGCCATCGGCCACGATGACGTAGAGGCGAGGGTCCGCGCGCATGGCCTCGGCCAGCGCTAGCGCTGCGGCGCTGCCGTAGAGCTGGTGCCAGCGGAGGGTGGGGCCCGCCGGCTCTCTCTAATACACATCACAGAGCCCACGACACTAGCG
>JADGHX010000303.1 GCA_019683695.1 Steroidobacteraceae bacterium
GGCTCGCCTATGTTTAAAACACACACCCCAAACCAACCCCCCCCCCCGCCCGCGCGCCCGGGCGACTCATCCTCAGCCGAGCGTGGACGGGTCGATCGCGATACCCGGCCCCATGGTCGAGGACACCGCGACGCGCTTCAGGTACACACCCTTCGCCGCCGCGGGCTTGGCCTTCTGCAGGTCCGCGATGAGCGCGAGGAGGTTCTCCTTCAGCGCCTTGACGTCGAAGCTGGCCTTGCCAATCGTGCAGTGGACGATGCCGGCCTTGTCGACGCGGTAGCGCACCTGACCCGCCTTGGCGTTCTTCACGGCGCTCGCCACATCCGGGGTCACCGTGCCGACCTTCGGGTTCGGCATGAGGCCGCGGGGGCCGAGGATCTGGCCGAGCTGACCCACGACGCGCATCGCATCGGGGCTCGCCACGACCACATCGAAATTGATGTTGCCGGCCTTCACCTGCGCGGCCAGATCGTCGAGACCGACGACGTCCGCACCGGCGGCCTTGGCGGCGTCCATGTTCTTGCCGGAGGTGAACACGGCCACGCGCACGGTCTTGCCGATACCGTGCGGCATCACCGTGGAGCCGCGCACCTGCTGGTCCGACTTGCTTGCGTCGATGCCGAGGTTCACGGCGGCATCCACGCTCTCGTTGAACTTGGCGGTGGCGAACTGCTTCACGAGCTGCAGCGCTTCATCCACCGGATATGTCTTGCCGGGCGGAAGCTTTTCCTGCCAGGCCTTCACTCGCTTGGCGACTGCTGGCATGTCAGAGGCCCTCCACGTCAACGCCCATGCTTCGCGCGGTTCCCGCAACCGTGCGCACCGCGGCTTCGAGATCGGCCGCCGTGAGGTCCGGCTGCTTGGTCTTCGCGATCTCCTCGAGCTGCTTGCGCGTGATGCGGCCGACCTTGTTGGTGTTCGGCGCGCCGCTGCCCTTCTCGATGCCGAGCGCCTTGCGGATCAGCACCGACGCGGGGGGCGTCTTCATCACGAAGGTGAAGCTGCGATCGCTGTACACGGTGATCACCACCGGGATCGGCAACCCCTTCTCCATCTTCTGGGTCTGCGCGTTGAACTGCTTGCAGAACTCCATGATGTTCACGCCCTGCTGACCGAGCGCGGGCCCGATCGGCGGCGACGGATTTGCAGAGCCCGCAGGCACCTGCAGCTTGACGTAGCCCTGTACTTTCTTGGCCATTGATTCACTCTCCCGGGTTCAAGCGCCTCGCGGCTCCCCGATGGATGACACTGCTGGTCAGCTTCGTGAGACACGGGCTGCCAGCGCTCACGCAGCGACATGCCGGCTGCGCACGGAATGCGCCGCACCCGCGGCACCTCGACTTCCCGCTCAGGCCTTCTCGACCTGCGAGAAATCCAGTTCCACCGGCGTGGAGCGGCCCAGAATCTGGACCGCCACCTGCAGCCGGTTCTTCTCGTAGTTCACGTTCTCCACGACGCCGTTGAAGTCGTTGAACGGGCCGTCGATCACGCGCACCACCTCGCCCGGCTCGAAGAGCACCTTCGGCCGCGGCTTGTCCACGCCTTCTTCCACCCGGCGCAGGATCTGATTGGCTTCCCGGTCGGTGATGGGGGCGGGCTTCTCCGGGGTGCCGCCGATGAAGCCGAGCACCTTCGGCACCTCGCGCACGAGGTGCCAGGTTTCCTCGTCCATCTCCATCTGCACGAGCACGTAGCCCGGGTAGAACTTGCGCTCGCTCTTGCGCTTCTGGCCGTCGCGCATTTCGACGACCTCTTCCGTGGGCACCAGGATCTCGCCGAACTTGTGCTCGAGACCTGCGCGCCGGATGCGCTCCTTCAGCGACTCGGCTACCCGATGTTCGAAATTCGAGTAGGCGTGCACCACGTACCACCGCAACGCCATGCTTTACCCCTGCCCCGACAGTGCCTTGGTTGCCCACGCCAGCACGAGGTCCAGCGTCCAGAAGAACAGGCCCATGACGACGACGAACACGAACACGACGAGCGTCGTCATGCCGGTTTCCTGCCGGTTGGGCCAGACGACCTTGCGCAGCTCGATGCGGGAGTCGTGCACGAACTGAAAGAAGCTGCGGCCGTACTCGGACCACGCCAGCAGCCCCAACGCAAGCACCAGGCCGACCACGACCGCGACCCAGCGCTGCCAGGAGGGCTGTGCGCCGAGCAGGTAGTACGCAGTGATGCCGCCGACGACGAGCAGGCCCGCCGCCACAGCTTTCACCTTGTCCGCCGCGCCGGCGTCCGGAACCTTAATTTCTTCTGTCATGCGAACCGATGGCAGGCCAGGAGGGAATCGAACCCCCAACCTGCGGTTTTGGAGACCGCCGCTCTGCCAATTGAGCTACTGGCCTACGTCTACTGGCGAAAATCGCCAGAGGCGATTTTCGCAAGCCCTTGCTTGTCTACTGGCTGAAATCGCCTGCGGCGATTTCAGCGAGACCGCGCTCCGTCGGCCTCGGGCAAAAGGCGTGGCTTCTGCCCGCTACCGAGGTGGTGTGCGGCCCTTCCGGACCGCACGAAGAAATACCCTCTCCTTACTTCAGGATCTTCGAGAC
>JADGHX010000304.1 GCA_019683695.1 Steroidobacteraceae bacterium
TCTGGTTCCCATCTTGGTCTCCGCGCTGGTGACTGTACCAACCGCTTTGACAAGTAGGAATTGGAAAAGTGTCACCCATTTCGGTGAATCTCAATAGTTTGGTCCAGTTGGGGCAGAAGTCAGACTGCTTGTCGCATTGCCCCAAGAATGTTACCCGCCCGCGCCGTTGCCTCACCTGAAATGTTACCCGTGACGATGCGTGCCACAATGACGTCCTCAGAAGAAGGAATTCCCTTCGATGCCGTCTGGCGGGCGCGCAAAGCGCGCGTGACAATCCGGCGTCTCATTCAGATAGTTTGCGCTGAATGACTGGAGAACTGATGTGGGCTCGCTACCGTAATCGCATGCATGGGAGGTATCGGTGCGTTGGCCAAAGGGACTCCTCGCAGCAATGTTGCTGGCCGCGGTCGCTGACGCACAGAACGCCAACCGCAGCCCTGTATCACCCCGGCAGAAACTGCAGGACCTCCTGAGCTTCGAGGCACCACCCGCAGGCACGAGGCCGGGGGGATGGTCCGGTGGACCGGCCGACACACTCTTCAGCGATGAGCAAATCGTCCACGGCGGGCAGCGATCGGCACGCATCGAACGATCGGCCGACCGGAAGGAGGAGCTCAGCACGCTGAGCTACTCCATTCCCATCGATTTCACCGGTGAGCGAATCGAGCTTCGTGGATTTCTTCGAACCAGGAACGTCACCTCATACGTCGGACTGTGGATGCGGCAGGATGGAGAGGCACCGAATCTCTCCATCGCGAACATGTCGGACCAAAGGATTGGAGGAACTCGCGACTGGGCGGAGTACAGCATTTCGCTACCCCGGCACGCCGATGCGAGGAGACTCGTCTTCGGGGTGCTGCTGAGGGGGCCAGGCGAAGCCTGGATCGACGATCTGCAGTTGCTCGTCGACGGAAAACCGGTCGCCGAGGTCCCGGCGCTCACTTCGACACCGTTCGACGACGATCGCCGCTTTGAGACAGGTTCTGGTATCCGGCTCGAATCGCTCGACAAGGTGCAGGTCGAGAACCTGGCCACTCTCGGCAAAATCTGGGGTTATTTGAAGTATCACCACCCCGCCGTTACCGGAGGGATGTATCAGTGGGACTACGAACTCCTCAACGTGATGCCCAAGGTGATTGCGGCAAAGAATCGTGTGGTGGCAAACGTCGTCCTCATGCGTTGGGTGGACAGTCTTGCCAAGACCTCGCCATGCGATCCTTGCGCCAGCCCGAGAACGGAAGATCTTCATCAGCACCCTCGCCTGGACTGGCTGCGAAACGAACGCGCGCTCGGCTCATCGCTAAGCCGAGCGCTGCTCGCCATCCATCAAAGGCGCCCTGTGGGGCAGCAGTTCTTCGTCTCCATCGGACCCGATGTAGCGAACCCGATCTTCAATCACGAGCTCGCCTATCCAACTCTCAGACCAGCCGACGCCGGGTTTCAGCTGCTGGCGCTCTTTCGCTACTGGAACATCATTGAGTATTGGTATCCGAATCGGGACATCATGGGCGAGGACTGGAACGCGGTCCTCCACGAATTTGTCCCGCGGCTTGGACTCGCAAAGACTCGCGAGGAGTATGAGCGCGAGCTTATGGCACTCATCACGCGCATAAATGATACGCACGCAAGTCTGCAAAACGCGCCCTACGCAAGGCCACCTGCCGGCTCTTGCATCGTTCCAGCGGGAGTGCGCTTCGTGCAGGACCGCCCAATCATCACTGGTTTCGCCGACGGCGCCATGCTTGAGGGCCTGCAGCGCGGCGACATCTTGATATCCATCGGTGGGACGCCGGTGTCGAAGCTCGTCGAGCAGTGGAGGCCGTACTACAGCGCTTCCAATGATGTGGTACGCCTGCACGAGATGAGTCGCGGATTGTTGCGAGGGGCTTGCGGCAAAGTAACTTTGGGCATGCGGCGCGGAGGAAGGGATTTCGACGTCAGCGTCGAGCGCGTGGTCTCCAGCGGGCTCAAGCTCTCTTCCGCACTGGCGCACGATCGTCCCGGCGATGCGTTTCAGCTCCTGTCGGATAAAGTGGCTTACCTCAAGCTCTCCAGCATCAAGGCTGCGGATGTGCCAGGGTACATCAGGCGTGCCGACGGGACACAGGGACTGATCGTCGACATCCGCAACTACCCCTCCGACTTCGTGGTCTTTGCGCTCGGCTCGCTGCTCGTGGACCGCCCCACCGCCTTCGCGACGTTCACGCACATGGACCTCTCCAATCCCGGAACGTCGTATTGGGCCAAGACCGTAACCCTCACGCCCGCTGCCCCCCCACTACGACGGCCGGGTCGTGATCCTCGTCGACGAGTCCTCGATCAGCTCTTCGGAGTACACCGCCATGGCGCTCCGCGCCTCGCCCCGCGCGGTCGTCATGGGCAGCACGACCGCCGGAGCCGACGGCAATATTTCGCCCTTCGCCTTGCCGGGCGGCCTGCGCACCGTCATTAGGGAAGATCTGAAGAACCCGCGAAAATGACGACGCGAACGCAAGCGAGCGCTGAAAAACGCGATGCAAGTCGACAGAGCGACTCTGCTCGTGGTC
>JADGHX010000305.1 GCA_019683695.1 Steroidobacteraceae bacterium
ATAGTCGCCTCGGGGGATCGGTTTGCCAATGGGGGACTGCTTCGCTGTGTTGCCGTGACCAGTTCTCCCGGACTCGGGCGCCGTACCGTGCATGTCTCTCCAGACGGAGCCTGGCGGCTGCCTCGTGCCCAGGCCTTCCCGCGAGACAGGCGAACGGGAAAAAGGTGCACGCACTTGATCATGCACCCGTACATTTCCGCAGCGGCTGGCTGGGTTGTCCTCCGGATCAATGCCGCGGTGGGCGACCGTGCGCGCAGGCCGGTTCCGGAGGCCATGGACGCTGCCGAGCCGCCACTCGTTTCCGTGCTCAGCTGGTTTCAGCACCTGAAGCGTTCCGCGCCAACGCAGCCGCGATCGCGTTCCTTCCGCAAACGGAAAACTGATCTGGCTCAGTTTTCGGCCGCCCGTTCCATGTGATCATCCCACCGCTGCCGAACATGCCAACGCGGCGAGATGAGTGTGCGCGTCAGGTTGATGAGACTGCGGATGATGTGGGTTGTGGTTGGGGTAATGAGTGCGGTCGCCGCGCACGCCTCGACGCCAAATGGAGATCCGGAAGCGGGTGCGCGAAAGAACGCCCTGTGCATCGGGTGCCACGGTATCGTGGGCTTCAAGACGGGATTCCCGGAGGTCTACCGGGTACCCAAGCTGCACGGCCAGAACGCCCAATACATTGCGAATGCCTTGAGCGCGTACAAACGAGGCGAACGCAGTCATCCCTCCATGCGTGCCATTGCCGAGAGCCTGACCGAACAGGACATGGCAGATCTCGGCGCATACTTCGAATCGGCGGTGAGTGACGCGCCGCCTCGCCCGAGGCGGTCATCCCCCGATGCGATGCCGGGCAAATCGCTCGTGGATCGAGGTGGATGTCAGGCCTGCCACGGCGCGAATTTCACGAAGCCCCTGGACGGTTCCTATCCCAAGCTGGCCGGCCAGAACCGCGACTATCTGTACGTCGCACTCAGAGCCTACAAGGCGGGCGGAAACCCTCGAAAGCAGCAGTGGATCGGTCGCACCAATCCCGTGATGCAGGCAATGACTTCGCAGTTTTCCGACGAGCAGCTCCAGGCAATCGCCGACTACCTGGCGAGTCTGCCCGGGAGTCTCGCAACCCTGCAGCGCAGTGGCTTGCATTGATCTGACGAGGCGCTGGACCGTCGGCGCGCCTGTATCAGGAATGGCGTAACTTGAAAAAGCTCAACGTGCTCGTGTCGGCCGTGGGCGCGGTGTGGGTGTCCGGCACCGCGTTCGCCGACTACTCCTTCAACTTCCCCACGCCCGTGACGCCGATTGCACGTGAAACCCTGCACGTGCACAACCTGTTCATGGTCATCATCCTGGTGATGTTCTTCGCGGTACTCGCCCTGATGATGTACTCGTTCGTGGCTCATCGGCGCTCGCGCGGGCAGGTCGCCGCACAGTTTACGGCGCCACGATCGCGCAAGCAGTGGATCTGGGTGCTGGCGCCGTTCGTCGGTCTGCTGCTTGTCGACTACGGCGTGTTCGGTGTCCCGGCGTATCACGCGGTGCTGAGCTACGAGGACACGAGAAACGACGCGGACCTCGTCGTGAAGGTCACGGCGAGTCAGTGGCTCTGGATATACGAGTATCCGACCGAAGGCATCCGTTTCGCGAGCCGCCTGACGACGCCCCGCGCGCAAATCGACAATCGCGAAGCGAAAGGCGAGCACTACCTGCTGGAAGTGGATCACCCCCTGGTGCTTCCGGTCGGCAAGAAGGTGCGTTTCATCACGACGTCGAACGACGTGATTCACAGCTGGTGGGTGCCCGCGTTCGGCGTCAAGCGCGACGCCGTACCAGGCTTTCTGCGGGAGTTCTGGGTGCGGCCGGAGAAGGTCGGCACTTTCCGCGGCCAGTGCTCGGAGCTTTGCGGCAAGGAACATGGCTTCATGCCCGTCGTGGTCAACGTGGTCCCGGAAGCGGAATTCAAGGCCTGGCTCGATGCTCGGAAGGCGGCTGCAAGCGGCGCAGCCGACGCCACGTGAGTCACGACGCGCTTCGCACACCCGAGGAACCCGCAATGGCACATGATTCGACCCTGGACACGCCTCACGCCCCGAGCGGATTGCGGCGCTGGATCGAAACGACGAACCACAAGGACATCGGGGCGATGTACCTGGTGTTCGGCCTCGTCATGCTGGTGATCGGCGGGCTGCTGGCGCTCGGGATTCGCGCGGAGCTGTTCCGTCCGGGCCTTCAGTACCTGCAACCCGAGCTGTTCAACCAGTTCATCACGCTGCACGGCCTGATCATGGTGTTTGGATTCGCCATGCCGGTGGCAACGGGTCTCGCCAACTACATGCTGCCCCTCGTTCTGGGCGCACCCGACATGGCGTTGCCGCGTCTGAACAACTGGGGCTTCTGGATCCTGCCGCCCGCCGCGGTTCTGCTCGTCCTGCCGTTCGTGCTGGGGCTGTTCAACGTCGGGTCCGGCGCGATCGACACGGGTTGGACGATGTACGCACCGCTCTCGATCCAGGGCGGGTGGGGCGTGGACTTCGCGAT
>JADGHX010000109.1 GCA_019683695.1 Steroidobacteraceae bacterium
ACACACACCGAGCACCCCGCGAACGCCCCGGCCCACACGCGCCCCTACCCACCCGAAGCCAAACCCCTCACGACCGAAGCCCCATCCAACGCCGCGTGACCCACATCACTCCCGCCGCGAACGAACCAAGCGCCCACGCGGCCGCTCGCCCGGGACAGGACGCTCTTCACGAACGAAGCCGACGCAGAACGCAGCCCATCCGAAGCAGCACTCTTAGCGAACGAAGCCACAGCGCCCGAGCGCGGCACGAGGCGAGCGGACGTGCGAGGGTGTGACGGGAGCTTCCGGCGCGCAGGCACAGAGCCGCCCGCGCGTTTAGTAACCGAAGCCTCTGCGCAACTCGCCCGCCCACTCCCTCACGCAGACAAGCACCGGGCGGCGGCCATCTACTGCATCAGCCGATCCCGCGCGCCGGTTGCGAGCGGCACACCCTCGCGCGGCCGATCGCCGCCCAACCGTCAGCAACGCTCTTCACGAACGAAGCCGGCGCTGAACGCCGCCACCCACCCGAACCCGCAATCTTGGCGACCGAAACAGCGCTTAACGCTGCACTCAAATCGTGAAGGGCCGCTGCCCTTCAAACTCCGGATCACACGTACCGACCCAGTAGAAGTTCGGCTTCTGGTAATCCGGCATTCGCGCACAGATGTGCCGATAGAACGCACGATAGCCAGTCACGTGCGGATTACTCCGCCACGTATCCAGCAAAACGGTGGTGAAGTGCCCCGCCATGCCGCCACCATCCGCATGCCGATCCGCCTGACACGCCGCGAGCACAAGCACAGACGCACTCACGCGAGAGCGGCCCGCCGACTCGCACGTCGGCACACCGCCATTGCAGCAATCCGAAATGACGAGCACACGAACCCCGGGGCGAAACGCAGCGAGCGCCTCATGCATTTCCGCATCCCACAGCGATCCATCCGCCAACACCCAGACGCTGCTGGACGCCCCACTCGCGTCACACGCCTTGCGCCCACCGTGACCCGAGAACGTGAGCAGCACCAGATCTCCAGGCCGAGAGACGGCGGCGGTGCCTTCAATGGCCGCGAGCACGCGGCTGCGCGACGCCGCCGCACCCAGCAACCGCACGGGTGAGCAAAAGCCCTGGCCTTCCGCCAGTTCCGCCATCGCAGCAGCGTCCGCTTCCGCGTAACCGCCGGAAGCATCAGAAGTGTCCACCCCGATGCACACCGCATGCCCGGTGTGCACGTCCGCGAGCCACACTCAGGTAGGCGGGCCGCTACCCGCCCCGTTCTGCGCGACCTTGTACCCGCACAGATACGAGAACACGATGAGCACCAGATTCGGATTCGGCGCGTTCACGGCATTTTCGAGATACACCATGCGCACGCGGTCGATGGTGAGCTTGCGCTTGCTCTCGGGGCTGTGATCGAGATACAGCGGCAGCATCGCTTCCAGCCGCTCGATGGTCGTGTCCGCCGCACAAAGCTGCGTGATGAGCGGATCCAGCAGCTTCGCGTACACCGCCTCCTCTTTCGGGCTCCACGGCGGCAGCAGCTCGGGCAGGCGCGGCACGGGCGTCGTGCCCACCGGCGTGAAGAGCAGCTCTTCCCAGTTCGGCAGCATTCGTCCCTGCTCGAACGTGACATTGAACTGGACGATCGTTTCCTCGCCGTAGCCGTTCACCAGGTATTTCGGCATGAGGCGAAACTCGGGACGGCGCCCGTCTTCGGCGACCAGAAGCTTTTTCCCGTAATTCTCGCGAAAGTCGATCGCGATCCTCGGGGTGTTCACCCAGTTCGAAAGATCCATTGGTCTCATCCTCGCGGCAGATGGGAGCGTCATGGGCTGGTGACATACACTGCAAACGGACCCCACAAGGCGGGGTCGAGCGATGGCACGCGGGTGAGCTCTGCGCGAATCGTCGCGCCGAGCGCCGTGGCCACCGCATATCCGTGGACAGTGATGTACCGATACATATCGGTCATGACATCGGCGGCTATCGCATCCGGCACCGGCCACAGTGACGCGACGACCGACCGCGCACCGCGCGCGAGCGCCGCGTACTGCAGACCGATGAGTCCCTCGCCCGCGATCTCCCGGCCGAGAGCCGTGTCACAGGCGCTGAGCACAACCAGTTCCGCATCAAATGTGCGAGCGAGCAGGTCCGCTGCGCGCACGTGCTGATCGGCCACCGGGCCTTCGCGACCCCAGGCGCCCAGGATCAACGCGGAAAGCTGCGGAATTTCCGAGTCGATGATTCCGTGCGAGGCGATGTGGATGAACCGGTATGCGGTGAAGTCCTGCGCCAGCAGGCGGGTGCGTGTCGCATTCAGCCCTTCGAGCACGTCCACGTGACGAAGCGAGGTCAGCGACCGGATCTGCTCGGCTTCCCGCGCGCTCGAGACGAGGCGCTCCAGTTTGCTCACGTCGAGTGCGCTGCGCATTCGCAGGAGCGATGAAAGACCGTCCGTGTTGCGAGCCGATGTGGAGCCGGAAAGGCGCGGATCGTCCGCGCTGTACACCGGGTCCGCCACCAGCAACATGCGCGAATTGGCCCACGATGCCGGACGTGCGCTCTCTCCGTACACGAGCAGCCGCAATGCGGGCGCGATCTCCACGGCCGCACGCTGCACGAGCCAGGGCTGTTCTGTCGCGGCCGGATCGCGCAATGTGCCGAACGGCACGTAGTGCAACGGCCCGTCCGGCACGATGACCAATTCACGGGCCTTGCCCACGTACTGCTGTAATGGCGCAAAGATGAGCGTGTACAGCGCTGCCGCCTGCTCCAGCCGCGTGCGCGTTGGCGTATTCGCATAAGACCGCATCGCGTTGTGCAGGCCGCGCGCAACCTGGTCGATGCGAGCGCTCGACTCGAGCCGCATCCAGTTCACCTGTCCGTTGGCAATCGTCCAGGCGTAGGTGTTCTCGTGACCGACCCAGTACTCGATGAATGCCTTGTCCGACGATTCGGCAGCCACTTTGGCGAACCACTGGCCGGCCGAACCCGGCGCAGCCGCATCCGAAGGCGCCGTGAGTCGTGCCAACTCGGCGCTGACCACACCGAGGCGCGCACGCAACCGAGAGATGTTCTCTCGCAGGGCTTTCGCGGTGGGGTCTGCGGGACCGGCGCGGTCCTCCCGCGTGGCGAGATGGAAGCGTCTGTCTGCGATGTCTCGATAAAGTGTCGCGATGGTGCGCTGGAGGTGTGCCACGCGCGGGTCGGCACGATCGGCAAAGCGTTGAGCGCGGATCTGCTCGAACGCAAGGCCGCGCGAGCCATCTGCGGTCTGGAGGCTCTCCAGAACGGTGGCGCGCGCGTCCGCGAGATAGCGTGCGCGGGCGGGGTCCTCCGGTCGGGCCGCCGCGGCGGCGGCCTTGAGCCGCTCATGGCGCTTCCAGAGCAAGTCGATCTTGAGATCGAGCGCCGGGCGCACGGAGGCTGCAATCGAGGCGCGATACTCCGGGTTTGCCGTCTGCGAGGTGATTTCGCCTCTGAGCGCGAGAGCCTTGTCGAGTGCCGCGAGCGCTGCGCGCTCTTTGCCGGCAGCGGCTTCAATGCGCGCCAGCTCCACATTGGCGTCAAATTCGTCCGTGATGGCTTCGTACTTCCGCAGGGTGCGCAGCGCGTTCTGCACATCCGTACGTGCTGCGTCCAATGCGCCGGCCTGCCGCGCGAGCGCGGCTCGCTGCGTGAGCGCGAGTGCCTGGACAAGCGCATCCCCGTTCGGTGGGAACTCCGCGAGCGCATCGAGCAGGTTGCTCGCCGTTGCCCTGTCGCCTTGTGCCGCGTAGTCCGCGGCGAGGCGCAGCAGGATTCGCGAGCGAGCCGATGGCGCGGTTGCGAGCCGTAGCGCTTCGGAGTTGTGCGCCGTTGCTTCTGCGTAGGCACCTCGCTCGTGCTCGATGACGGCGAGCGCTCGCAACGCGGCGACACGGCCGCGAGCGTCGACATCCGGGCTCCAGATCTCGAGCGCGCTGCGCAAAAAGCGAGCCGAGAGCTCGCGGTCTCCAATGGCGTAGTAGGTCACGCCCATGCCGTAGTACCCGCGCGCGCGGAAGCGATCCATCTGCAGGCGTGTGGCGATATCAATGGCCTGCCCGTTCAGCTGCAGGGACTCATCGAATCGGCCCGCGGCGTAGTGCGCCAGCGCACTGCTGGAGAGCGTCGCGAGATACAGGTCCGGGTAGGGCTGGGGGCCCATGAGACCGAGCGCACGATCGAACATGGGAAGCGCCGCGGTGAGACGACCCAGGCCCCATTCGCAGAGTGCCGCGTTCTGCAGGGCCACGGCGACGCGCTGTGTCTCGCCGAGCGCTTCGAACGCTGCCAGCGCCTGCCTGAAATACTTCAGCGCGGGTTCGAAGCGGGCCTCATAGAACCACGCGAGGCCGATGTTGTTCGTCTGGAGCGCGCGGTCGTACGGCTCGTTCCGGGCCGCATGGAAGTGTTCGAGCTCCGCCAGCAGCGCGCGCGCCTTGTCGAGCAACGCACGGGACTGGGTCGGCGCCGCGGAGCTGCGGTCGGACGCCGATGACTTCGTTGCGATCTCCAGCCACGCTGCGGCCAGAATGGCCTGCGCGCGAGCGCGCGCGTACTCGGTGCCGGCACTGCGCAGCGTGTTCGCAGCGCGTTCTGCCCAACTGGCGCTCTCCGCCCAATCCTGCAGGTCGTAATAGTGAAGTGCGGCAAGTGTCAGCTGTATTGCACCAAGATCATCCTGGCGCCTGCCTTCTCGTGCGAGACCTGCGGCCTTGACGTACTGCGTGTCGGCCGTGGCGAGCAGTTGCCGGGAGCTGGCACTCGCCGCAATACCACTCGCGACCCCCTTCGCGCGCGCGTAGGTGCCGTCGGCCTCGGCGAGCGCGCTCTCCACGTCTCGGCATACGGGTTCTGTGAACTCCGCCGCATTTGCAAATCGGAGTCGCACCGTGCCC
Source organism: Steroidobacteraceae bacterium (assembly GCA_019683695.1). Taxonomy (GTDB): domain Bacteria; phylum Pseudomonadota; class Gammaproteobacteria; order Steroidobacterales; family Steroidobacteraceae; genus JADGHX01. Next base: position 4,903 of record JADGHX010000109.1, read on the forward strand.
TTCAGTCCGGCGTGCTCTCTTCCGCGCACAACCAACCACGCCACGGACTTGCCGCGATCCGGCAGCGCCAATCGCTGGATTCCGCTTCGGGCAACGGGGTTGTCGGCACGCAGGACGATGGCACCCGCCGAGTCCCGTGCCTCGAGCTCGACGTCAACGCCCTCCTCGATGGCATAGATAAGAGTGGGTGCCGGCGCGGAGGTGGGAAGATCCACGCGCGCCTGCCCATCCCCGCGCAGGGTGAGCACCTGATCCGATACGCCCGTTCGCGCGCCGAGCGCGTCCACGCACGTTGCGGCCGGCGCATTCGCTGCCCCGGCCAGCGCAACGAGCAGCCCGCACCACAGCATCCGCACGCGCACGCGCCGGCGCACACAGGAGGCGGTATCTGCAGGATGGAACGCGTTCAGCCGCACTTGTCCTTGCTGCGAACCGCAACAGAACTGCACGCGCTGGCGAACGTATTCGGCCGGCGGCCCGGAATCACGACGGTCACTCCCTGGTGCGAAGGGGTTGGTTCAGCGGCGCCCGATTATCCGAAGCGCTTGTGGACTCGCAATAGACCGGCGCACAGGCCGTATACTCGCTCACGTTCAGGAGAGGATAGGAAAGAACGGCTTGACTGCGGAGCGCAATGGACCGTCGAGCGACAAAGAGGATGAAGTCCTCCTTCGCGACATGTCTGGATTGAAGGCCCAGTTGACCCGCGTGACCGGCAACGCGGATGTGGCCGCAGACCTGCTGCAGGATGCCATCGTGACCGCGCTTCGCAAGCTCCGGATGGGCGAGATCGAACACCGTCGCCAGCTCGATGGCTACGTGTATCGGGTGGCCCTGAACCATTTCCGGAACTACCGCCGCAAGGACAAGGCCGCCGTCTCCGAGCCGGACGGCGCCCTGGGGCTCGAGGACCCGGCCCCCCGGCCGGGGCGCACCGTGCTCTCCGAACAGTGGGCACGGCTCGTGGGCCGGCTCATTCGTGAGATGTCCTCTGCGCGAGACAGGGAGGTCCTGGTGCGCTTCTATCTGCGGGAGGAGGAGCGAAGCGTGCTCTGCCGCTCACTCGGCCTCACCGAAATGCAGTTCAATCGGGTGATCTTTCGTGCACGCGAGCGCTTTCGTGAACTGCTCGAACATCGCGGCTTCCGCAAACCGGACCTGCTGGCGGTTGGCCTTGCCCTGTTTCTGACCTTGCTGGGGATCTGAGTCATGGACCGACAACGCATCGAAAACGAGCATATCGTCGCCCGTTACCTCGCCGGCGCCCTGAATGATGCGGATGCGGCTGCCTTCGAGGACTACTACCTCCGCCATCCGGAGGTGGTGGATGACATCGAAGCCACCCTCCGGCTGAGGGAGGGGCTTGCCGTGCTGCAGGAGCGTGGCGAGCTGGATCGGCTCATGCGCGCGCCGTCGCGCTGGGTGCTGTCGGCTGCCATCGCCGCGGCACTTGCCGTGCTGGCGTTTGGCGGGTGGCTCTGGGCAAACCGCACCACTGCGCCGCCGGTTCTCGCCAGTGCGGTATGGGACCTCACGAGCGAGACCGGTGGGCCGCCCGCAGTCGCCAGCACGCATATCCTCGCGCGCATGCGCGGGGCCGGACCGGTGGAGCTGCCGCTTCCGAAGCGCGGCGCGCTGGAACTGCGGATGATGCCGTCGACCCGTGCGCCGGAGGCGAGTTTTCGCGTGCAGCTCGCGAGACTGGGCGAGGGAAACGAAAGGACGGACCTCGGGCAAGCGCAGGCCTTGCCGGACCCTCAGGACGGGCTCCTGACCGCCTACGTGGATGCGGCCCGGCTGCAGGCGGGGCGGTACGAGATCGAGCTGATCCTCGAGGCAAGCGACGAGGACAGCACCGCGACCGATCGGTTCGTGATTGACCTGCGATAAGAAAGCCTCGCCGGCCAGGGCACGACCCTGCCGGGGCCGTGTTCACGGCCCGACCCTTTTTTGGACCGCGGCTTCGTTTCCGGCCGGCAAAGACGGGACTTTGCCGGCCTCATCCCATCCCCCAGCTTCGTTCGGGGCGTCGCGCCTACTGACCCGAGGGCTGCGCGGGCTCGTTGGCGGACGGATTCTCGAAATTCGTCGTGGTGCCCGGTGCGGACTGCTCCGATTGCGAGCTGTTTGCCTGCGGCTCGGGCGCGGTTGGCGGTGCTTCCGAGGGCCGCTCGCACGCGGCCAGCAGCATCGTGAACAGGGCGGCAGCGACGATCGTCGATACGATTTTCATCTGAGCGCCTCCGGGTGATGAACCGGGGGCATCCTAACGTCACTGCAACGGCGTGGCTATCTCGCTGTTGGCCACGCGCGCCGCAACAGGCGCACAATGCCGTTTGGCGGGCGGGAGGGCCACTCGCAGTGCTCGTGTAGACTCGCGGACTCATTGCAGACACATGGCCGCCGGGAGATCTGAAAGCGTTGCCGGGGCCGCAGGAATCACGAATTCGTGGTGTCGATCGAGCCGTCCGGGCTGACCCTCCCCTCCGCGCGCGATACACGCGACAGCGCACTGCTCGACCGGGCGTTCACCCGCGCCGCGGGCTCACCGCTCGTCCCCGGTAACAGCCTTCGCGTCCTGAAGGATGGCGCCGACAACTATTCCGCGTGGCTCGAGGCCATCCGGCACGCGCGCGAGCGTATCTACTTCGAGAACTATTTCATCGTCGATGACGCCACGGGCCGAGAGTTCGCGGAGGCGCTCGCCGAACGCGCGCGCGCCGGCGTCCGCGTGCGCCTCATCTACGATTGGGTAGGCTCGCTGCACAAGGCGCCGCGCCGCTTCTGGCGCGCACTGACGGACGCCGGGGTCGAAGTTCGCTGCTTCAATCCGTTCCGTTTCTCGGCGCCGTTTCAGACGCTGCATCGGGATCATCGCAAGATGATCGCGATCGATGGTCGCGTGGGATTCATCACCGGACTGTGCGTCGGGGACATGTGGATCGCGCACCCTGGCCAGGGCGGCGAAGGCTGGCGCGACACCGGCGTCGAGATTCGCGGGCCCGCACTGTGCGACATCGAGCGTGCGTTCGCGCAGGTTTGGGCGGCGATCGGCACACCCATACCTCCGAACGAGCTCGTGCGACGTGAGAGCATTCCCGAGGCGGGGGACGTGTCGCTGCGTATCGTCGCGAGCGCACCGGGCGCTACGGGACTTTTTCGAGTCGATCAGCTTGTTGCCGCGGCCGCGCGGCACTCTCTCTGGCTTACGGATGCGTACTTCGCCGGAGTGCCGCCGTATGTGCAGGCACTGCGCGCAGCGGCAAAGGATGGCGTGGACGTGCGTCTGCTCGTTCCGGGCGCAAGCGACATCCCTGCCCTGCGCCCGATCACGCAGGCAGGCTATCGGCCGCTGCTCGAGGCGGGCATCCGTGTGTTCGAGTGGAAAGGCCCGATGCTTCATGCGAAGACGGCCGTGGCGGACGGCCGCTGGGCGCGGGTGGGCAGCAGCAATCTCAACGTGGCGAGCTGGATCGGCAACTACGAGCTGGACGTGCTCATCGAGCACGAGGCCACCGCTGTGCAGATGGAGCAGATGTACCTGGCCGATCTCGAGAATTCGACGGAGATCGTGCTGTTTCCGCGCCGTCGCCGGCGCGACAGTCTGGGGCTGCCTTCGGCACGAGAGCTGAGGGGCATCAGCGGCGGCGGGCGCGGGAGTGCCTCGCGCGCGGCCGCCGGGGCGTTGCGCATCGGGCGTGCGGTGGGCGCGGCGCTCACCGAGCAACGCGTGCTTGCGAATACAGAGGCGCGCGTCCTCGGCCTGATGGGCGTGGTGCTGCTGGCTCTCGGCGTGTGTATCGCGATCTGGCCACTGGTGGGCGCGGTGCCGCTCGCCGTCATCCTCGTCTGGATGGCCGTCTCTCTTCTGATTCGTGCACGCGCGCTCCGCAAGGCCCGGCGCACGCAAGGCCTGCCGCCCACCCGTGTCGGGCGGGCCGGGCCGTAGCGCCTTCCGCCACGAGCGAACGGCGGTCTCTGCTCCGCCGTTGCGCCTTCTCCGAGCCTGAGCCTTTCCCAGACCCTGAGCCCTTTCGCAGAGCCTGCGCTCTTTCTCAGAGCCTGAGCCCCGGCACGACATCTGCCCCGAGTACCGGCTCTGCGCCCGAGCACTGGCTCGGCGCCCCGAGCGCCGAGCCTCTCTGCGACCGAAGTCCCGCTCGTGGACGAGATCAACGCCCGGCCGATGCCGGCGCGCGACCCCACCCGTCCCGCTGCAAGAGCGAAAGAACGTCTTCGCACCGCCGGCTCGTGAGCCAATCCTCCGGTGTTTGCCGCTATCGATATCAGGTGCCCCGCGCGCGGCTTCAGGCCGCCCGGGCAGGGCGCCCGACTCAACAGGGAGACACGTCCATGCACAAGCGCCTCGCTCTTTCGCTCGCCCTCTGCCTGACCACCGCGGCCGGTGTCGCGCACGCGGACACCTTGCCGGCCCCCACGGTGGAGTACTCCGCGGATCGCATCATCGAATCGGAGGCGGGCACCTTCACGGGCAAGGTGTACTCCGCGAAAGACAAGGAGCGCTCCGAGATCGAGACGAACGGCATGCAGATGGTGATGATCCTGCGCAAGGACAAGCAGCTGGGCTACATGCTCATGCCCGCGCAGCGCATGTATCAGCAGCTCGACTTCTCGACGGCGCAGAAGCAGAGCGGCGGCCCCGACACGGAAGGCGTGGACATCACCAAAGTGGGCACCGAGACCATCGAGGGACACCCGGCGACGAAGTACAGGATGGTGCTGAAAGACGGCTCCGCCGGCGGCTTCATGTGGATCACGGACGACGGCATCCCCGTGAAGATGGACATGCTGAGCAAGAGCGGCAAGGACAAGTCGCGCACCACAGTCACGCTCACGAACCTGAAGATCGGCGCGCAGGACCCGCAGCTCTTCGAAGTGCCGGGCGACTACAAGGCGCTGCCCCGCATGCCCCACCTGCCCGGCATGGGCGGCCTTCCCGGCGCCGCGAAGGGCCTGATCCCCGGCGCGCGCCGCTGACCCGCCCCCATACCCTGACGGAAGTCCACGGAACACGCTCATGAACATCAAGCTGTCTGCGGCCGCCCTGCTCATTGGCGCGCTGCTCATTCAAAGCGACGCGATCGCCGACTGCGCGGGCAACACTGTGCACGATGCCAAACGCTCCTATGAGCGTGGCCTCGCGCTTGAAAAGCAGGGCAACGGCAAGGACGCCGTGCTCGCATTCGCTGCAGCACAGGGATACGTGTGCGAGAACCACAATCCATACGAGGCAGACGCCGCCCGGCGCGCGGCGCCTCTCGCACTCTCGATCGGCAACGCGGCGGAGAAGAAAGGCGACCTGAAACTCGCGTTCGACATGTACGAAGCGGGTGGGCATTTTGCGCTGGCCGACCGCGTGTTCATGCAAATGATCCGCTCGAGGCAGGATGAGCCCAGCGCGTGGCTGGAGGCGCGCAGTCACTTCGACGGGCGCACGCTGGAGGCCTTCAAGGTCAATCGCGCAGCGGCGCTGAAGGTGACCGGCCCTTATCAGGTGGATACAAAATTCATCGAGGAAGTGAAGGGCATGCCCGCCCGCGCCATCGAGCACGCGGCGCAGCGCGAGGCGGCGGCCTTCAACGAAGAGTATCTGCGCGAATACGTTCAGCTCATCCAGTCCCGGCCGGACGACGCCACCGATGCCGATGCGATCCAGCGCTCGATCACAGCACAGCAGGCCTTTGCACAGAAGTGGAAGCAACAGGACCTCATCAAGGCATCCATCGAGGCGATGGACCTGATGCGTCTGTGGGCTTTCAACTCGAGCGATCAGGCGTTCGCCAAACAGGTGATCGGCCGCGTCGCGCAGCTGGGCGAACAGCGCATTCAGACGCTGGTGCAGAAGTGCAGCGGCGCGCCGGATCTGCTCAGAGCCGCCATGGACATGCTGCATGTCCTGAACCTCGATCCCGCCAAACAGGAGGCGCGACTTGCGAGCTTGCGCGCGCAGGCTCGCGGGCTGGGTGACCAGGCTTACGCGAAGCGCCGTTACGCGCTCGCCGCGGACTATTACGAGGTCGCCGGAGATTCCGCGAGAGCGGAGAGCGTTCGAAAGGAGCAGAACCAGCTCGCCATGCAGAAGATGCAGCCGGCCATCGACGAGGCCAGCAAACAGGCCGAAGCCCTCTCGAAGCAGTTCAGCGATCCGGCTGCGGTGGAAGCGATGCGCGCACAGGCCGAGCAGGCGGATGAGGCAATCGAACAGCAGCGCGAATCCGCGAAGCAGACGAACCGCAAGAAGGCGGACGAGCTCGAAGCGGAGCTCGGGCTGTAGACGGTCGCTCGCTCGGATGCGCTCGAGGCGCACGGAAAGCAGCGGATCAGGCTGCGTCAGATGTGCGCCTGGAGCGTTGGGAGATGTGACTTCGTTTGCGAAGCGTGTCGCTTCGGTAGGGCGGCGATCGGCCGTGCGAGGGTGTGCCGGTCAGCAATATCTGAGCGCATCGACCCAAGGATGCGCGGTGCATGCGGGCACGGCCAGACGCGGAATGCGCCGTCGGCTGCAGCGTGAATACGCTACTTCGGGCTCTCTTCCGCGGAGGATTCGCGACGCTGGCGCGCCGCCTCCTCCTCCGCCCTGCGCTCGCGACGAATGGTGGCGACGAGCGTTGCCACGGCCGCCCCGATCAGACTCATGAGCGCGGCCATCAGAACCACGAGCCCGCCCGCAAACCGGTAGCCCTCGTAGAGGCCGATGGCGACGCCGAGGGTCGTGGTGCCGATCATGAGCGGCTTGCCGATCTTCATGACGCTGCATTGTAGGTCATGGGAGAAGTCGTCTGCGGCGATTGGGCAGGTCACAGCGAGGCCCTGTCGCGCACAGGGCCGTTCGATGACTTACCATTGGCGCGCAATGAGACTCCCCACGCTGTTCATCTCTCACGGCGGCGGCCCGTGGCCGTGGATGGAGGAGCGTCTCGCCGAGTTCGCGCGTACGGCGGACTGGCTGACACGGCTCCCCTCCACCTTGCCCACGGCACCGAAGGCGATCCTGTCTATCTCCGGCCATTGGGAAGAACCGTACTTCACGGTGGCCACGTCCGCGCAGCCGCCGATGGTGTACGACTACTACAACTTCCCGCCGCACACGTATCGCGTGAAGTACCCGGCGCCGGGCTCACCCGAGCTCGCCTATCGGGTCGCTACGCTCCTGAGACAAGCGGGCATCACCGTGCGTGAGAACGCCGAGCGCGGATTCGATCACGGGACGTTCGTTCCGCTGGCCCTCATGTATCCGGATGCGAGCATCCCGGTGGTGTCGCTGTCCCTGCGCTCGACCCTGGACGCACGCGAGCATCTGGAGATGGGCGCGGCGCTCGAGCCGCTGCGGGATGAAGGCGTGCTCATCCTGGGCAGCGGCCTGAGCTATCACAATCTGCGCATGTTGTTCTCGAGCCCCAGCGCCGGCCCCGTGTCCGAGCAATTCGAACGCTGGCTGACGGACGTCGTCGCAGACCCCGATGCAGCCTCTCGCGCCCAGCGCCTCGCCAGCTGGCAACAGGCGCCGGGAGCGAGGCTCGCTCATCCGCGCGAGGATCATCTCATTCCGCTGATGGTGGCCGCCGGTGCGGCCGGCACCAGTGCCGGCCGCAGAGCGCTGCTCGACGTGGTGTGGGGTATCGCGATGGCGTCGTACCAGTTCGGTTGAGAAACCCTTACACCGCGCAGATGGCGGCAATCTCAACCTTGTAGTCAGGCGAAGCGAGCTTCGCTTCCACGGTGGCGCGCGCCGGCGTGTTCCCCGGGGCCACCCACGCATCCCACGCGGCGTTCATCTCGCCAAACGTGGACATGTCGGCGAGCCAGATGTTGGCCGACAGCAGCTTCGATTTGTCCGTGCCGGCTGCGGCCAGCAGCGTGTCGATCTGCCTGAGAATCTGCTCGGTCTGACCCTTCACCGACGCGCCCTTCGGGTTCGGCGCGACCTGCCCTGCCACATATACCGTGCCGTTGTGTATCACGGCCTGGCTCATGCGCGGGCCCACCTCGAGTCGTTTGATCGTCATGCTGTCCTCTGGTCTTTCATGATGAAGGCGTTGACTGATGCCGGGCCTGGCCGGTGGAACCGCGTGTGCTTGCGAACGCGCGCTCTGCGCGGAAAGCGCCTTACCGTTGCAGCGCGCCGAGCATCCGCTTGAGGGCGAAGTGCCGGTAGCTGTCGAAGGCCAGGCCGCGCACTTCGTCCCAGTCGCAGGATTCGTGCACATCGAGCTCGATCCAGCCGTTGTGGCCGATGTATTTGGGCAGGGTGAATCGTTTGTCCGCCGTGAGGAGCGCCTGCCGGTCCACACCGACCCAGAACGCCAGCTTCAGCCGCCCGGCATTGTAGTAGGCGAGCGCGAATCCCTTGCGCCCTGCGCGCCAGATCGGTTTCCCGAATTGCAGGCCTTCGGATGTTTCCGGCCACGCCAGGCAGATCTTGCGCAGGCGTGCGAGCACCGCCTGCGCACGTCTGGAGCGCATGGGGTCGATCTCGGTGGCGCCGGGTTTGACGGTGGGCGGCCGGATCTCGAGGGTCTTGCCGATGGACGCCGCGAGCTTCGGCGGCGCCACGTGCTCATACGCCTCGCGCACGAGCACGGCGATGCGCTTCCACGAAAGACCCTTGTCGAGCTGCACACCCAGCCAGCCTCGCGGCCCGACATATGGCGGCACGAAGAAGCGCTTCGGCTCGCCTCTCACGTGCACTTCCTGTGCTCCCGGCGGCGAGCGCAGCCACAGCGCAATGCGGCCATCGCCGTGGTGATTCACCACGTACATGGCGAAGGTCTTGCCGCGCACGCGGAAGTTCGGAAAGCCGTGCGACCCGACCTCTTCCGCTTCCGGAAACGACAGGCAGATCTCGCGAACCGCCGCACTGATGTCCCTGGCCAAGGCTTTCCTCCTCATGCGCCCCTGCGCACGCGCATCGCGCCCGGACGACAACGCGGTCGCCGGGCGCGATGCGGCACGTCGAATGACGTGCGCAGGCTCGGGACGCGCGTGAGCTAATCCAGCCCGAACGCGAGCAGCACGTTGCCCGGCACGCCGATGAGGCCGCCGTAGCCGGAGTTGATGTACAGCATGCCGTCCACGACGATGGGACCGGCGCTATCCATGCTGCCACCGTGGGCGTGAACGCCGTTCACCGTCTGGTAATCGCGGTGCGTGTTGTACGTCCAGAGAATCGAGCCGTCCTTCGTGGAGTACGCGCGCAGGCCGCCATCATGGCCAGCGTTCAGCACGGCGCCCGGAATCACGGTGAGCGGTCCGCCCTGGCCCGCCACGCATCCGGGCTTGCCCTCGCACAATTTCGGTTGCGGCGGCGCTGTCCAGACGGGCTTGCCATCCAGCGCTCGCACCGCATGCATGCCACCGGGTGTGGGCGTCAGCAGGTCCGCAGTGCCGAAGTAGACGTTTTCACCGTCACTCGCACCGCCCCACTGACCGCCAAGTCCACTGCCCTTGCCGATGCGATACGTCCACACGAGCTTGCCGCCCGCATCCGGATCGAGCGCGTAGGCAAGCCCGGACTTCTGCGGTAACACGATGAGATCGCGACCCTTCACGGTGACGAGCGCGGGTGGCGCGGAAAAGTCGTAGTCCGGCCCGAGCTCGCCGGGGCACGCCGGGTTATCCGGGTTCTTCGCCTTGCAGCCCATCGCCCAACTGTCGTTGGGCTGCATCTGCTGCTTCCACTTGATCGCGCCGGTGTGGATGTCCAGTGCCAGCACCGCATCAGTGGTGGGCTGCGGCGGATCCGCGAAGCCATTGCCGGTCGCCACGTAGACCAGCCCGCGCTTCTCGTCGATCGTCGGCGACGCCCAGATGCTGCCGCCTGCGGGCCCGAACACTTCCACGCCCGCTGCGGTCTTGCCGCGTGGACGTGGCTCGGCAACGGTGTACGTTTTCCAGACCAGCGCGCCCGTGTTGGCGTCGAGCACCGTGAGACTGCCGCGGAACGTGCAGCACGCGTAGTTGTTGTTCGCGCCCTGGCCTTCTTCACTGATGCCCTGAATCGGCACGAACACGCGGCCGCCGTACACCACAGGTGCACCCGTAATGCCGGCAAGCGGATGCGAATCCGCCTTCACCGTCCACAGTTGCTCACCCGTCTGCGCATCGAGCGCATAGACGTTCGCGCGCGTGTCACCAAAGAAAAGCGCTTGCCCCGACTTGCCGTTCGGCAGCTTGTACGGACCTACGGACATGGCCGAGCGCACGCCGGACTTCGCCTTGAAGGTCCAGTACGTGCAGCCGGTCTTCGCGTTGAGGGCATGCACCTCCGTGTTCTCGCTGGCGGCGAAAAGCCGCCCGCCGGCCACGATCGGCTGCGCGCGCGCCGAGGCGATATTCGCGTAGCCGAACGCCCACTTCAGTTTGAGCCGCGGCAGATCCGCCGCCGTGAGACCGCCCTGCTCCTTCGACTGGTACCGCACGTTCTTCACACCGTTGCCCCAGCCGTTCCACTGCGGCATGCGTGTGATGTCGCCCATGCGGGTGTTGTCCTTGCACATGCTGTTCGTGCGCGCCTCGGCGGCGGCGCTGAACGTCTGCCCACTTGCGAATTCCGCAACGGCGCGGCGCTCCGCATCCGTGAGGGCAGCAGCCTGCGCCTGCATCTTGCCGGTGGTGAGCGTGGTGAGGATCGCCTCGGGCGTGAAGACGCGCAGTCGCTCCGGTGGCAATGCCTTCGGCGCGAGCGCACCGGGCGGGGGACCGAGCGGGCCGAGTGCAACGGCGGGCTGCGCCGCCTGCTCTACGTGGCACCCCGCGCACGCGCGTTTGAAGACTTCGGCTCCGTCCGGCGCGGGACTGGAGCTCTGGGCATGCACGAGTGAAGTGGCGGAGACACCCGCAACCAACAGAACCGCCATCACGCCCCGCAGTCCGGTGTTCATCAAACCCCTCAATACCAGAGCTGGATACGAGCGCGCCCTCCGGAACCGGAGGGCGCGCGACGAAAGGAACGACACACCCGCGTTCAGGCGGCGGTGTCTTATAAAAATATCCGAGCCCACCAGACCGCGCTACAA
>JADGHX010000110.1 GCA_019683695.1 Steroidobacteraceae bacterium
CTCGAGAGGGCGGGCGACGAAGCCAAGAAGATCGCGCGCACGGTGCTGGGCCGCCACGGGCGCCCCGGCCACGCGACCGCGAGAGACGCGCGTCATCTTGCGCGTCTGGCCGTGAGCCTGTTGCGCATGGCGCTCGATGCATTCGACCGCATCGAGGCGTCAACGGCCGCGGAAGTCATCGCTCGCGATCGCGAGCTGGATGAGGAGTACACGGCCGGGCTGCGACGCTTGCTCACGCGTGCAATGGAAGATCCGCGTCACTTCGACGTGACGCTGGAGGCGGCGTTCGTGCTGAAGTCCCTCGAGCGCATCGGGGACCACGCGCGCAACGTGGCGCGGCACGTGCAATCGATGGGGCAGGATGCGGGTGCGATCCCGCCAGCCTCCGAGGCGGCGCAGATCACCCACACCTGAGGCCGGTCAGGGCGCGAGCACCCAGCCGCCGAGCCACCAGCCCGCTGCGGCGATGATCGCCGCGGCGGGCATCGTGATGATCCAGGCCGTGACGATGTTTCCGGCCACGCCCCAGCGCACAGCAGACACCCGCTGCGACGAGCCGACGCCGATGATCGCGCCGGTGATCGTGTGGGTCGTCGAGACCGGCACGCCGAGCGTGGAGGCGAGAAACAGCGTGATGGCGCCGCCGGTTTCCGCGGAGAAGCCGCCCACGGGACGCAGCTTGGTGATCTTCTGTCCCATCGTCTTCACGATGCGCCATCCGCCGAAGAGCGTGCCGAGACCGATCGCCAGATAGCAGCTGAAGATCACCCAGAACGGGAGGTGATCCGGCGTGGTGACGCCCGCCGCGATCAGCAGCAGCCAGATGATGCCCATGGTCTTCTGCGCATCGTTGCTGCCGTGGCCGATGCTGTAGAGCGCCGAGGACAGGAGCTGCCCGCGCCGGAAGAGCTGGTCCACGCGGTGGGGCGATGAACGGAAGAAGATCCAGGACACGGCCACCATGATGAGCGCACCCAGGAGGAACCCCAGCACCGGCGAGATCACGATGAACGCCGCGACCTTCAGGATTCCGGGGATGATGAGCGGCTCGGTGCCGGCCTTGGCCATCGCCGCGCCGACCATGCCGCCGATGAGCGCGTGCGAGGAGCTGGAGGGGATGCCGTAGTACCAGGTGATGAGATTCCACGCGATGGCGCCGATCAGCGCGCCGAAGATCACCTGCGTGTCGACGAACTCCGAGGCGATGATGCCCTTGCCCACCGTCGCGGCCACATGCAGCTCGAAGATGCCGATCGCCACGACATTGAAGAACGCCGCCCAGATCACCGCCTGATACGGGCGCAGCACCCCAGTGGAGACGACGGTGGCGATGGAGTTTGCCGCGTCGTGGAACCCGTTCAGGAAGTCGAAGACGAGCGCGAGTGCCACCAGCACCACGAGCACGGTGAGTGCGGACAAACCGGCGATCATCACGCGTGCTCGAGCACCACGCCTTCGATGATGTTCGCGACGTTCTCGCATTGGTCCGTCGCGGATTCGAGCAGCTGATACACGGTCTCGAGCTTGATCAGCTGCCGCACGTCGCCTTCCTGGCGGAAGAGCTTCGAGATCGCCGTGCGCATCACCCGGTCTGCCTCGGACTCGAGGCCGTCGATCTCATGGCAGAGCTTCAGCACCTGCGCCGAGTCCTCCATCGTCGAGAGGTGACGCACCGCCTGTTGCATGCGCTGGCAGCACTCCTGCAGCAGCTCGGCGAGCTGGACCGCCTCCGGGGTGAGCCTCTGGATGTCGTAGAGCTGCAGGGCTTCCGTCACGTCCTGAATGAGGTCGAGGACGTCGTCCATGCGCGAGATGAGGCGATGAATGTCGTCGCGGTCGAGCGGCGTGACGAACGTCTTGTGGAGCAGGGAGACGGTATCGCGGGTGACGCGATCGGCCGCATGCTCGAGCTCCAGTATCCGCGCGATGCGCGCCGCACGGCTCTCCGGGTCGTCGAAGTTGCGCAGCAGGTCGACCAGCGTGACGCTGCTCTGAAACACGTACTCCGCGTGCTGATCGAAAAAGGTGAAGAAGCGGCCCTCGCGAGGCATCAGCCGGGAGAACAGGCGCATGCGATTACTCCACGCTGCGCAGCAGCTCGTTGATCGACGTTTTCCTGCGGGTCTGCTCGTCTACGCGTTTCACGATGACTGCGCAGTAGAGCCCGTACTTGCCGTCTTCGGAAGGCAGCGTGCCCGGCACCACCACGGAGCCGGCCGGCACGCGCCCGCGATAGATCTGGCCGGTGGCGCGGTCGTAGATGCGCGTGGCCTGACCGATGAACACGCCCATCGAGAGCACCGAGCCCTGCTCGACGATGACGCCCTCGACCACCTCCGAGCGCGCGCCGATGAAGCAGTCGTCCTCGATGATGGTCGGCGCCGCCTGCAGAGGCTCCAGCACACCGCCGATGCCCACACCGCCGGACAAGTGCACGTTCTTGCCGATCTGCGCGCAGGAGCCGACCGTGACCCAGGTGTCCACCATCGTGCCGCTGTCCACATAGGCGCCGATGTTGACGTAGCTCGGCATCAGCACGGTGTTCGGGGCGATGTAGGCCCCCTTGCGAGCGATGGCGTGCGGCACGACGCGAACGCCGTCGGCACGGAGCTGTTCCTCCGTGGCGTGCTGGAATTTGAGCGGCACCTTGTCGTAGAAGCGCGTGTAGCCTGCCTCGACCACCTTGTTGTCATGCGTGCGGAAGTGCAGCAGGACGGCCTTCTTCAGCCATTCGTTCACCACCCACTGGCCGTTGCGCTTCTCGGCCACGCGGGCGCGCCCGGAATCGAGCAGCTCGATGCAGTCGTCGATGGCCTTGAGCAGGCTCGCATCCGCATTCGCGGGCGTGATCTGTGCGCGCCGCTCGAATGCGGCCTCGATGGTGGCTTGCAGGTCGTTCATGGGTGTGTTCAGCGCAAATCGTCGAAATCACGGCACCGGCGCGAAGTCACGCCGGGTGCGGCGGGCCACGAGCCTCGTTGTCCGAGAAGCAATGGGCCCCATGCGATTTTTCACAATCAACCAGGCGCGCAATGGTGCCGGTGCATGACGCATCCGTCCAGCGCTCGTTTGCAGGGTGTCCCCATCGCGCGCGTGCCGAAGGCGCCCGCGGCAGCGCGGATCAGCGGGGCCGTACGCCCTTATTTGCGCCCCGCGACGAACGCGCGGATGCGCTCCGCCGCGGCAACACACTGCTCGACGCCCGCCGTCAGCGAGATGCGCACGCGGCCGCGCCCGGGGTTGATGCCATCCATCTCGCGCGCCAGGTAGCTGCCCGGCAGCACCGTCAGATTCTGCTGGGCGAAGAGCTCGCGCGTGAAGCGCTCGTCATCCTCGCCCACATCGAGCCATAGATAGAACGCGCCGTCCGGCCGCTGCGCATCGAGCACCGGCGCGAGGATCGGCAGCACCCGATCGAACTTTTCCTGATACAGACGCCGGTTCTGCGCGGCGTGCGCGTCGTCGTTCCACGCCGCGATGCTCGCGAGCTGCGTCGGCACGGCCATGGCGCTGCCGTGATACGTGCGATAGAGCAGAAAGCGCGCCATCAGCGCCGGGTCGCCCGCAACAAAGCCGGATCGGAGGCCCGGCACGCTCGAGCGCTTCGAGAGGCTGTGAAACACCACGCAGCGCTCGAAGCGCGTGCGCCCGCTCGCCAGGCCCGCCGAGAGCAGGCTGGGCGGCGGCCGGCGCTCGTCGAGATAGATTTCCGCATAACACTCGTCCGCGGCGATCACGAAGTCGTGTCGCTCGGCGAGCGAGAGGGCGTGCATGAGGTATTCCGGCGGCGCAATGGCGCCGGCGGGATTGCCCGGGCTGCAGAGAAAGAGCAGCTGGCAGCGCCGCCACACCGATTCGGGCACGGCATCGAGATCGGGCAGATAGCCGCTCCCGGCCGTCGTGTTGAGAAAATAGGGCTGAGCGCCCGCGAGCAGGGTGGCGCCCTCGTAGATCTGATAGAACGGGTTTGGCATCAGCACGAGCGCATCGCTCGCCCCATCCACCACACACTGCACAAACGCGAACAGCGCCTCGCGCGTGCCGTTCACGGGCAGCACCATCGTTTCCGCATTCACCGCGTTCGCGGGCATGCCGAAGCGCCGCTCGAGCCAGCGCGCGGCCGCGGTGCGCAGCTCGATGAGACCGACGGTGGCGGGATAGGTCCCGAGC
Source organism: Steroidobacteraceae bacterium (assembly GCA_019683695.1). Taxonomy (GTDB): domain Bacteria; phylum Pseudomonadota; class Gammaproteobacteria; order Steroidobacterales; family Steroidobacteraceae; genus JADGHX01. The sequence continues at coordinate 4,171 of JADGHX010000110.1, forward strand.
CGGTTCAGGTTCTCGCGCAAGGTGTCGAGAATGAACGCCGGCGGCGTGTGCTGCGGCTCGCCGATGGACATGGCGATATGCGGCAGATCCGCCGGAGGGACGACGCCGTCCTTGAGGCGCGCGAGGCGCTCGAACGGATACGCGTGCAGGAGATTGAGACGTGGATTCATGCGGCCTGCCGGCGGTCCAGCGCCTGGGTCAGGCGTGCTTTCAGCCGTTCCGCGGCCTCTTCGGTGAGTGGCCGGTTCTGCTGGTCGGTGACGTAGAAGACGTCCTCGGCGCGCTCGCCGACGGTCATGATCTTGGCGTTGTGCAGCTCGATGCCTTCCTCCATGAGCACCTTGCCGACGTCGCACAGGAGGCCGGGCCGGTCGCCCGCCGTCAGCTCCAGCACGGAGCGCTGGTTGCGTTCGTCGATGCTCACGGAAATCTGTGTGGGTGTGTTGAACATGCGTGCCTGCCGCGGCGCGCGCCGTGAAACGGCGACCGGGGCGTCGTTCGGCCGCTGCACGGAGCGCCAGAGCGCACGCTCGATCTCGCGCTGACGCTCTTCGTCCGTGATCGGCGCGCCGTCATCTTCCAGCACGTGATAGAAGTCGAGACTGAAACCATCGGCCGTCGGTGTGATGCGGGCATCGACGATGGTGAGCCCGAGCTGATCGAGCACCGCGGTGGCGCGCGCGAAGCCATGGCGCGCCGGCCGGCCGAACACGAGCACGCCCGTGGTGCCCCGCACACTCTGCGGCTCGATGGCCACGAGCGGATCCTCGGAGCCGGCGGGCCGGTCGGCGAGCAGCCGCGTGTGCCAGGCCACTTCCTCCGGGGAATGCCGCAGGAAATAGGCCGGTGCGAAGCGCTCCCAGGCCTGCTGGATGTCCGCTTCGGGGATGTGCTGGTCGATGAGCAGGCGCCGTGCGGCTTCCTGCGTCTCGCGCATCAGCTCGTCCTGATCGATGGGACTTTCCAGGCCGCGGCGCAGCGCGCGCTTCACGCGCTGGTAGAACTCGTGAAAGAGCGAGGCCTTCCACGAGTTCCACAGCTTCGGGTTCGTGCCGCGAACGTCTGCGCACGTGAGCACGTACAGGTAATCAAGGTGCGTCTCGTCGCCCACGCGCTTGGCGAAGGCGTTGATCACTTCCGGATCGCTGATGTCCTGCTTCTGCGCGGTGATCGAAAGCTCGAGGTGATTGCGCACGAGCCACGCCACGAGGCGCGCGTCGTAGCGCGACAGACCCTGCTCGAGACAGAACGCTTCCGCGTCGACCGCGCCCAGCTCCGAATGATCGCCGCCGCGGCCCTTCGCAATGTCGTGGAAGAGGGCGGCAAGGTACGCGATTTCCGGCTTCGGGAGCTGCTGCATGATGCGGGACAGCTCCGGCAACTCGTGGTCGTATCGCGAGATGGCGAGACGCCGCAGGTTGCTCACCACGAACAGCGTGTGCGCATCCACGGTGTACGCGTGGAAAAGGTCGTACTGCATGCGGCCGACGATGCGGCCGAATGCAGGGATATAGCGGCCGAGCACGCCGTAGGTGTTCATGCGCCGCAACTCGTGCGTGACGCCCACCGGCGCGCGCAGGATGTCCAGGAACAGCCGGTGATGCCGCGGGTTCTGTCTGAACTCCTCGTCGATGAGCCAGAGGCTGCGGCCTACCGCGCGCATCGTCGAGGCGCGCACGCCCTTGATGTCCGGGTGCTGCTGCAGGAGATGGAACAGCTCCAGCAGCGCGGAGGGCGTGCGCACGAACACCTCATCGCTCACGGCCTCGAGCGAGCCGCTGCGCACCTGGAAGCGCGGATTCAGCGGACGCGGCGGCTCGGTCTCGGTGAGGATCGCCTCGCGGAAGAGCTGCAGCAGCAGCTCATTGAGCAGCATCACGTCCATGACGGTGCGGTAGTAGCGCTGCATGAGCTGCTCCACCGCGAGCGTGTAGGACGCGTCCTCGTATCCGAAGCTCTGCGCGAGCCTGATCTGGTGATCGAACAGCAGCCGGTCCTCGTGGCGGTTCGTCAGCACGTGCAGGCCGAACCGCACCTTCCACAGGAAGGTCTGCGCCTGCTTCAGGCGGCGCAGCTCCGCCGGCGTGAGAAACCCGTGCGTCGCGAGCTCATCCAGCGTGTCCGCGCCGAAGTGGCGCTTGGCCACCCACGCGATGGTCTGGATGTCCCTCAAGCCACCGGGGCCGGTCTTGACGTTGGGCTCGAGGTTGTACGCGGTGTCGTTCGCCTTCAGATGACGCTCGGCCTGCTCGCGCACCTTGGCTTCGAAGAATTCCTTCACCGGCCAGATGCGATCCGGCGCGAGGGCGGTGCGCATTTCCGCAAAGAGCTGCGCGTTGCCGCTGATGAGCCGGGCCTCGAGCAGCGTGGTCATCACGCTCACATCGGCTGCGCTTTCGCTGGCGCAATCCGCCACGGTGCGCACGCTGTGCCCGACCTCGAGCCCGATATCCCACAGGAAGGCGACGAACTGCTCGACGCGCCCGCGGCCCTCCGCCTCGAGCGGGGCGGGCACGAGGAGCAGCAGATCGATATCCGAGCAGGGATGCAGCTCGCCACGCCCGTAGCCGCCCACGGCGACGAGGGCCCAGCTCGTGGCTTCCGGCCCGAACTTGATGCGGCAGATCTCGCGCAGCACCGCGTCGACGAGCTGGGCGCGCGCGTGCACGAGCGTTTCGACCGATTCTTCCGCGAAGAAGCGCGTCTTGAGATCGTCGTGTGCCTGCTTCAACAGCTCGCGATACGCCGACGGGGATCCGCCGGCTTCGGCGAGCAGGGTGGGAATGCGGGCGAGGAGCGGCCACGGTGCCGGACGCGGCGCGCTCGGCAAGTACTCGTCCAGCAGTTCGGAATCTCCCACCATGCGTTGAGACTGTGAGCAGCGCGCGCGGCGATCAGTGTCGCTGCTGGCGCGCGCCGAGAGTGAGCACCTCGTATCCCGTCTCCGTGACGAGCACTGTGTGCTCCCACTGCGCTGAAAGCGAGTGGTCCTTGGTGATGACAGTCCAGCCATCCGGCAGCAGGCGCACATGGCGCTTGCCCGCGTTCACCATGGGCTCGATGGTGAAGGTCATGCCCGGCTTCAGCTCGAGGCCGGTGCCGGGCTCGCCGTAGTGCAGGACCTGAGGGTCCTCGTGATAGATGCGGCCGATGCCGTGGCCACAGTACTCACGCACGACGGAGTAGTTCTGCTCCTCCACGAACTGCTGGATCGCGTGGCCGATGTCCCCGAGCCGCGCGCCAGGGCGCACCTGCCGGATGCCGCGCCACATCGCCTCGTGGCACGCTTCGCTCAGCCGTATCGCATGCGGTGCCACCTTGCCCACGTAGTACATGCGGCTCGTGTCGCCGTGGAAGCCATCCTTGATGACGGTGACGTCGATGTTGAGGATGTCGCCGCTCTTCAGGCGCTTGTCGTTCGGAATGCCGTGGCACACCACGTGATTCACGGACGAGCAGATCGTCTTCGGGAAGCCGCGATAGTTCACGTTCGCCGGGATGGCCTTCTGCACGTTCACGATATGGTCGTGACAGATGCGGTCGAGCTCTTCGGTGGTGACGCCGGGGACCACGTAGGGCTCGATCATGTCGAGCACCTCGGCGGCGAGGCGGCCGGCAACCCGCATCTTTTCCTGTTCTTCCGGAGTCTTGATGGTGACGTGCATCGAGGACCTTGCAACCCGTGATCTTCAGCCCGCGCGAAGACCCATTCCGGGGGGTCGCGTAAGACGTTGTTCCGATGGGGTCTTCATGGTATAAAGCGCGGCCTTTTTTGGCAAACAACCCACACGCGCAACCGACAACCTTGCGGCTGGGTGTCCGGACACACGGTGCTTCAACACGTTGATCCGGATGGCCGCTCGGGGTCGCGCGGAGGCCCAACCCAGACAGGAGAATTGACGATGGCCGGCGTGTCCATGCGACAGATGCTGGAGGCGGGAGTCCATTTCGGACATCAGACCCGCTTCTGGAACCCGAAGATGGCGCCTTACATCTTCGGTGAACGTAACCGTATCCACATCATCAACCTCGAGAAGACGCAGCCCATGTATGCGGAGGCTGCGAACTTCATCAAGAGCGTCGTCGCCGATGGCGGTCGCGTGCTCTTCGTGGGCACGAAGCGCTCGGCGCGCGAGGCCATTCAGGCCGAAGCCACCCGCTGCGGCATGCCGTACGTGAACCAGCGCTGGCTGGGCGGCATGCTCACGAATTTCAAGACCATCCGCCAATCCATCAAGCGTCTCGGCGAGATCGCCGAGATGGCCGCGAGCGGTGCGCTCGAGAAGCGCGGCAAGAAGGAAGCCACGCAGCTGCGCCGCGAGCAGGAGAAGCTCGAGAAGAGCCTCGGCGGCATCAAGGAGATGGAGTCGCTGCCGGATGCCCTGTTCATCGTGGACGTGGGCCACGAGCAGATCGCCGTGCACGAAGCGAAGAAGCTCGGCATTCCGGTGGTGGCGGTGGTCGACACCAACTGCTCGCCGGATGGCGTCGATTACGTGATCCCCGGCAACGATGACGCCATGCGCGCCATCCAGCTCTACGCCGCCGGCATCGCAGACGCGGTGCTCGAGGGCAAGCAGTCCGTTCCGGCCGTCGCGGTCGGCGAAGACGAGTTCGTCGAGCTCGACGAGTCGGGCAACCCGCGCAAGAAGACGGCTCGCGGCAAGCCGCGGCAAGCCGCACCCGCCCGCAAGAAGGCGCCGCCACGGCGCCGTCCCGGCCCGGCGCGCGTGCCCGCGGCGGAAGGCGCTGGCGCAGAGGGTGGGGAGTTCGATGATCTGGACGACGGCGAAGAGGCCCTCGAGGCCGTGGCCGCGTCCGTCGCGGCCCAGGCCCCCTCGGGCGGCACCCTGCGCCGGCCCGGCGCGGGCGACAGCGGTGCGCGTCGCAAGCGCGACGGCCGCTGACAGCTGACCGGGAAAGCTCGCCTGCGGCGATTCCTTTCCCGGTCCCGGCCGGCAGGCGTGAGGTCCTGGCGGCGCGATGCAGTGTCAAGGCGCGGGGCGGTTGTTCCGGCCCCGCGCAAAACAATCCACCGGCACGAGGCGTGCCTCTTGCCGGAGCGCCCAGGGCTGGCGGCTGCGCCGTCGCACAGGGCCAGTGTTGAACGCGGAGTCGGCCCCATCGGGCAGGCCCCACAGTCCCGGCCGTGAGGGCCGCGGGAGGATTTCTGATGAACATTACGGCAGAGGCGGTGAAGCAGCTCCGCGAGCGGACCGGCGCGGGGATGATGGAGTGCAAGAAGGCCCTGGTGGAGACCAAGGGCGACCTGGACGCCGCGGCGGATCTCATGCGCAAGCAGGGGCTCGCGAAGGCGGACAAGAAAGCCTCCCGCGTCGCCGCCGAAGGCGTCATCGTGCTCGAGAAGTCGGCGGACGGCCGCTCGGGCGTGATGGTCGAGGTGAACTGCGAGACGGACTTCGTCGCGCGCGAAGCGGATTTCCGCGCGTTCGCGCAGGCGGCGGCGACGCTCGCCGCCACGGCGAAGCCCGAGTCGCTCGAGGCGCTCCTCGCTGCGAAGCTCGAAAGTGGTGAGACCCTCGACGAGCGGCGCCGCGCGCTCGTGGCGAAGATCGGCGAGAACATCACGGTCCGCCGCTTCACCACGCTCAGCGCGCCCACGCACCTGGGCGCCTACGTTCACGGTACGCGCATCGGTGCGCTGGTGGCGGTGGAAGGCGGTGATGTCTCCCTCGCGTACGACCTCGCCATGCACGTGGCCGCCAGCAACCCGCGCTACCTCACGGTGGCGGACGTCCCGGCGGACGTGGTGGAAAAGGAGCGCGCCATCCTCACCGAGCAGGCGCAGAACGAAGCGCAGGCGAGCGGCAAGCCGAAGCCCGCTGACATCGTGGCGAAGATGGTCGAGGGTCGCCTGCGCAAGACGCTGGGCGAGATCACGCTCGCCGGTCAGGCGTTCGTGAAGGACCCGGACGTCACCATCGAGAAGCTCCTGAAGACGGCGAATGCCAGGGTGACCGCCTTCGAGCGCTTCGAGGTCGGCGCCGGCATCGAGAAGAAGCAGGAGGATTTCGTCGCCGAGGTCATGAAGCAGGTGAAAGGCAGTGACAAGGGCGGCGACGGAGCGGTCAAGCACTGAAGGCTTCGTCCACCCGGAAAACCCCGCTACGGCGGGGTTTTTCGTATTGAATAGCGCCGAACAACCGAAACAGTCCCGTAGCTCCCATGAACGCAGTGGCTGAACCCCGATACAAGCGCGTCCTCGTGAAACTCTCCGGCGAGGCGCTGATGGGGCAGGGCGATTACGGAATCGAGCCTGCCGTGCTGAAGCGCATCGCCGGCGAGCTGCAGGAGCTCGTCACGATGGGCACCAAGGTTGCGGTCGTCATCGGCGGCGGCAACATCTTCCGCGGTGCGGGGCTCGCCCGCGCGGGCATGGACCGCGTGACGGCCGATCACATGGGCATGCTCGCCACGGTGATGAACGCCCTCGCCATGCAGGATGCGCTCGAGAGTCTCGGCCTGCACGTGCGCGTGATGTCCGCCATCCGCATCAATCAGGTGTGCGAGGATTACATCCGCCGGCGTGCCGTGCGTCACCTGGAGAAGGACCGCGTCGTAATCTTCGCGGCCGGCACCGGCAACCCGTTCTTCACGACGGACACGGCCGCGGCGCTCCGGGCGATCGAGATCAACGCCGACGTGCTGCTGAAGGCCACCAAGGTGAACGGCGTGTATTCGGACGACCCCGTGCGCAACCCCAACGCCACGCGCTACCCGCGCCTCACGTATGACAAGGTGCTGGCGGACAAGCTGAACGTGATGGACGCAACGGCCGTGGTCATGTGCCGCGACAACCGCCTTCCGCTGCGCGTGTTCAATCTCAACAATCCCGGCGATCTGCCGCGCGTGGTGCGCGGCGAGGACGTCGGTACGCTGGTCACGTTCGAGTGACACTCGTTCGACTGATCACAGGAGTCGGACCATGCTCGAAGACATCAAGAAGGACGCCAACACACGCATGGCGAAATGCGTGCAGACCTTTGCCGCCGATACCCGCAAGCTGCGCACCGGGCGCGCGCACCCGAGTCTCGTCGAACATCTGAAGGTCGACTACTACGGCTCGGACGTGCCGCTGCAGCAGGTGGCGAGCATCAGCGTCGAGGACGGCCGCACGCTCGTGATCTCCCCCTGGGAGAAGGCAATGGTGCAGGCGATCGAGAAGGCCATCTTCAAGTCGGACCTGGGACTTACGCCGATGACGGCGGGCACGGTGATCCGCATCCCCATGCCGCCGCTCACCGAGGAGCGCCGGCGGGACATCACGAAGGTGCTGCGTCACGACGCCGAGAATGCGCGCGTGGCCGTGCGCAACGTGCGTCGCGACGTGATGAGCGATGTGAAGGAGGCGCTCAAGGAAAAGCTCATCTCGCAGGATGACGAGCGCCGGGCCGAGGCCGAGATCCAGAAGCTCACCGACAAGTACATCGCCGAGGTCGATCAGCTGCTGGCGGCCAAGGAAAAGGAGATCATGCAGGTCTAGGCCGCCTGAAGCGCCTGGAGCCGCCGCACGCCGATGGAGGCCACTGCAACACGACGCGGGGATGCGATGATCCTGCCGCGCCACATCGCGATCATCATGGATGGGAATGGGCGCTGGGCCGCCGCGCGCGGCCAGCCGCGCGCCGCCGGTCACAAGAGCGGCCTCGGCGCCGTGCGCATGACCATCGAGGAATGCGTGAAACACCGCATCGAGGCGCTGACGCTGTTTGCGTTCTCGAGCGAGAACTGGCGCCGCCCGGCCGAGGAGGTCTCGAGTCTCATGGGCCTGTTCGTCGAGGCGCTCGACCGCGAAGTCGCCGAGCTGCACGAGAACAACGTGCGCATTCGCGTCATCGGCGATCGCACGGCATTATCCGTGCGCCTGCAGGCGCGCATCGCCGCCGCCGAAGAGCAGACTGCGGCGAACACGGGTCTGCAAGTGCAGGTCGCAGTCAGCTACGGGGGGCGTTGGGACGTGGTGCAGGCCGTTCAGAAGCTCGCAAAGCAGTGTGCTCAAGGTGCGCTGCGGCCGGAGGACATCACCGAGCGTGAGGTGAGCTCCGCGCTTGCGCTCGGTGTGCTCGACGACCTCACGCTCGCGGATCCGGATCTTTTCATCCGCACGGGCGGCGAGAAGCGCATCAGCAATTTCCTGCTGTGGAATCTGGCGTACACCGAGCTCTATTTCACGGACAAGCTCTGGCCGGATTTCGATCGTGCCGAGTTCGAAGCGGCCCTCGCGTACTTCGCCGCGCGCGAGCGCCGCTTCGGCCTTGTCGGCGCCCAGCAGCGTGTCGTCCAGGGTGGCGGTTAGCAGCGGAATGGCGGAGGGTCTCCGGAAACGCGTCACGACCGCGGTCGTGCTCGTCGCCATCCTGCTGGCCGTGCTGTTGTGGCTGCCGCCGATCGCCACCGTCATCGCGCTCACACTCATCGTGCTTGCGGGTGCGTGGGAATGGTCCGCCTTCCTGCACGCATCCGGCATCGCTTTTCGTCTGCTGTACGTTGCGCTCATCGCTGTGCTGCTCCCGGTCATCTGGCAGCTCACTGCCCAACCCGCGGGGCGCGACGCGCTCCTGTTCGTGGCGCTCGCGTGGTGGATCATCGCGCTTGCATGGGTGGTGTTCGCGCCGCGACGCGTGTCGTGGTGGTCCGCCGCGCTTGCGGGTGTGCTCGCGCTGGTGCCCGCGTGGCTTGCGCTCACACGCATGCGGCTGGATTTCGTGCGTGGCGCCGAGTGGGTGCTGTTCGCATTGATTCTGGTGTGGGTCGCCGACATCGGCGCATTCTTCGTCGGGCGTCGTTATGGTCACACGCGCCTCGCACCCAAGGTATCGCCCGGCAAGACGTGGGAAGGTGTTGCAGGCGGCACCGTGGCCAGTGCGGTCGTGGCGCTGATCGGTAGCGGCTGGTTCGATATTCCGGCGGCGCGTTTCGTGCCGCTGTGTATTGCCGCGGTTGCATTCTCCATCGTCGGAGACCTCACTGAGAGCCTGCTCAAGCGCTTTGCCGGCGTGAAAGACAGCGGTACGCTCTTTCCCGGCCACGGTGGCGTCATGGACCGCATCGACAGCGTGACAGGTGCGGCACCCGTTCTCTTCCTGGGCCTGGTCACGCTCGGAGTCTCGCCGTGATTGGCGTAGCCGTTCTGGGCTCTACCGGCTCCATCGGCGAGAACACGCTCGATGTGCTCGCCCGGCATCCGGATCGTTTCCGCGTGGTTGCGCTCGCCGCCAATCGCAATGCTGCGAAGCTTGCCGATCAGGTGATCCGCTGGCGTCCGGACTATGCCGTTCTCGCGGATGAAACCGCGGTTCCGGAATTGAACGAGCGTCTCGCGCGCGCAGGCCGTACAGGCACGCGCGTGCTCGCCGGCGAAAGTGCGCTGGTCGAAGTGGCCTCACTTCCGGAAGCGCACTACGTGATGGCCGCGATCGTGGGTGCGGCGGGCTTGCGTTCCACCTTTGCCGCAGCGAAAGCGGGCAAGCGTCTCCTGCTTGCGAACAAGGAATCGCTCGTCATGGCGGGGCCGCTGCTGATCGCTGCCGCTCGGGAATCCGGCGCAACGCTGCTGCCCGTCGACAGCGAGCACAGCGCCATTTTCCAGTGCCTTCCTGCGAATGCGCGCACTGGCGAGTCGCCGAAGGGTGTGCGCCGCGTGCTGCTCACCGCCTCAGGCGGACCCTTCCTCGATTGGCCGATGGAACGGCTCGCGGCATGCACACCGGAGCAGGCCTGCGCACATCCGAACTGGGTGATGGGCCGCAAGATCTCCGTGGACTCGGCCACGCTGATGAACAAGGGGCTCGAGCTCATCGAGGCCGTGTTGCTGTTCGGCCTCGATCCTTCGCAGGTCGAAGTCGTGGTGCACCGGCAAAGCATCGTGCATTCGCTGGTCGAGTACATCGACGGCTCCGTGCTCGCGCAGCTCGGCTCGCCGGACATGCGCACACCCATCGCCTACGCCCTCGCATGGCCTGAGAGGCTCTCCTCGGGTGTAGAATTCCTCGACCTGATCCGGGCGGCGCGGCTCGAATTCTGCGCACCCGATGTCGAGCGGTTCCGCTGTCTCGCGCTCGCGCAGACTGCGGCCCGGGCCGGCGGGCTCTCGCCCGCCATACTGAACGCTGCGAACGAGGTAGCCGTGCAGGCGTTCCTGGAGCGCCGGTTGAACTTTCTGGATATCGCCAGAGTCTCTGAGGCCGTGCTCGCAAGAATGACTGGCGGGCCCGTGCGCGGACTGGACGAAGTGCTGGGGGCGGACGCGGAAGCACGGCGACTCGCTCGCGAGCGCATCCCCACCCTGCAAAGTCGCGAGCGAGGGGCTCACGCATGAATATTGCCTGGTACGCACTGTGGTTCATCGTGGCCGTGAGCTTGCTCGTCACGGTGCACGAGTTCGGCCACTTCTGGGTCGCGCGCCGCCTCGGCTTCAAGGTTCTGCGCTTCTCCGTCGGCTTCGGCAAGCCGCTCATCGAGCGTCAGGGGAGCGACGGCACGGTCTATTCTGTGGCCGTGCTGCCACTCGGCGGCTACGTGAAGCTCCTCGATGAGCGCGAAGGGCCGGTGCCACCGGCCGAGCTTCCCCGCTCCTTCACCCGCAAACCCCCCTGGCAGCGCATCCTCGTGCTGCTCGCAGGCCCCGCGTTCAACATCGTGTTCGCGATCCTCGTGCTGTGGGGAATGCTCTGGTACCGCGGCGAGACGCAGGACACGAAAGCCGTGGTCGGCGAGGTGGTCCAGACCACGCAAACGGGCGATCAGCAATCGATCACGCCCGCCGCGCGCGCAGGGCTTCGCTCCGGTGACGAGATCCTCAGCATCGACGGCGAACCGGTGAACGGTCGCCGCGATGTCGTTTTTGGCCTGCTCGATTCCATCAGTGCGAATGGTGCCGCGACGCTGACCGTGCGCGGCAAGGACGGGGTCACGCGCACCGTCACGCTCTCGGTCGGCGATGGCGAGGCGCGCCGCAAGCTCACCGAGCCCGCTGCGCTCTTCACCGGGCTCGGGTTCGACTTCTGGGCGCCGCCGCTGCCGCCCGTCATCGGGAAGGTCGTCGAGAACGGCCCGGCCGCCAAGGCGGGCCTGCGCAAGGGCGATCGCATCACCGCCATCGGCGGCAAGCCGGTCTCGGATTTCCGCGATGTGCTGGCCGTGATCGCAGCCGCCAAGCCCGGCGATTCGATGCCTGTCGAGGTGCGCCGCGGTGAGAGCGTGCACCAGGTGCGCGTTACGCTCGGCCGCATGGAAAGCGGTGGCCAGAGCGTGGCGTATCTCGGCGTGCGCCGGGTCGATGCGCCCGTGCCGCCGGAGATGCTCGTCATCAACAAGCTGAATGCGGCATCGGCCCTCGGCCTTGCGGCGCAGGAAGCGTGGGACATGACGATGCTCCAGGCGCGCCTGGTGTGGCGCATGGTGATGGGCAATGTCTCGCTCAAGAACCTGAACGGGCCGCTGTCGATTGCCGAGTTCGCCGGAGAGTCCGCGCACGACGGCGTGACGTCGTTCCTGCAGTTCCTCGTGCTGATCTCGCTCAGTCTCGGTTTCCTGAACCTGCTGCCGATTCCGATCCTCGATGGCGGACAGGTGGTCTTTCAGCTCGCGGAGTGGCTGAAGGGCAGTCCGCTCTCGGAGCGTGTGCAGGCATTCGGTCAGCAGGTGGGTATCGCGCTGCTGATACTGCTCATGGGTGTTGCGCTCTACAACGA